>CBFGRJ010000084.1:0-22585 GCA_965651135.1 uncultured Myxococcales bacterium
CGGAATCAGAACTAGAACAAGGAATAAGGAACACGGCATGTGCGTTGCCCGGGCCACTGTACTAAGGCCCGCGCGTGATCAACGAACGTGCGCCATCATGGGCGTGGGCCCTGCTGCTGAGCTCGATGCTCCTCACGCCGAACGCCCAGGCCGAGGCTCAAGCGGGTCCTGCCGCGCCTACTCGTGAGCTCGACGAGCCCGCTCACCGCTTGGTCTATCAGAAGCAGTGGCGGCGCTTCGAGCTCGTGGACTATTTGACCAGCGCGGCACTAGGGGCGGCGTATCTGGTCGTTCATTTCTATACCGAGCCGCCTCTCGAGCCAAAGTGGACCGGCCCCATCTTGTTCGATCGCCCAGTGCGTGAAGCGTTGGTTGGCGGCTCGCGTGACACTCGAAACAAGGCCGGCGTGGTCAGCGACGTGTTCTGGTACGTACCGTTGCTGACGCCATTCGTCGAATCAGCGCTCGTGCCGTTGTTCAGCGACCATTGGAACGTCGACGTGGCCTGGCAGCTGACGGCGATCAATCTGCAGTCGGCAGCGGTGAACGCGCTCTTGACGCGCTCGGGGCATCGTTTCGTGGCTCGCGAGCGCCCCGACGTGGGGCCCTGCTCGTCCGATGCAACGTACGACGACCACTGCTTCGGTGGCACCAATGCCAGCTTCCCCAGCGGGCACGCTTCGGCAGCGTTCATGGGAGCCAGCCTTGCCTGTGTGCACCATTCCAACTTGCCCCTCTATGGCGGCGGCGGGCCCGACGTGGCGGTCTGCGCCGCCACCACCGGTATGGCGGTGGTCAACGGGTTCGCGAGAATCGTGGCCGATCGTCACTACGCGACCGACGTGATTGCCGGCGCAGCGATCGGCGCTCTGTCGGGTTTCGCGATGCCCGTGCTCCTGCACTACGGCGGCCTCGGTGACTTCAGCGACTTCAGCGAACCTCACGAAGCGAAGGCAGCTTCTGATTCCATGTTGACACCCGTGCTCTGGCGGCAAGGCGTGGGGGCCGTGTGGTCAGGATACTTCTAACGACCCCAGCGCCCAGCGCATCAGAAGCCGAGAGCGGGCCAAGAAGAACCGTTAGGATGCGTACCGTGGCTTGTGAGTTGAACATGAACGAACCTCCTCCTTGGTGCGAGCGCTTCGCGCTCCTCTCGAGAGTTTCGTACGCCCAAGGTCTGTTGCCGTCTTGTACGCGCGTGCACACGGCCTTCATCGCTCGGTGCTTCGAGCCGACTGCCCCAGCGTTGCCGGCAGAGTCAGACGAGTCGAGAACGCGTCCGCGTTTCGAGATCAGAACTGAAGGGTACGGGAATAGGGCCCCACGGATTCGTCGATGATCGGCCTGAGCCAAGTATGAGCCAAGTACACGCACCAAACTGGGCAGTCCTGAGTGAGCCATGGCGACGCCGCCTCGCGCGGGTCGCGTCGGTCCTTGCTTTGACCATGCTGGGCAGCGTGGCGTGCTCGGACGATGCGAGCACTGCGGCGACGAACAGCGCAAGCTCGACCGGCGGGCCTGTCAGTACGAGTGCCGCCAGTAGCGCGAGTGGAACCGATTCCGGAATGGGAGGTGGGTTCGGGGGCGGCAGCGCGACCGATACTGTCGTCACCTCTGTCTCAGCTTCATCGGTCACGAGCACCACCACCTCGGGAACAGGCGGCCCTACCGGCAGCAGCGTCGACACCGGCATGGTCGGTGCCGGCGGCATGGTCGGGACCAGCACCCTGGGTGGGACCGGTATGATGGGTAGTGGTGGCGTTGCTGGTACTGCCGGCTCCGGCGGCGCGGGAAGCGGCGGCATGGGCACCGACGGTGGCGGCGGCGTCACGGGCGGCACGGGTGGGACGGACGGCGGCGGGGACTACCAACCCTGTCCCACGAATGGCGACCCTTGCAAGATCATGCCGCTCGGCGATTCGATCACCTTTGGCGTGGGCGACACTGCGAACGCCGGCTATCGCGGACCGCTGTTCGCCAAGGCGGTGGCGGCCGGACAGAAGATTACCTTCACCGGCTCGCTGTCGAATGGCCCGGCCACTGTCTCGGGAGAACCATTCCCTCAGAAGAATCAAGGGCACAGTGGGTGGGGTATCTCGCGCGTCACTCCATACAGTGGTGGGAACGCCGGGATCGCGACTGTCATCCCGAGCCCGGGTTTCGATAGCGCAAGCGGAGGCATTCCCCACATCATCTTGCTGCACATCGGCACCAACGACCAAAGCACCCTCAACGCGAGCGAGATGACGAGCGACCTGTCGGGCTTTCTCGACCAGCTCACCAGCAACGCGCCCGATGCATACGTGGTGGTGGCTCAGATCATCCCGCTGGGCTACGGCGACAACGCCATCACGCGGGCATACAACGAGGCGATTCCTGATCTCGTGCAAGAGCGCGCCTCTGCCGGCAAGCACATCGCCCTGGTCGACATGTATACCGGCTTCGAACCGTCCGCGATGTTGGACTCGGACAACGTGCACCCGAATGCCGCCGGTTACGCCTTCATGGCGGACCGGTGGTACGCCGCCATCGAGGAGTTGCTCCCCAAGTAACATCGTCGCGAGCTAGCGGCCTATCCCGGTAGGCCCGGTAGGCTCAGCCCGCAGGAGTGTGCGAGGGTTTTGGCTCTGACAGGCTGATCCGGTTCGAGACGCCCGAAAACCGCCAAGACACGAAGAGCGCCAAGCTCTCCAAGGATTGGGGGAATGCACGCTTGGGTGCGTCGGAGCTTTGCGTGCTCCGTAGGCGCTAATCGCTGATGAGATTTTTCAAATGAACCGCAAAACCGCGAAACACGCAAAGAAACAAATAGCTCGAATCTCGCGTCCCTCCCGCGAGCATTCACGACTGAGCATGCAGAGTGGGGAGTGCGGTTTTGCCGAATTCTGTGTTTTTGCGGTTAGTGTTTTTTCAGAAGGCCGCACACGAGCGTCGATGACTCAAACTCCCTATAGCTGACGTTGACCTGAACGTTGACTTGGACTTGAACGTGAACGTGGTCTCCACCCTTTGACGATGGTGTTGCACGCAACGGGTGAAGCCGAGCCGATGCAAGCGGCAGAGAGCTAAGGCGCGGGCGAAATGTCTTCGGGCGTGTCCCAATCGCGGAGCTGATGCTCTTCGCCTGGCGCGAGCGGAAAGATGTGTGCGCCGATTTCGGTGAGCAGCCCTTGCAGGCTGAGCTTTCCGGATTGCAGTCGCGCGTTGACCAGTGCCTCTACCGATTCGGAGTGGTAACGAGCAAAAAACGGTTGCCAGCGGCCGTCGAGACGCGGAGCCACGAGCGGCGCGTCCGGCGCATGCGCGGCTAGGCGCTGGACGAGCGGGGGCTCGAGATAGGGCATGTCGCAGGCGAGCGCAATGGCTTGCGCTATGCCTGCTGCGCGTGCCGCGCCACACAGGGCAGCAAGCCCGGCAAGTGGCCCCGCCCCGATCGAGGCGTCGGGGAGCTGGTCGAGGCGTAGATGTGTGTACGCTGGGTGCTGGCCCACCAACACCAGCGACGCGTGAGGAAGGGCTTCGGCGCAGGTGGTGCTCAGCCGTTCGACCAGCGTCTGTGGGTTTGGCGTACTCGGCGCACGAAGTAACCCCTTGGCTATGCCACCCATCCTTTTGGCCTGTCCCCCCACGAAGATTCCGATCATGACGCGCATTAGAGCTCCGAGAAGGGGATTGCTTCGACCACGTCCCCCGCATTTCGATGACCCACCGTCTCGGCAAGGATCACGAGCGCGTCGGCCCAGGCCATGGCCGTGGTGGCGCCGGAGGCCTGGTTGTCCAATGGGGTCACCAGCTCGCCCTCCAGCTTGGCGCGGTAAAATCCGCGACGCCCGGGCTTCTGCTCGATGGGGCGCGTCAGGCGAGCCTGCACACGCGCTGGCCGAGGATCGGCTTTGCCCTGCAGTGCGCGCAGCAGAGGCAGACCGAACAAGGCGAAGGTAATCTGTGCGGACGCGGGGTTGCCAGGCAGTCCCAAGATGCGCTTGTCGCCGAATGTGCCGAAGTACAGCGGTTTGCCTGGCTTGATGGCCACCTTGTGAAACACCGTTTCGACGCCCAAAGATTCGAGGGCCTCCCGCACGATGTCACGATCGCCAACGCTCACTCCTCCTACCGTAACCAGCACGTCCGAGCGCTCGAGCCCCTCGGCGATCGAAGTGCGCGTCGCTTGAAGCGCGTCCGAGGTGGTTGGCAAGAGTTGGGGAACGCCACCAGCGCTCTGAATCATGGCTGTCAGCGCGACGCCGTTGCTGTTCGGAATGCTGCCCGGGCGAGCAGCGCTCCCGGGTGGCCGTAGCTCGTCGCCGGTGCACAGCACGCCGACTCTTGGCTTCTTTGCAACGACCAGCTCGGCGTAGTCCAGCGCGGCGGCGAGGCCCAAATGAAAAGCATTGAGCTCGACACCCGCAGCGAGCGCTTGCTCACCCGTTTCGAGGTCTTCTCCGCGCCGCCTTACGTTGTCGCCCGGTCGCGGGGGCTTCGTGAAACGTGCCACGCCTGCTTCGCTCTCCACGTTCTCTTGCATCGCCACGCTGTCGGCACTTTCTGGTATGGGTGCGCCGGTGAAAATGCGCATGGTAGTGCCTGGTTCGAGCTTTCCCAAAGGCGAGCCGGCGGCACTGACGCCCTTGATGGGGAGCACAGGGTGCTCGGTGTTCAGATCGCGCGTGCACAGTGCGTAGCCATCCATCGCCGAGTAGTCGAATTCGGGTATGGGCCGCGTGGCAATCAGCGGGCGGCACAAGAAACGCCCCAGGGCCGCGCTCAGGGGTACGCGCTCCTGTGCGCTCGGCAGCGCCGTGTTCAGTATTGCGTCTAGTGCGCTGTCGAAATCGAGCATGGCGCTGAAGTGTAGTCAGAAACATGAGTGTAGGAAGCGGACACAACTCGACACAATGAATCGATCGAAGTTTTCAATCGTTCTCGCAGACGAGCCGATGACGTCGCTCACGCTTGCGATGCGCGCTACCCGGGCTCATGCTTGTCGCATGGCTCTCGATCGTGCACTGCTCGCTCTGGCCGTTTCGTTGGCCATGCTGGTGACCTCGCTGCCTACCCGCGCTGGTGAGCCTGCCGACGACGGCTGGTTCGGCGACGATGCTGCGTTCGCAGCGGAGTCCGAGACCGACGCCTTGCACGACGACGATGAGGGCAACGCCGGTTGGGCCGACGTGGAGGAAGCGGACTGGGATTCCGACGACGCGAATCCTCGCGCGCTCACTGAGTTCGCTCCGTTGCTCGATCCGTACGGCGAGTGGCACAACGACACGCGTTACGGGCTCGTTTGGGTGCCTTCTCGAGCGATCGTGGGCGACGACTTCGCACCGTATTGGAGTCACGGTCACTGGTCGCTCGACACGACGGGCAACTGGGTTTGGGTCAGCGATTTTGCGTTTGGACCCGTGGTGTTTCACTACGGCCGCTGGGTATGGATTCCGGGCGTGGGCTGGTCCTGGGTGCCCGGGTACCGGTATTCGCCGGCGTGGGTCGTGTGGCGCGTTCCCGGCGCTGGTGTCACCTATCTCGGTTGGGCGCCGATGCCTCCGAGCTACATTTGGGTCGACGGTGTCGCGGTCGGCGTCGGTTTCGGTGTCACCACTGTCTGGGGCTTCTGTCCGACGCGATACGTGTTTGCGCGTCACCCCTACCGCTATCGATTGCGCGATCGCCATCGCATGGGTTACCTGGCTCGGCACACGCATCGCTACCCTCACGCGGGTCATCGGAACGGTCCGACACCCAGGCAAGCAGGTGTGCCGAAATCACAGGCGCCGAAGTATCGAGTGCCGGCACAGCCCGTCCCGGCGCGTGCCGCTCGACCGCGGGCGCAGCGGCTGCCGAGCGACGGCTCGTGGGTCAACAGCGTCGACCGCAGTACTCCTGCACGCGTGAGCCGTCCCGTGCGTCCGCCAGCTCAACCCAGAGAAATCGTGCGGCCGCGAGTGCAGGTGAACCGCAACTCGACCTGGCCCGCCAGGCTCGAACCGCCTCGGCCGCGCGGCGACCTGCCGCGCCCCAGAGCCACGCCGCCGCAGCAGCGACCATCCAGCAGCTCGACCCAGGCCCCGAGCCGCGATCAGCGAGAAGCCGTCTCGCGGCGCAGCCCAGCGCGCGACGATGCCAGTACGAGCTCGAGCCGCCGCGGAGCGCCCGTCGTCCGCCGTGCTCGTGGGGCTGGTGGCGACCGAGCTACTGTGGTCCCGCACGTCGAGCGCCGCTCGGTCGCACCCGTGCAGCAGCGCTCCGTCAAGCCCCGATCGACGAGTCGAGCCCCGGTACACGTCAGGGGAGTTGCGCCACGCGCCGCCCAGCGCCGCTGAGGAGTGCTCATGGGGTGCAGACCATTCGCTGGCGCGCTCGTCGGTTTTTCCACCTTGGGTTGCGGTGGCTCCGACGATATCGCGTACTATGAGCCCCCGGCAGCCCGCAAAGAGATACCGGAGTCGCGGATCGACAGCGACGCGGCACTAGCGGGTCGCGAGCCGGGCCAAGGTGTCGGGGTCTTCGTCGAATACCAGCGCGGCGGACACTACCGCATCGACCTGACCTGCGACACGCTGCTCACGGGCTACGGGTGTTCTTGGTGGATCGCGGCGGAACCCAACCGCGGCAGCCCGTTCGCGATGACGCTGCACGACCTCGAATCCAGTGACTATTTCGAAGCCCTGGAAAGCAGCGTGGTGCTTTGGGCGTATACGAATGACGATCTGGACGGCTTTTCGTTCCGCACCGCGCCCGGCGCCACGCTACGCTTGAGTGTCTGGCTCGACGAGGTTCCGGAAAGCAGGTACGTGTATTGGGTGGGCGATGGCGCTGTGCACACCGGCGCACCGTCGACGCCGTTCGACCTCGTGCCGAGTGAGCCCTGACCTTGCCCGGCCCAATCACCTGCGGCGCTTGCGCTGCCGGCGTTTGTGACGCAGCGTGCGCAGCTTGTCGAGCGCAGTATCCGCCTTGGTGACAGGGGTGAATTGTTTGGTATTCAGCATCAGTGGCTCGGCTTCTCGGGCGCGTTCGCGAGCCAACTCCATGAAGCGAGCCTGGCTGCGCACGGGCGGCTCGTCGTTGCGGGCACGCTTGTAAGAGCCATCATGCTTCAGTACCCAGCCCTTGACGTTGTCCGATCGCATCAAGAACAAGACTTCGTCAATCAAGCGACGCTTGAGCGCTTCGTCCAAAATAGGAAACATGACTTCGACGCGGCGCCGAAAGTTGCGCGGCATCCAGTCCGAGCTGGAGCAAAAGACTTCGTCTTGCCCGCCGTTCTTGAAATGAAAAATGCGCGCATGCTCCAGATAGCGATCGACGATGGCATGCACCCGAATTTTCTCGCTGATGCCTTTGACTCCCGGCCTCAGACAGCAAATGCCACGCACCAATAAGTCGATGGGGACGCCGGCCTGTGCTGCCCTGTACAATGCGGTGATCACGTCGGCATCGACGATCGCATTCATTTTGGCCACGATGCCGGCGGGACGCCCAGCGCGTTTGTGCTCGATTTCCCGATGGATCAACCCCAGCACGGCCTCGTGCAGCCCGAGCGGCGCCAAAATCAACCGGCGCCATCGTTCCGGTGCGCTGTATCCGGTGAGCAGATTGAACAGCGCGGTCGCGTCTTCGCCGAAGTCTTCACGCGCGGTAAACAATGAAATGTCTTCGTAGAGCCTGGCTGTTTGTTGATTGTAGTTGCCGGTCGCCAAATGCACGTAGCGGCGCAATCCGTCCGGTTCTTGGCGGACCACCAACAGCACCTTGGCGTGTGTCTTGAAACCGAGTAGGCCATACATCACGTTGACGCCGGAGCGTTCTAGGGTGCGCGCCCACTGAATGTTGCTCTCTTCGTCGAAGCGAGCTTTCAGCTCCACCAAAGCCGTGACTTGCTTACCCAATTCGGCGGCCCGCTGCAGCGCGCGAACCAGCGGCGATTCGCCACCTGTACGATACAACGTTTGCTTGATGGCCAACACCTGCGGGTCTTCGGCGGCTTGCGACAGAAAATCGATGACGGCTTCGAAGGATTCGTATGGATGATGCAACAGCACGTCCCCGGCGCGGATCGTGTCGAAGAAGTTCTCCGAGTCGCGAAAGGGTGGCACGTATTGAGGAGTGAACGGGTCGTCCCTGTGCTTCTTGCCCGTTTCGCCTTGCGTCAGCCGGACCATGTCACCCAAAAACAGTGGCCCATCCACGCTGTACACGTCTTGTGTCGTGTCGAGATCCAGCTCATGGCTGAGCCAAGCCAGCGACTCGGCGGGGGCGTCTCCGCTGACCTCTATGCGCACGGCATGGCCACGCTCACGGCGCCGGAGCTCGGCTTGTAGCGTGATCAGCAAATCTTCGGCCTCTTCGTCGTCGATCTCGATGTCGAAGTTGCGAGTGACGCGGAAGGCGTACTGACCGCGCGTGCGCATTTGCGGAAAGATCGTGCTCTTGTGGCGAAAGATCAGATCTTCGAGCAATACGAAGGCGCGCCTGAGCCCAGCTAGCGGCACGGGGATCAGGCGGGGTAAAGTCATCGGCACTTGCACCAGGCCGAACGAAGGCTCGGCGCTTTGCCCGTCGTGATCGAAAATGACTCCGACATTGATGGCCTTGTTGCGCAAGTGGGGGAACGGGTGGACCGGATCGATGGCGATCGGCGTCAAAACCGGGAAGATGTTGCGTTCGAAATGTCGATCGAGCTCGGCCAGATCATCTTCTTCGAGCTCGTCCGGGTGCACCAAAGCGATGCCTTCTTCGCGCAAAGCCGGGCGGACCAATTCGTTGAAGGTCCGGTATTGCTCGGCGACCAGCTCGTGAGCTCGAATGCTGATCTCTTCGAGTTGCTGTTCCGGTGACTTGCCGTCTGGAGGCACCTCTTCGACCTCGCCGGACAACTGCGCTTGCAGGCCTGCCACGCGCACCATGAAGAACTCGTCGAGGTTGGTGGAGAAAATCGCGAGAAACTTGAGACGCTCGAAAAGTGGGACGTCTGGATCCGCCGCTTCGGCCACGACACGGGCGTTGAACTCCAACCAGGACAGCTCGCGATTGACGAACATCGCTGGGTCATCCAGCTTCTCGGGTGCCGATGCGACCGGCATGTCGTCTGGTAAGTTGACTGACGTTCGCCAATTGCTGCGCGGCTCCGTGGCGCCGCTCGGTGCGTTCTCGGCCTCGGCAGCTCCTGTGGCGGCGTCCGGATCCATACGGGTCGTGCTCACATTTGCCACGGCTTCAGGTTACGCGATCTCAGGACGAGCGCAGGTGACATCGATGTCCGCGACACGGCCAGGGGTGCCCCCGACGCGCCTTACCCAGCGTCGGCCCCAAAGCCGGCGAACGGGAACGCCTTGTTCGGGTCAGCCTACCCGGCAGCGAAACGGAGCGAAACACGACTTTTTCGGGAATAAATCGCGCAGTCACTCGCGCGATCTGCGACCCCGCGCATCCTGTTTGGAAAAAGGGTGCCGGCGCCTGCGAATCCCGCGCAGCCAGCAAACGAAGGAGGCCACATGGCAGGGCCTGAATCCCAAAGCCCGCTCAATCTGTAAGCCGCTGTGAGCGCCGCCCGTACGCAGGCATCAAGTAAAACGGCCGACGCCAAAGGCTCGGTAGACAAAGCTATGGTAGCCTAGGGCGTTGCCGAAGAGGTCGATGAATGAGTGAAATCAATTCGAAAGCGGGTGCCATGACTGCGAGCGATGGGGGAAGCATGATTGGCTTCATTGCCAGCCTTCAAGACAAGGCGCGCTATCAAGACCTTTCGTGGGAGGGCACTTTCGAAGATTACCTGCGGATCGTGCGGCAACGTCCCCAGGTGACGCGCAACGCGTTCCAACGGGTCTACGACATGGTCATTTCGTATGGCACCGAGGAATACATCGACAACAAGAAGAAGCTGGTCCGCTACAACTTCTTCCGCGACGAAATCGAAGACGGCAAAGACGCGGTGTTCGGCCTGGATATCCCGCTGATGCGGCTGATGAACGTGCTGAAGGCGGCTGCCGAGGGTTATGGGCCCGAGCGTCGCGTGATTTTGCTGCACGGTCCGGTGGGCTCGAGCAAGTCGACGATTGCGCGGCTCTTGAAGAAAGGGCTCGAGCACTATTCGCAGACTGCCGAAGGCGCGCTGTATACGTTTCGCTGGACCAATTTGCGCGAGACGGGGCTGGCGAGCGGCGGCGCGGACACGTTCGACTCACCCATGCACGAGGAGCCGCTGCGGCTGATTCCGCTGGAATGGCGCGAGACGGCCATCGAAAGGTTGGGCCTTTCCAGCGACAAATTCCGGGTCCGAGTCGAAGGTGAGCTCGACCCCGCCAGTCGGTTCATCTTCAAGGGCTTGATGCAGCGCTACAACGGAGATTGGGAAAAGGTGGTGAACAACCACGTGACGGTGCGGCGCTTGGTGTTGAGCGAGAAAGATCGCATCGGCATCGGTACCTTCCAACCCAAAGACGAAAAGAACCAGGATTCGACCGAGCTGACAGGTGACATCAACTATCGGAAGATTGCCGAATACGGCTCCGACTCGGATCCGCGTGCCTTCAATTTCGACGGCGAGTTCAATATCGCCAACCGCGGCATCGTCGAGTTCGTGGAAGTCTTGAAGTTGGACGTTGCGTTTCTCTACGACTTACTGGGTGCTTCACAAGAGCATCGCATCAAACCCAAGAAGTTCGCCCAGACCGACATCGACGAAGTCATCATCGGGCATACCAACGAAGCCGAGTACAAACGCCTGCTGAACAATGAGTTCATGGAGGCGCTGCGCGACCGCACGATCAAGATCGACATTCCCTACATTACGCGTCTCAGCGACGAGATTCGTATCTACGAAAAGGACTTCAACGAAGATCGTGTGCGCGGCAAGCACGTGGCACCTCACACTCTCGAAGTGGCCGCCATGTGGGCCACGCTTTCGCGCCTGGAAGAGCCGAAGAAGCACAACTTGCAACTGATTCAGAAACTCAAGCTTTACGACGGCAAAGTGCTGCCCGGGTACACCCAAGATACGGTGAAAGAGCTACGCAAAGAGAGCAGTCGCGAAGGGATGGAAGGCGTGAGCCCTCGCTACGTTCAAGACAAGATTTCGAATGCGCTCGTCAGCGACGTGGGCGAAGGAACCATCAACCCCTTCATGGTGTTGAACGAACTAGAAAAGGGCCTGACCAGCCACTCGCTCATCACCAGTGAAGAGCAGCGCAAGCGCTACAAAGATCTGATCGGTGTGGTCAAGCGTGAGTACGAAGACATCGTCAAGAACGAGGTGCAGCGAGCCATCAGCGCCGACGAGGAGGCCATTGGCAAGCTGGCGGCCAACTACATCGACAACATCAAGGCCTACACGCTCAAAGAAAAGGTCAAGAACAAGTACACGGGTCAGGACGAAGAGCCCGACGAGCGGTTGATGCGCTCGATCGAGGAAAAGATCGAGATCCCGGAGAATCGCAAAGACGACTTCAGGCGCGAGATCATGAACTTCATTGGCGCCAAAGCCGTGGAAGGTAAGCGCTTCGATTGGCAAACGAACGACCGTCTGCGCCGAGCACTGGAGCTCAAGCTCTTCGAAGATCAGAAAGACAGCATCAAGCTGAAGACCCTGGTCTCGGCCGTCGTCGACAAAGAAACCCAAGAAAAAATCGACATTATCAAGTCGCGCTTGATTCGCTACTTTGGGTACAACGAGGTCAGCGCTACGGACGTGCTCAACTACGTCGCTTCGATTTTCGCGCGTGGCGACTTGAAGAGCTAGCGACCGGCGCCAGCGTCAGCTAGGCTCGACGCACCGAGCTGTGGGGCTCGGTGCGTGGGAATGGTTCGAGTGTGTGGCCATGAGTAAGTCGTGTCGAGTTCGCAGCATGGGGCTCGCTGTGTTCGTGCTCGGAGCGTGGCCGTCTACGCTGGCGGCTCAGCAGCAAGAGCTCGGGCCCTATCGACGGCCGCCACCCGAAGAGGACTGGGACAGCGAAAAGGGGTCACGCGCAACCCGATTGGCGACTGGCAAGTACGTGCACGACGGTTTCTACTTGCGCCTCGGCGGTGGCGTGGGCGGCAGCTCCGACAAGGTGAAGGGGGTTGCAAGGAATAGCGAAGGACCAGCCGGTGAGCTCGATGGTAGTGCGGCAGGTTTTTCGGGCGCGACTCAGGTGGCGTTGGGGTTCACGCTAGCTCGAGGTTGGGTGCTGGGTTTCTCGATCGATACGGTGACGGCGCCCAGCGGCTCGGGTTCGTTGTCGGATGCGGTGGGGCGCTTCGAGTTCAAGACTAGTCAGCTGGCCTTGTACGGGGTGCTCGTCGATTTTTATCTGGACCCGCTGCGCGGCTTTCACATTCAAGCCACCGGCGGCATCGCCAGCTACGTGATGGCCCAGGGTAATGCCGAGGACGGCACGGTCATTGCTCCGCCCCATGCAGCGATAGGAGGCGGTTTTTCCTTGGGTGTGGGCAATCAATGGTGGGTAAGTCCCGATTGGACGATAGGCGTGCTACCCAGGTTCATGCTGGGCTGGGCGAGCGGCAACGACGAATTCGGGGCTCGATTTCAGCACCGAGCGCTTGGATATTCCTTGCTCTTGACCACGACTTATCATTGACTGGCCGAAACCAGGGAGGTTCCCCATGGAAGAGATGATCCAGCAGCTCGTGATGAAAACCGGTATCAGCAAAGAGCAGGCGGTTCAGGTCGTCGAGTTCCTCAAGCAAAACGCTCACAAGCTTCCCGAATGGTTGGGGGGCACGGACATAGGTAAGGAACTGGCAAGCAAGCTGCCTGGCGGGCTTGGCGGTTTGTTCAAGGGCTGAGCGCCACTAGAACAGCGCATGCACGCGTAGGCCATAGCCGTGCGGCTCTACCCCCGGCGTGAGCCACACTCGGGGTCGGTCCCGCGCCTGCACTTGCGGTGGGTCGCGCAGCAGCTGCTGCCCGCGTCCCAGTGTACCGCCGAGCCACATCAGCGCCCCGGCCACCTGGAGGGCTCCATCGGCTGCCAGCAGCACTTTGGTCATCCCTACGCGGCCCTCGGGGGCGAAGCGTTCGGCGTCGTCGATGAGCACCCAAGGCCCTATCAGCGGAACGTACAACCACGACAAGGTGGTCGGGGACGACAAGGCGCCGACGTAGGCTCCGGCGTAGCTCAAGGAAAAAAAGCCGATACCGGCGAGCCGCGCGGTAGACGCGCGATCGCGCTCGGCCGGCTCCACATGATAGCCCTTGGGGATCGGTTCCCCTTCTTCGAGCAAGCGCTCACGGCACACCCCGGCTTTGCACAGACCCGAGACACAGTCGTCTGCATGCGTGCAACGTTTTTCGATATCACAGGGTAGGCACACGCGACCGCAGTCGATATCGGTCTCGTAGGCGCTAAGCTGGCCGTCTCTGCAGACACCGGCGGGAGGTGGCGGCAGCACTGGCGCGGGAGGTGGGCGAGGAGCACGTGTCGGTGCCGGCATCGCGCCCACCTCCGGTGAAAGCGAAGTCTGCTGCGGTGGGTACTGCTGAGGCGGGTACTGCTGAGGCGGGTACTGCTGTGGCTGATGAGGGGCTGACGGAGTGGGATGCGGCGCCGGCGGGTAGGGGGCTGGGTACTGCCCCGGTGCTGGTGGTGGTTGCTGCGGCAACACGGGGGCTTGGTACGGTGGGGGTGGAGGTGCCGGAGCCGGCTCTGGAGCAACGGGAGCCTTTTGCGCGGGTGCCTCAGGCGCCGGCTCGGCCGGTGGAAATTGAGCGGAAGGAGCATTTTGTGCACCGGCGGCTACCGAGCCCAGCGCGTACGCTCCGAAAAACCCCAGCGCCACCCACAAGACCACTCCGCGCCGTGGGGCTCGCGCCCAACTCATGCGTTCGTTATAGACGCGCGCCTGCCCGACTGCAAAGTCGGGTTTGCTGGCGGCCTCAGGGCATCAAGCTGCGGCGCTCAAGTGGCTCGCTTCCAGCAGGCGGCGCTGGCGGTGGGGCGGGAGGATCGGCTGGCGGCGCGATGGTCGCTGGCGGTGTAGCCGCGATGGCGGTCGAGACTCCCGGTGGGGCTGGGGTCTGTTGGATGCGGTTGCCCAGCTCCAAAGCTCCGCGCTCCAAGAGGAGAGCTCGCTGTTGCCCGAGCGAGCCGGGGCGCTGTCTCTCGATGTTGCCAGCGTACGAAAACCAGTGGTGCGCCCCGCGCAGATCTCCCAGTACCAGCAGGGTCAGCCCACGATAAAGCCCATAGCGCGCCTGCTCCTCAGCGCTCATTTCGGGCAGGCGATGTTCGGTACGCTCGAAGACTTCCGCTGCCTCGATATATTGCCCATCCGCGTACAGGTTGGTGCCGCGCTGGATGGAATCGCGAGCACATGCACTTAGCCCAAAGGCCAGCGCAACAAGCAAGAAGGACAAAGCTCGCAACACAGTTGCCAGTCTACTGGCCCAAGGCCAGCGATGCTACGGTTCACCGCTGATTTGCTTCATTCTGGCAGGTCGCTTTCGTGGTTTTGGTGTGCACTTCTCTTCCCTGCGCTGCGTCAGTGTGTGCGCGTAGGACTCGAATCGCTTCCGGATCGGCTTTTGCCAAGAGCGGCAAGGACGGGACGGCCCCGCAAAACCATTTGACGCGCGGGGCGAAAACGTCGAGACGGTGGCTGCGACTCGGCGGTTCGGTGTGCCTGACCGTTGTGCCAGTTTTGTGGAGCCATCCTACGAATAAATGTCGGGCTTTTGCATTGTGGCACAGCCTCATGGCACAATCGCGCCTACCATGAGCCGTGTGAGCCAAGAGAGCTGGGGCGGTGGCGTAGTGGCCAAAAGCCGCACCAACGACCGGCGTTAACGCCAGAAGGAAGACCGAACGATGAAAGCTCGCGAAGCGTTACTGATTGGAGCATTCGGCCTGGGTACCGTGATGGCGGGGACCACCGCGGCACGCGCACAGGACGAAGACGCCGAAGAGTCCGATGCGGAACCAGCGAACCCCGAGGCAGAAGGGGAAGGCGAATCCGAAGCGGCGTCGGAGGAGTCGGAGTCTGCCGGCGACTCGGCTGAAGAAGGCGACCCCACGGGGCCTGCAGGCAAAGAAGAAGACGCCGAGCTGATTGCGGATGCCGAGGCGGGCAACTCGCCCATCGAGTTGCCGGGTAAATCGTACCAGTTCGTGGGTCTTCGTTACCGCGGCATCATCGTGCCGAAGTTCATGATGAATCTGTTCGGCGATGGCGGAAAGACCCTCTACGTGCACGCGTTCGGTCCCGAGTTCATCGTGCGCAAAGACGCCTTCGAATACAACCTGGCGCTCTGGTATGCGGACTACGGAATGGAGCCGACGCCGTTCAAGGCCAAAGACGACGGCAACGACGCTTGGGAACTGGTGGAGAGCAAGATCAAGGTGATCTTCATCACCGCCGACTTTTTGTGGAGCAATGAGCTCACGCCGGAGCTCTCGCTCAATTACGGTTTGGGTGCCGGACTCGGTATCGTGTTCGGCGATCTGATTCGCGAGCAAGCCTACCCGGGGCCGGGTGACTCCCTGAACGATCCGTACGAGTGGGAACCGTGCGTCGGCCCCAGTAACCCTCACGCGTATTGCGCGGACCCGGATAAGGAGGGGCACTTCAACGGCTATTCGGAACCGGGCTGGGGCGGTGGTGGCTCGAAACCGCCGGTGTTTCCCTGGTTCGCCCTTCAGACCGGGCTGCGTTACAAGCCGCACCGAAACTTCGTGGCGCGTCTCGACGTCGGCTTCGGCACCAGTGGTTTCTTCTTCGGCCTGGGCGCCGACTACGGCCTGTAAGCATTGCCAGAACTCGAGCTGCCCCAAAGGTACGAGTCGCTCACTCTGCTCGGCAAAGGTGGCGGCGGTGAGGTGTGGGCGGTTCGCGACCGCCGCACGGGTCTGCGTTACGCCCTGAAGGTGCTGGCGCAGAACTCGAGCCAACCCGAGATCGACGCGCTGATTCGCGAAGCGATGGCGCTCTCAGGGCTCGAAGGCTTGGGCGTGCCGCGTGTGCTCCGCTTTGGTCGCTTGCCGGGTTCAGGTCGTCCTTATATGGTGCGTGAGCTCGTCGAGGGGGTCAGTCTCGAAGAGCTGATGCACCGCACGGGGCTCGACGTGCGCCGCGCAATCGATGTCTTGGTGCGGGCTGCCGAGCAGTTGACGGTGGTGCACCGAGCCGGGCTCCTGCACGGTGATGTCAAACCTGCGAACATCATGCGCGCGGATTCGGGCGAGGTCACGTTGGTCGACCTGGGTCTGGCTGCGGTTTGGCGCGAGGGTGGGGCGAAGGTGGAGGGGCTCACCCCGCGCTATGCGGCGCCGGAGTTGCTCATGGGTAGGCCGCTCACGGTGCGCTCGGAAGTCTACGCGCTCGGCGTGATTTTGGCGGACCTGCTGGAGATCGTTCAGCCGCTGTCGTACCAGCCGTTGCCGTTGAGCGCGCTCAAGCCGCTGGTCGAGCGCGCGACGGCGGACGAACCCGCGGAGCGCTACCCCTCTGCGGACGAGTTTGCCAGCGCGCTTCGCAGCGCACTGGGCGATAGGCTCACCGAAGCGGAGCACAACGCCTCGGCATACTGGCCGATTTTGGGCATGGAGCCGGCGGTCACCAGCTTGCTCAACGAGATCGCTCGCCTCGAGCCAGGCGACGCGTTGCGGGTGGTCGGTCCTCCCGGTTCGGGTCGCTCGGCCTTGTTGCGCCGCGTCGCGTGGTCGCTGGGCATCGAGGGTGAGCGCGTTGCATACCTGGACGATACCTGCGCCGATCGCCCCGGTGCGGTCCGTGAAGAACTGTTCGAGCACTCGCGCATGCACGGGGTCACCGTGCTGGTGGACGATGCCGACATGCTCGACGAGGTCGATCACCGCGAGCTGCTCGCCGCGCAAGCAGCCGGCGCCCGCCTTGTCGCGGTCGGCGGCGGAGCTCTCGACGAGAGCTCACGGCAGTGGTTGGTGCCACCGCTCGAGGTGCACGCAGCCCGGTCGCTGGTGCATCGTGCCGTCCCCTCACTGACGGACCGCATGCTCGACATTGTGGTGGAAGCATCGGGTAGGCGAGCCGGCGAGCTTCGCCGTTTGGTGAGACTCATCGACCAGCAAGCGGTCGCCTCGCAAACCGACTTGGAGCGCCTGATCAAGAGCCAGGACATCTTGGCTGACTTGCCCAGCGATTCGCTGAGCGCCGCGCGCTACCTTCTCGATCACGGCCGTTTCAGCGAAGCGAAGTCGAAGCTCGCCGAGCTCAAGAGCCAGCCCGCCAGCATCGAATATCGGGTGCTCCTGGCGCGCCTCAATCTGGGCTTGGGCGATGCGCGCTCTGCACTAGCGGTACTGCAAGAAGGTGAGAGTCAGGTTGGCTCGGTCAAGGACCCGGAGCTCGTAGCGCAGTGGCACGTATTCACGGCGCGGGCTCGCCTTGGGCTCGGCGAGTACCAAGCGGCGATCGACATCATCGAGGCGTTGCCCCCATGCTCGGACGCGCTGTGGGCGGAGGCTGAAGCCTATCGTGCGCTCGGCTTCGAGCGGCTCGGGCAGGTGGAGCAATCGCTCTCCGTTCTGCGCGGTGCTCTGGAGCGGCTCGAAGGCACAGCGGCCCCCAGGGTACAGAGCCTGGTGCTCACGTCGCTCGGGTTGGCATTGCAGCGCGCCGATCGAGGCGACGAAGCGAAAGACGCCTACCAGCGGGCCATTCTGGCCGCGGAGACGGCGGGAGACGCGGGCACCCTGGCCATCGTTCAGCTCAACCTGGCTGGTTTGCTCAAGGTGCGAGGCGATCTCGCGCAAGCCATCGAACACTTCGAAGCGGCCGTGGACATGGGTCGCCGTTCGGGCAAGCGCTCGACCATGCGCCACGCGCTCTTGAACCTCGTCAATACGGATCTGTATTTGGGACGGCTGGCGCGAGCCCAGTCGAACCTGGAAACGCTGCAGGCGCAGGAAAGCCAGCTCTCGCCGGAGCTGAAAGCGGAATTGATGGGTCGCCGCGCGGAGCTCGAGGCGCAGCTCGGGAGGCTCGATGCGTCGCAGCGACTGTATCGAAGCTGCGCTGAGGCCTACCGTGCGCTGGGTCGCCCGATCGATGCGGTCGAGGCCGAGCTCGAAGGAGTATTGATCGCGGCGCAGACGGAGCGTCCGGATTTTGCTTCGCTACAGGCCATTGTCGACCAAGCTTCGGCAGCGCTCGAAGGCTCGGAAGCGCATCGGGCCCAAAGAGCACTGGCCGGTGCGCGGGTAGCCGAAGGGCTCGGGAACGAGTCCAAAGCGCGAGAGTTGCTCGGTGAAGCCATCGAGGTGGGTCGCAGTACGGGACAACCCGAGTGGGTCTGGAAGGCGCTGGAGGCCCGCGCGCAGCTCTACGATAGGGATGGCCAGTCGCTGTTCGCGCGCCGCGATCGTGAGGAGGCGCTGGCGACCCTGGAAGAAATCGGCGCGCGATTACCCCGGGATCTGCGCGAAGTGTATTGGAATGTGGCACGCCGTCGCCAGCTGCGTGACTCGATCGAAGGCGCCGTCGCGCGTGCCGCCACGGAACATTCGCCGGTCAGCTTGGCCCCCGCGGCGCGCAAGGGATCGGTTTCTATTTCGTCGCTCACGTCGACACCGCTCGAACAGCGCTTGGCTCGCATTCTCGAGATCAACTCGGAACTGGCAGGACTGTTCGATTTGAAGCGCTTGACGGAACGCGTGGTGGACCACTCGGTGGACCTTTTGCGCGCCGAGCGAGGTTACTTGATCTTGCTGGACGACGATGGTGCCTTGACCGTGCACACCTCACGGGCTCGTGAGGGAGATGCGGCGCACGCCGAGTTTTCGCAGTCCATTGCCGAATCGGTGATCCGCACGCGCGAACCCATGATCAGCGTCAACGCGGAAAGCGACTCACGGCTCAGGAGCTATGCCTCCGTACACCAGCTGATGCTCAAATCGGTGGCGTGCGTGCCCATACGAGCGCCGAGCGGGCGCGCCATCGGTGCGCTGTATCTGGAAACACGGATCGGCCCGGGAGCACACTTCGCGCAAGAGTTGCCCACCCTGAGCGCATTCGCCGATCAGGTCGCCGTGGCGCTGGAGAACGCCCGGCTGCTCCGCGAAAATCAAGCGCGCGCGATAGAGCTCGAACACACCAATCAAGAACTCGTTGCCGCTCAAGAACGCTTGCGCGAGCTATTGGGAGAACGCACCCACAAGCTCAAGGTGGTGCGCAAACGCCTGCGAGATGCGCGAGACACGCTCTACGGGCATTTCGGCTACAGGGGGCTGGTCGGCACGAGCGCCCCCATGCGTCGCGTTTACGCGCTGATCGATCGTATCAAAGATACGGATCTGCCCGTTTTGATCACGGGAGAAAGCGGTACCGGCAAGGAGGTCGTAGCCCGCGCAGTGCACGACGCTTCTGCGCGCTCGAGCAAACGCTTTTTGGGAGTGAATTGTGGCGCCATCCCCGAACATTTGTTGGAGAGCGAGCTGTTCGGTCACGTGAAGGGTGCATTCACGGGGGCGGACCGCGATCGCAAGGGCCTGTTTCGTGAAGCCGAAGGCGGCACGATTCTGCTGGACGAGATTGGTGAGACCCCTGCCAAAATGCAGACAGGGCTGCTGCGCGTATTGCAGGAAAAGAAGCTCAGGCCGGTAGGTGGCGCGCGCGAAGAACCGGTGGACGTGCGCATGATCTTTGCGACAAATCGGGATCTCAAACGCTTGGTCGACAAAGGCACGTTCCGCGAAGATCTGTACTATCGCATTCACGTGGTAGAGCTGCACTTGCCGCCGTTGAGAGAGCGCGTGGAGGACATTCCGCAGCTGGTCGATCACTTCTTCGGCATTTTCGCGGCCCGCTACAAGCGCGAGAAAAAAACGCTCACACGAGCCGCCCAGCACCGGCTCACCTCGTACCAATGGCCTGGGAACGTGAGGCAGCTCGAAAATGCCTTGCTCAACGCCTGGGTGCTCAGCGAAGGCGACGAGGTGGACGTGGACGATCTGGACCTACCGCTGTCGTCTCATCAGGCAGTCGCGCTCCCTTCTTCCAAGCCTTCGTCGCAAAAGCCCGTTTCATCCGGCCGCAGCGCTCCGCCTCAACGCAGAGACACCTTGTCGCAGCATCGGCGCGACGAGCGCGAGCGAATCTTGAACGCGCTCAAGGCATGCAACTGGAACCGCGTCAAGGCGGCGGAGCTGAGCGGTATTCCCAGGCGCACGTTTTACCGGCGGCTGCGGAAGTACGGGATTCAATAGGCAAGCAAGGGAGGTAGCGGAGCTTTGCCAAGCAGGGTGCCAGGTCGTGGGAACTCGTCCTCGCAAACTGCCGTGCAGTATGCGACACTACGCTCGAATTCGGTGAACGGCGGTTCGTGAGTGGATCTCGCAGGGTCTGCGCACCTTCTGCGACTCGCGTTGGCGCGGGGCAACCACCGCTCGAATCATGCATTGCATCTCCACTCTACGTGTACGGCGTATTCGGTTGCTCGTGTGCGTCATCGTTACAGGCACGTTTACGGAGCTGGTTGGTGGTTGCACGTGGCGAAGAGCGGACGGAAGCGAACCCGGTCCTACGCAGACGGAAACCTCAACGTGGGAACGCGCCCGGATGGATATGACCTCAGGACTGGTGCGCGTGCTGACCTACAACGTGGCCGGATTGCCCGGTTTCCTCTCCGCGTCACGACCGGCTACCAATCACCCGCTGGTGAGCCCGCTTTTGAATCACTACCATTTGGTGTTCGCGCAGGAGGACTTCGCGTACCACGAGGAGCTGGTCGCAAGTGCCAGGCACTTGTATCGAATGCTGCCACTGCCGCCCATGGACACCCTCTTCGGTGACGGGCTCTGCGGCCTATCTGTCTTCCCGTTGGAGCGGGCGCAGCGGATTCGGTGGAGTGGATGTCATGGATACCTCGGCTACTCCAGCGATTGCTTCGGTGAGAAAGGGTTCTCCGTCGCGCGGGCTCGCTTGAGCCATCATGTCACCGTAGACATTTATAATGTACATGCCGAGGCCGGAGACAGCGAGGACGATGTCCAGACTCGCAGGCGCGGCTTTCAACAACTTGCTGCGTACATCGAGCGGCACTCGGAGAGCGGTCCCATTATCGTTGCTGGTGACACGAATCTCGAGACACGTGTCGAGTATGACAGGGCGACCTTTCATAGGTTCATGGATGCCACCAACCTCTCCGATGCATGCGATACGCTCGGATGCGCACGCCCCAGCGTGGATAGAGTCATGTT
Organism: uncultured Myxococcales bacterium; assembly: GCA_965651135.1. Taxonomy (GTDB): domain Bacteria; phylum Myxococcota_A; class Polyangia; order Polyangiales; family Polyangiaceae; genus JAICQQ01. Next base: position 21,174 of record CBFGRJ010000084.1, read on the forward strand.
TCGCGGCTCGGATCGCTTGGCGCTCGAGGCTCGGACGTATCGGGCGGACCCGCGTTTCGTCGACCAAGATGGGCGCGACTTGTCGGATCATCAGGCCATCGCTGTCGAACTCGCATGGCACGACCGCGATAGCCTACCACGCTGACTGGCGGCGAAGCCGGCTCGACCCATAGCCCCCAACGCAATCGGCTTGCGTGTGGCTCTTCTTCGGTGACGAGGGCAGCGGTTCGATCTCGATCAGAACGACGCGCCCAAGCTACCCTCGCCAGTACACGCCTGCTTGCTCGGCTCGAGTGCGCAGCTCGGGCTCGAGTCGGTCGCTGGCGAAGAAATGGTCACAGAACCCTTCGCCAGCAACGGAGGTGCCAGAACACTCGGCCCCGGAGGTCCGAGCAGATCTCATGCGGCTGGTCACCGCCGGCTCGTACGAGAGCCTGCTCCACGTTCGCGAGCCTCGCTCACTTGCAATGGGCGGCCGCGCAGGGTCACGCCGTGCAGCGAGCTGATGGCCCTCTCGGCGGCGTCGCCGCTGGCATACTCTACGAAACCGAAGCCCCTGGAGTTGCCGGTCTCGCGATCGGAAATGACCGTAGCGGAAACGACTTGTCCGTGTTCGCCGAAAAGCTGCTCCAGATCGGCTGAAGACGTGGAGAAATCGAGATTGCCTACGAATACCTTGTTGTTCATCTTGGATCACATCTAGAGCGCTGCATTTGCCGGAAGACGAGCGCTCTGTGCGTGGTCCGGGACCCTTCAGCTTCTTCGACGCGAGTCAGTGACGACAAGCTCGCAGAGCTTGGCAAATGCCAAGGTCTGAGCTTCGAGTTCGAGCAGGATGACACAATCCTACATGGGTGGCGAGACAATTGATGACGAGATCACCCCATGAGGAATGTCGAAACGGCCGGCTCATGGTCGAGTCACCAGCCGGGCGGCTCGTTTTTCAAGCGTAACGTCGCTGCTGCGAGTCGCGTTCGAGCCACGCGGCCATCCACCGGAAAAGGTCGGCGGCGGTAGCGATACCGGCCAACTTGCCGCCGTCGGACACCAACACGCAACCGTAGCGGCGTTCCGCCATGGTGCGCAAAACTGGCGCCAGGGGCTCGCGCTTGTCGACCATATACGCAGGCCTACTGCACAGGGCGAGGGCCGTGGTTTTGCCCGCACCGCGACCATTGGGTGACAGGGCCAGGTTCAGATCCCGCTCGGAAAGAACGCCCACGATTTGGCCGGAGTGTTCGACGGGAAGGTGGCGCACGCCGTAGCGAACCAGCATCGCATGCGCGGCGTCGGCCGTTTGGTCTCCCTGGATGGTGTGGGGAAACTCGGTCATGACCTGCTCAAGTGTGAAGTTCACGAGTGATGCCTCCTCCCAACCCACACGCAAGCACCATGCCTAACCAATGAGACTA
>CBFGRJ010000085.1:0-22482 GCA_965651135.1 uncultured Myxococcales bacterium
TTGGCGCCGCGACCAGCGCGAAAGGCGGGCTCTTAGCACAATAGCCCGCCAATTCGTGACGCTCTGTGCACTAGGCCGATAGCAGCTCATCCCACAACGAGCGAGGCGGGCCCGCGGAACGTACCGAAAAAACAGGCCCTCTGGGGATCGAGCGGGTACGCTATCGACAGCGAATCGCCAATGGTCCCAGCCATTCCCGAGCCCTCGAGCCGAGACATTGGCCGGCTTATCAGCCGAGTGCTGTGCTGCGCCTTTGCGCTCATCGGGGCGGTGCCCTTGCTGGGAGCCTTCCTGTTGCGCTCACCACAAGTCCAAGCGTGGGCGGCCGAGGAGACGGCCAGGATCTTGCGCGACGAGCTCGGCATCGAAGCGAGCTACCAGGTCAGCCTCGAGCTCGTCCCGTTCAGGTTGGGTATTCGCGACTTGGTGGTGCCAAGCTCGGATGGCAAAGGACCCGCGCTTCGGGCGGAGGCGATCTACGTCACGCCTCGCGTGTTCTCGCTGCTCGCTGGTCAACTGGACGCAGGCGACATCGAGATAGAGCGCCCCGTCGTCCGGCTGGTGTTCGAGCAGGGCAAACTCAAGAATCTCGAATACCGACTGAAAGAAGCGAAGCGAAGCGGCGATGCCCCCGAGCGCGCTCCCTTCCGATCCCTCGCCATGACCGAAGCAAGCTTGGACGTGCGCTGGGACGAGCGCCGGATGACCAGCACCACGGTCGACCTGGACATCTTGGCAGAACCAGGCTCCATCTTCGAAGTGGCTTTGCGCTTGGCAGAGGGTACCTTGCTGCACCACCGCGCGAGCAGCGTTCCAGGCGCCTTGCCTAGCCCCATCTCCGTCGACGAAGATGCGATTTGCAGGGTGGATCTACGGCTCTCGACGCGAGGGCCCGAGCTCATGCTCCGACGCTTGTCCCTGTTGGGACTCGCCGATCAAGACCAGAGCCCAGGCACCAGGCCTTCGTGTCATGGCGCCACCGACGAGGACAACCCCGAGCGCGTCGCGGCGCGCATCTCCAGCTTGAGGATGAAGTTGGATCAGGAGCGGCCCGCTGTGAACGGGCACGTGATGTTCAGAATCCCGGCCCGCTTGGCCAATCGTTTCATCGAGGACCTTCCATTCGAAGGCTGGCTCGGATTTGCCGGCGACGTGGGCTACGACGGCGCCTACCGCCTGCCGCAAGTCAGCGGGCGCGCCCATGGCGCCGGCTTGAAAATCGATGGCTATACACTGGCGCACCAGTTCGACGCCGACGTGCAAATCAGCGGGGAGGTCATCCGCGTCCCGCAATTCCGGATGCAGTACGCCGATGCGGACGTGACGATTTCGAAAGTGCGCATCGACCCCTTCGAGAGCGAGGTTCCCATTCGCGCCGAAAGCGTCGATACCCGCGGGATGACCTTTCCGGGTCTGATGCGAGACCTGGATGTGACCCACGACACCATCGTCAGCTGGGACCTGGACACCGCCGTCGTCACCAAGATTTCCGGTACGTTGAGCCCCTTCGTCTTGAACGCCGAAGTCCAGGCGGGGACCTCGGGCTTCGAGGTCACCGACATTGCCTACCACAAGCCCAATCGCCGGCACATGGTCGGCGTGGAGCGCGCCACGGTGCGTGGCAAAATCAAGGTGGACGAGTCGGCGTTCCAACTGATCGATACGCGCGCCAACTTCGGCAGCAGCTCCATTCTGGTGCGTTTGGTTTCGATCGGCTTCGACGACGAGATACACCTCATCATCCCCAAGGGTGCCCGCATTGACCTCAAAGACATCTCGCCGCTCGTCGAGATCCCGATGGCGGGCGTCGCACAAGTCGATGCCGAGCTGAAAGGCGAGGCTCCAAACGTAGTGCTCACGGGGAACGTGGCGATTCAGAACTTCGAGTTCGGCGGGTTTCCCGTAGGCGACGTGCTGGGTGCGACCGTGCGCTTCGTACCGCTGAAGGTCGACATCAGCGACCTGATGGCGAAAAAGGGAACGAGCCCGTTTCGCGTGCCCTCCGCGCGCTTGGACTTCGACAGCAACGCCAGCGTGAAGCTCGATGCGATGGTCGAAAGCAATGCCCTGAACCTGCGGGACTTTTTGGCCATGTGGAAGTTCGAGGATGATCCGCGCTGGACCCACCTGCGCGGCGTGGGCGGGGCGAAGGCGGCCGTGCATTACGTGTTCGGAGGACCCGAAGATCGCTGTGGCGGCGGAAACTTGAGAGTCGTGGGTTCGGCGCAGCTCGATCGCCTGGAGGCCTTCGAAGAACGCTACGACGGAGGTAACGCCGACTTCGACTTTCACTGGAGCGACGTTCCAGCTGGCTACCGGGGCTTTTCGTTGGACGTGCCGTCCTTCAGCCTGAGCAAAGGCACGGGTAAGTTGGCCGGATCGTTCCATATGACCCCCGGTGCCAAGTTAGCCGGCAAGCTCGTCGCCACGGGCGTACCCATCTCCAAGCTCGACGCCTTGGGAGAACGCGTGAATGCGGTCGAGGGCAGCGTCACCACGGCGGTTGGCGAGATGACGGGTACGCTCGACGCCGTGGAGCTTCGGGCAACGGCTGCTCTGTCGACCCTACGCCTGGGCAACCACACGTTGCCGCCTTCGGACTTTTCGGTTCGACTCGTGCCCCAGCGTAAAGCCATCGACTCGGCTGGGACCACCCGCTGCGGCCAACCCATCGCGGGCACGTTCGATCGGAGCAAGTGGGAACGCGACGAGGTGGAGGGCACCTTCTACGTCAGCGGTCAGCTGTTCGGAGGCCAAGTCGAGTTCAACGACCTGGCGCTCACCTCGCAGCGTTCCAAGGTCTGGAGCGGGCGCACGCAGCTCCGCGACTTCAACTTGGCTGCGCTGCTCGAGCTCTTCGCGCCAGGCAGTCAGACCGATTTCACAGGTACTCTTTCGGGCGAGGTCGACATTGCCCATTACCCTATGAAAGATCCCGCGCGCTCCAACCTGCGTCTCACCATGCAGGCATTTTCTGCGCGACAAGGCGGGCTCGAGGCAAAGCTCGCTTCACCGGGGAGCGTCATCAGCTTGCAGAAGCGCAAGCTCGAGCTCCAAAATCTCGCGCTTTCGCTCACGGCGCCCAACGGGCAGAGCGGCGTGTTCGATGTTCAGGGCGAGCTGCACCAACTCGGCCAAAATCCGCAAATCGACGCCGAGTTGAAGCTACGGCCGACGGATCTTTCGGCCTTCATTGCTCTGATCCCCAAAGCAGAAAGGGCCAAGGGCAAGGTCAACGCAACCCTGGGCGTTCATGGGCCGCTCGCGAGCCCCGACATTCAGGGTGGGCTCAAAATCGCCGATGGCGAGGTCGAGCTCAAGGGGCTGAGGTCACCGATCTCGGAGCTGTTCGTGGACGTGCAAATCAACCCGGGAGAAGTGCGAGTCACCGAAGGAACGGCTCGCATCGGCAACGGCAGATTGCGCTTGAGAGGTCGCGCACCCATACAAGGGACGAGGCTCGGCACGGCACGCGCCAATCTCGAAATCAAGGACCTGGGCTTGACACTAGAAGACGGGATTCGAGTCACGCTCGACTCCAACCTGCGCGCTGTCTACCACCCGAGCGACGGCACTACTCCCGCGCCACTACCCATGGTCAATGGCGACGTGACCGTAACCTCGTTCGACTACACGCGACCAATGAGCATGACCGCCGATTTGTCGGCACTGGCGAAGCGTGGCAAGCGCACCGAAGTGGTCACCTACGACCCCGAAGAAGATGCGCTGGAGTTCGATATACAGCTGCGATCGCAACACCCGCTTCGGATCAAGAACGAGCTGCTCGACACCGAGCTCGTAGTCGACAGCTCCGGCTTGCGACTAAAGGGAACGAATCAACGCTTCGGTATGGTCGGTCGGTTGAAGCTAAAACCGGGAGGGCAGATCAAGCTGCGCAATCATGAGTTCGAGATCCGACAGGGTTGGGTGCGCTTCGACGACCTCAGTCAAATCGAGCCGCAGGTAGATGTCACGGCGGTCACCGACTATCGTCGCTTCGAAGACGTCGGCGCGCCCGACGGCGCAGGAGCCCAGGCCGTGTCCACCGGTTCGGTGTCTTCCGGCTCGCTCGGCGGGCAGTGGCGCATCAATCTGCACGCCTACGGCCACCCCGAAAACCTCAAGATCGACCTGACCAGCACACCCACGCTGCCCCAAGACGACATTTTCTTGCTGCTCACGGTCGGCCTCACGCGAGCCGAGCTCGACCAGAGCCGCAGCGCAGCGGTCGGCAGCAGCGTGGCGCTGGAAGCGCTGGGCACCCTCAGCGGAGCCGATCGCGCCGTGAAAGATGCGGTGCCGGTCATTGACGACGCATCGATGGGCACGGCATACAATCCCAAGTCGGGGCGCACTGAACCCACCATCACCATCGGCAAGCGACTGGCAGAAAAGATTCGCGCCCAGGTGACCACGGGCTTGAGCGACTCCAGCAAAGTGGAAAGCAGCCTGCGCTGGCAGATGAACCCGCAGGTCAGCATCGAAGGCTCTTACGGCAACGTCAACGATATTTCCAGCTCGTCGCTGGGCAACTTGGGCGCCGATATACGCTGGCGGCTCGAGTTCGATTAACGTCTACCGAAAGGAACAATAGCTCCGTGAACGTTCGTTTGGTCAAAGAACTCCGATTCGAAGCCGCGCATCGACTGCCGCGCGTGCCCACGACGCACAAGTGTCATCGCCTGCATGGGCACAGCTTCAGAATCGAGCTCGTGGTCCAGGGAGAGGTCGACGAAGAAACCGGTTGGTTCATCGACTACGCAGTCATCGACGAGCTCTGGCAACCCATTTACGACCAGATCGACCACAACTATTTGAACGAGGTGGCCGGGCTGGAGAACCCTACCAGCGAAAACCTGGCTCGCTGGCTTTGGCAACGCCTCAAGCCGAAGCTCCCGTCGCTGACACAGGTGACGGTGCACGAAACCTGCGACGCCCGTTGCGAATATTTCGGGGACTAGCGGGTGGCGCTCAAAAGCGCGAACGGTAGTAGCCCACGCCCAGCTCGTGCTTCGGCGCCTGGTAGCGAGAGGCCTCGGGCCCATGAGTCTCGAAGCGTTCTTCTTGGCTGTAGAGGTTCCACCACAGGGTTGCGCCGGCCACGCCGAAAGCCAGCGCAGACCAAGTGAGGTAGGTGCCAGGGCTGCGCTCGCTCGCACACTCTGGTTCCCCCGCCGCGCAGGGGGGCGACGCGCTGGTGTGAATACCCATGCCCAACGCGTAAGCACCGAAGGCACTCGCTGGAATACCAACACCATAGAGCGTCAGGGTCGACCAAAAGGGTGAGCCCTGCTCGATCTGGTAGCTGGCATCGACGTGAGAACCAGGCGGATGGGGAAACGACGGCGGCAGCTCGACCTTGGCTGAGGGTATTTCGGGCGTGGGCTCGCGCAGCAAGTAGTAGCCGCTCATGGGATTGACCCACTGGGTACATGGCAAGCGACAGATGAAGTTGCCAAAGCGGTCTCGCAGACTCCAGTTTTCATCCCAGTAGTCGGGGGCGGGCATTCGGACTTGAACGGCACCGGCGGCCGTCACCCGGGCCTCCTCTTCTGGCCTCAGCGCGGCCAAGAACAACTGAATGGGTGAAGCGCACTGGCTTGCCGGCGCTTCGTCCGTGGCTTTGGAGCACGCGTTTGGATCGCCAGCCTCGCGCAGCAGCGATTCGTTGCGTTCCGTGCCGCCGCTGGCGCCTGCCACTACAGTCGTGACCCCGCCCCTGCCCGACAGGCCGCTGCCGCTGAACATCTTGAAGGCGCCCACGCTGATGCGGGTCACGACGTGAGTGGCTTCGGCGCAAGCCGGACCGAGCGGAAGCTGACTGAGGTCGGTACCGAGCAGCGTCAGCTGACCCGAAACCATGCTCTGTACGGAGAGCTTGCCCTCCTGCTCGAGCGTGGCCTCCAGGCGCAACGCGCCAATGGGAAGCTTGGAATAAAGCTCGTTCTTGTCTTCGATCTCCAGGGTGTCCGTGGCGAGCGTGGTCCGTTGCCAGGTGTAGCGCCCCGGCAACGCGCAGCCGTCGACGATGCTGAGCTCGCAACCGGCAAACCGGACCGCGACTGGGCCGGCCGACACGAGGCTCTGTAAGTGAGCCTTGTCGGACGCCGACCACTCGGTCACGAGCGGATTTGTCTGCGAGCGGGCGGCCTGACAGCGACCACCCGCTTCCGTACCCCCGGTCCCGCGTTTGGGCGCATTGGCGTGTGGGATGCTCGCGCATCCTAAACCGAGCGTGGCGAGCATGGCGACCAGCACGCGCGGGTCACAAGAATGTCTCCTCGGCACACTCCCACTACGGCTTGGCCGCCGATAAAAACAACCCCGCTGGCGCGCTAAAGGCAGGGTGTGAGTGCCTGCCGCACGCGTGCGCACCCGCCCTCGTCAGGCCCTATGTCCAGCAGATGCGATTGAGCGAGAAAGAACGGCGGGGGCGCTTAATTGAGGGCCAAATAGCGCGCTCATCAGTTGAGATTCATGAGGTCGATGTGGAGGCGCAGGCCCACACGTGCCGTCGTCGGCGCGCTGCTTGCCGTTGTTGGGTGGTCGCGTCCGTGCGACGCCCAGGTGTTCCACACGCTGCAGCCCGATGGGGGAATGCAGCCCCCCGGCGGACGCCCCCACCTCAAACCTCGAGAGGGGCTGCAGATGGCTGCTAGCGCGGGCCTGCGTTTCCCCATGGGTGATGCTAGCGGAGCCCCCAAAGATACGTTGGCGGCCCGTTATGGCTACCAGCTGCCTTTGACTCTGGACATCGGCTCCAAGCTGACGCCAGAAATCTACGTCGGCGCGTACCTAGGTATTGGCTACGGCGCGGAGGGCAATGCAGACCGTGTCGAACACTACTGCGCCGACGACACCGACCTCGAGAACAACATCAGCTGCTCCGTGATGGCGTATCGCATCGGGGCGCAAGCCCAATACCATTTCGTACCCGGCGGACAGTACAACCCCTGGGTCGGCTACGGGTTTGGACTCGAAACCGTCAACCAGACGCTCGAGGATACGACTCGCGACGTGGAACAGAGCACGCAGAGCACGGCCGTAACGCTGGCCAGGCTCGATCTCGGGGTCGATTACAGGGGGCGCAACGGAATGGGCGCCGGCTTGTTCAGCGAAGTGGCAGTGGGTCGCTTTTTCCACACGAGAACCGAGATCGACGGTGACGCCACCTATGCGGGGGGCATCGACGAGCCCGCCTACCATTGTTGGGTGGGGGCGGGGGTGAGGCTGGTGTTGTTCCCATGAAGCGACGAAAGCCGAGCCTTGCGACTGGTTGGTTGTGCCTGGCCCTCGGCATGCTGACCGCCTGCGGCGACGACACTTCGGCGGAAGCCGACCCCAACGAGCTCATGCTCGTGGTGGTCGATCGAGCGGGGCACCCCAGCAGCGCGCATTGCACCGTGATGCCCGTGCTGTTGGGCGGCCGCGCTAGGGACGAGCTCGACGTGGCCGGTGAGTTCGGTATCGTGGTGGACGCCACACCCGACCTCGTCACTGTGTCCTTCGTTGGTGTCAAAGACGCGGCCAACACGGACCTATCCATCGAAGTGCCCGAGCTGACGTCGGCCTTTCGCGAGCGCATCGCAATTGAAACGATCCGGTCGCGCCATTTCGTCGTCGAGCTGAGCGGAGGCTGTCAGCCGTGAGGCGGTGCTCTTTGGTGCTCTTGGTTTGGGCGGTGGCGTGCGATACGGAGCCGCACGGTGCTCGGGTCGAGCTCGATTTCGGCGACGTCAGTCTCGTGGCCGCAGGAGCGCCGGGCGACGGCAGCGGAGGCTTGGTCAATGGCGTCGGCGGCTCGACGGGGACTACGGATGGCGGCACCGGTGGGGACGTGAGCGGATCGGCGGGCAGTGGAGGCACGCAGGTCGTGACCTACGGTCCACCGGTCGTCGATCGCTTCACGCCCGGCACGGGTCCCTGGGGCACGCCCATCACCATCAGCGGTTCAGACCTCGGCAGCGCTAGTCGCTCGGACTCGTTGCTGCGCGTCGGCAGCGAGCTCATGCTGTCGCCGGGCGATGCCGGTATCGAGAGCTGGACCGAGAGCGAAATCATCCTGCGCATCCCGTTTCCTCACGAGGGCGAGGTGACGATCGCCACCGCCGAGGGTAGCGTCGTGGCGGGCACCTTCACACCGACTCACGAAGTCGCGGCCGAGCAGGCCATCGCCGGAAACGTCGACGTTTTGTCGAGCGTGAGCTTAAACGCAGGAAGCATTTCGCTCGCCTTGTCCACTGATCCACAGACGGTGGTGACCTTCGATGGCGAGGCATGGCGTACCGAAGCCCTCCCAGAAGCCGATCTCAGAACCGAGACCTTGAACCTGTATGCCGGCGACGCGGGCGAGCTGCGAGCCGTGGCTTTGAGCAGCGCCAGCCCTCCCGAAATCGTCGAGCTGGCACCGGGAGCGTCCGAGCCCGTGTCGACGGGCGTCGTGGTGACCGAAAGCGTTTGGGTGGCGGGAGGACCAGACAGTGCCGCGGTGTGGTATTGGGCGACCGGTGGCTTCTACCGAGCGCGACCCGTGAGCGGCGTGTGGCAGGTGGACAAAGGCCCCATCGCCAATCCGGCCTCGAGCGAAGAGCTCGACACGGCAGCGGCCACCAGCGACGGTTCGCTGTGGCTGGCCTGGGCACGTAAAACGGGGCCTTTCGGCAACGACAAGGGGGCTCCCTTCGCACGCCGCCTAGCCCCCGACGTCACCAGCTGGGGCAAAGAGTTTCAGTGCGGGGTCGATCTCGACGACCGCATCATCGAGATCGTCCTGAAGCCTCGCGGTCGCGGCCTCATCGTCGACTACTGCGGAGTCGATGCCAATGCCATCGGGCTCGGTCCCGACGACATCGAGTGCCGAACCGGCGTATTGCTGAGCACCGGCTCCGAAACGCGCTCGACGGCTCGGGAAGGTGAAACGACACGGCACGCGGTCGACCTCACGTCTCGCGTCACCGCCACGTGTGACGCCACCGGTGGAACGACCCTCGTCGGTGCCGTTTGGGCTTGGCCTTGCCAAACCATCGGCGCCTTGGAGATCGACCCGGCCGGCGCTGCGGTGCTGGTGGTGAGGCACGACGGCAAGCTCAAGTTGCTTCGACGCCGCTAGCAACGCTTTTAGCTGGGATTCACGTCGTCGCACAACGAGGCGTGGCGACCTTTGGCCTGGCCCTGGTGAAACGAGATGTCACAGGCCAGCGGGCTCGCCAGACTCTTCGCCAAATCGACGGTGAGCGCGGTGGCCCAATCGCGTTGGCCGTCGATGCGTGCCCGAATCACCCCCTGCGGATCGATGAACCACGTCTCCGGATAGAGCTGCGTGCCGTACTTGTCGGTAACCACCTTGGCATCCGGATCCATCAGCACCTCGAAGGGTGCGTCACCGCCCAGCACCGATTGCAACGTTTCGCGAGCTTCTTGCTTCGTATCGTCCGTGCAAATCGTCAAGAGCTCCAGCTCGGGGTGCTGGCGGAGCACTTTGGCCAAATCGGCCAGCGATGGAAGCTCCTCCAGGCACGGCCGGCAGGTCTTGGTCCAGAAGTTGAGGATCACCACCTTGCCGCGGTAGTCGGACAGCCTGACCTTGCGGCCCTTTAGGTTGTCGAGCTCGAAATCCGGCGCCAATCGATTTCGATCGGCATAGTTCGGGCGCATGGTGCAAAGGGGTGTACACACCCGCCGGCCTTCGCCGTCGCGGGCCGTCGAAACGAAGGCGTACACAATGAGCGCCGCGAGTGCGATGAATCCTACCTGAGCGACTTGGGCGAGTTTCACCTGCCGGGGTTCTAGCACCGAAGCCGCAGCAGGAGCCACGAATCCAGATCGAAAGGCTTTTTTCCGGGATAGGCGGCTACCCTTCCCCGGCGTCGATGCGATAGAGTGGGGCATTGGTCTCGGGTCATCCCGCGTCACCACCCCCAATCTAGAGAGGACGTTTCATGGCAGGTGCTTATGAGACTACGAATCGATACCTGCAACAGGCCTTCGATGCGCTGAAGCTGGACGGCAGCTACAAGACCTTGCTCTGGACGCCTGCTCGCGAGCTCCGAGTCGAGATCGTCATCGAGTTGGACGATGGATCCATCGGCAACTACATCGGCTATCGCGTCCAACATGATGATTCGCGAGGGCCCTTCAAGGGCGGGCTTCGCTATCACCCGGACGTGGACTTGGACGAAGTGCGCTCGCTGGCCAGCTTGATGACCTGGAAAACCGCCGTGGTGAACGTACCGTTCGGCGGTGCCAAGGGCGGCATTCAGGTCGATCCCAAGGCCCTCTCGTTGCGGGAGCTGCAACGGCTGACCCGGCGCTTTTGTGAGATGGTCATGGTGGCCATCGGCCCTGACCTCGACATTCCCGCGCCGGACATGAACACCAACGCGGCCGTCATGAGCTGGATCTTCGACGAGTACTCGCGGCGCCATGGCTTTTCTCCAGCGGTGGTCACCGGCAAGCCCGTCGATCTGCACGGCTCGCTGGGGCGCGAAGCCGCCACCGGCCGAGGTTGTCTGTTCGCGATCCGCGAAGTCCTGGCGCGCGAAGGCCAGCAGCTGAGTGGAAAGTCGTTCGCGATTCAGGGCTTCGGCAACGTCGGCAGCTGGCTGGCGCGGCTACTGCACGAACAGGGAGCCAAGATCATCGCAGTGAGCGACGTCAAGGGCGGCATTTTCAACGGCGACGGCCTCGACATCGACAAGGTCGTCGATCACGTCAGTGAGACGGGCAGCGTCATCGACTTGCCGGGTACGGAACCTATTTCGAACGAGGCTCTGCTCACCACGCCCTGTGACGTATTGGTTCCGGCGGCGCTGGGTCACGTCCTCACTCGACACAACGCGCGCGACGTGAGTGCCAAGTACATTCTGGAAGCCGCCAACGGCCCCACCAACATCGAAGCGGACGACATTTTCAATGAACGCGGCATCGTCTGCATTCCCGACATCTACGCCAACGCGGGAGGCGTCACCGTCAGCTACATGGAGTGGACGCAGAACACTCAGAAGACCCGCTGGACCGAGGAACAGGTGAACACATCGCTCGAGCAGCACATGGTGGAGGCGCACCGCGCGATCGTGAAAATTCAAGACGAGCTCAAGTGTTCGATGCGCACCGCGGCGTTCGCGCTCGGCGTGCGTCGCGTCAAAAATGCGACGGAGCTCAGGGGGCTGGGCTGAGGCGCGCGCTCAGTCACGTCGGTGGGGCGATCCGCTTTCAAGGCGGTTCACCCGAGCAGCAGTCCAAAATAGCCCGCGCACTCGAGGTCGACCCCGAACGGGCTCGTGCTCACGTGCACGGCTTCCACAGCTATCCGGCCAGGCTCCACCCGCTCACCGCGGCCGGCTTGATCGAAGGCTTTTCGCCTCGAAACGGGCTGGTCGTCGACCCCTTTTGTGGCAGCGGCACCACGCTGGTCGAAGCGCGGCGGCTCGGCCGGCACGCGCTGGGTTCGGACCTCAATCCGCTCGCTCTGGAGCTGAGCTGGCTCAAGACGTCGGCGTTCGGCAGGGGCTTTGCCGAGCTGCTCGGCGCCGACGCGGCAGCCATTGCGGCATTTGCGGACGAGCGACGGCAGAGTAAGGCCGGCCCTTTGCGCCGCTACCCGCGCCAGACGCGCGAGGTGTTTCCGGTACACGTGCTCTTGGAGCTCGACGGATTGATGCACGGCATTCGCGCCGTCGAGGACCATGACAGACGCCGCGCATTGACCCTCGTGCTTTCCTCGCTGTTGACCAAGGTCAGCACCCAAAAGAGTGACAGCTCCACCCAACGCACCGAACGGCGCCTGCGGTCTGGTTTTGCTATCCAGCTGTTCGAGGACAAGACTCGCGAGCTGTGCCGACGCCTCGAGCGCTATCGACGGCTCTTGCCGGACCCCAACTACACCCCCAACCTGAAGCGCGCCGACGCGCGCCGTTTGTCGATGATCGAATCGGGTCGTGTCGACCTGGTCGTGAGCTCACCCCCTTACCCGGGGGTATTCGACTATCTCGAGCACCACAGGCTGCGGCTCGCGTTCTTGAATCTCGACGCGGAGCAGCTTCACCGAAATGAAATTGGTGCCCGACGTAACTACGCTCGTCTGCGTTTCGACGATGCAGTAGCCCGCTGGCATGCTGAGCTCACCCCATGCCTGGCGGAAATCGCCAGAATCCTCCGGCCCGGGGGGCATGCCGCGCTCGTGCTGGCGGACACGGCCGTGGGGGGCAAAGCCTTGAGAGCCGATCGGCTCTTGGCCGAGTGGGTAACTAAGACACCCCTTCGTTTCGTGCTCTGTGCTTCACAAGCGCGACCCAGCTTTCACCGCCCGAGCGATCGAGTCTTTCGAGCAAACAAACGAGCTGAACACCTGCTGCTGCTCCAAAAATGAGCCTCTAGCTCAAGCTATCGCGGTCGCTATCCAGCTCGTCCAATATTGCCTCGGCGCGTTCCGGGTCGATGCCGAACCATTCGGACAGTTGATTGATGAACTCGTTTTCGCGTTCGTCCACGGCGTCATCGGCCAGCGCGACAGCAGCCGCCAAGGTGAATGCCCCTTCGGCCTCGCTGGGCTCCTCAGCCAGCTGTTCGGCGATCTCGTGGAGGCGAGCGTCCCTGCCCTGCTCCTCGAGGCGGGCGGCATACATTTCGAGCATCACGTTGATGGTGCCGGAACGGAGCACATTGTTCGTCAAGCCCCGAATCGCTCCCCGCACCGCATCCTGCTCTGCGTGGGCGACTTTGCCGTCGACCGACATCATCAAGAACATGGTTTCGGCAAGCGGGTCGACCCGATTCAATGCGATGGTTTCTTCGGGGCTCAATAAGTCCGCTCGGGTCAGGGCTTCGTATGCACTGCTGAGCACCGTGCTCGGGCGCCGGCCGCTTTCCAACAGCGCGTCCCGCAGGCGTTCTATGGTTTTGGTCTTCACATTCATGGTAAGATACTAAGCTACACGCTCGGAACGGCCGAATCCAAGGATTGGTCGAGCGGGCCTCGGCCCCGGGGGGTTGGGCCCGTCACTTCCTGCTATCCAGTGCCCATTCGAGGGCAATTCCGATCTGGGTGGAGCCTAAAGTGCACTGGCAAGTGGGCGTTACTGAGAAAAGAAAGATGGGTGAACTCTCGCATCCCAAGGTAACTCCGTCCGAATTGGGGCCAATCGCCATCGTGGAGGACGACCCGGCGGCCCGCCGCATGATGCGGTTCTGGCTGGAGCAGGCGGGCTACCGAGCCAAGGAGTACTCCGGAGGGCGCGAAGTCCTGGAGGACGACGGAGACGTTCCTGCCATCGCGTGCGTGGACCTTGGGCTTGGGGACGTTCCCGGACTGAAGGTGCTCCAGCATCTACACGCCCGCGACGCGGAGCTGCCGCTCATCGTGGTCACTGCACAACGTGAGGTAGAAACCGCCGTAGAGGCCATGCGCGCAGGCGCCTACGATTACGTCACCAAACCGTTGGACGGCAATCGGCTCTTGCACGCAATCGCACGGGCATGCGAGCGCAGGGAGCTCGTGCGCAACGTGCACCGCTTGGAGAGCGCCTTGACCGAGCGCGACGTGCTCGGGTCGATCGTCGGTCGCAGCCCGGCCATGCGCGAGCTCGCGCACCAAGTCGAACGTGTGCTCGAAAGCGACGTGGCCGTCTGCGTTTTCGGTGAAAGCGGTACCGGTAAAGAATTGGTAGCGCGCGCCATTCACGCGGGTGGGCCACGCCGGCGCCAACCTTTCGTAGCCATCAACTGCGCCGGCATTCCAGAATCACTGCAAGAGTCGGAGCTCTTCGGGCACGAGCGCGGCGCGTTCACCGGAGCAACCCACATGCGACGCGGGCGCTTCGAGCAAGCGCACGGCGGAACGCTGCTGCTGGACGAGCTCGGTGAAATGAGCCTAGCGACGCAGGCCTCGTTGCTCAGGACCCTGCAGGAAAAAACCATCCGCCGCGTCGGCGGTTCGAGCGACATTCCGGTAGACGTGCGCATCGTATGCGCGACGCACCGCAACTTGAAGGCAGAGGTCGAAGCCGGGCGCTTCCGCGAAGATCTGTACTTCCGCTTGGTGGTTTATCCCATCGTGCTGCCCACGCTCCGAGATCGCAAAGAAGACATTCCGCTTTTGGTAGGTCACTTCTTGCAGCGGCTCAGTGAAGACGTCGGCCGCGCGGTGAAGAGCATCGCTCCCGAAGCGCTCGAGGCCCTGACCCGGTATCACTGGCCCGGAAACGTTCGCGAGCTTCAGAACGTGGTCCATCGCAGTCTACTCGCGTGTCGCGGTGAGACCATCACGCTGTCCGACCTGCCTCCCGACATCTATCGCCTGGCCCTGCCCAGCATTCCGCCCCGCCCCGACAAACAAATGAGCGCAACCAGCTCGCTCGAAGGCGCCGATGACGAAGTCATCCCGCTCAGGGAGCTGGAGCGACGGGCCATCCAGCGAGCCTTGCGTGTCACGCGGGGCAGCGTGAGCAAAGCCGCAAAGCTTCTGGGCATCGGTCGTGCCACCTTGTACCGCCGCATCGCAAGCCTCGAGTTGTCGCAAGACGTTGCGTGACCCCTTTGACCACGGCACGAGCGGGCTTCGAGACTGACGGGGCGGGCAGCGCGCCCCCGCGATTCAATCCACAGCGCATGGACGAGCTGGCGCTCGAAGCGGGTTCGGATGCCATCGTCCGAGAGCTGGTCGTGCTTTTTCTGGAAGACGTGAGCCAACGACTCCAAGAGCTGGAGCAGGCAGTCAAGCGCGGCGATCGGAGCGCTCGCGAGCGCGTGGCGCATAGTATCAAAGGGTCTGCGGCCAATCTGGGCGCCGAGCGCCTGGCTCTGCTGGCCAGCGCCATCGAGCACTGTTCGAACGACGAAGCCCTGACCGAGATAGCGGGCATGGCGGAAGAGTTCGAGGCGCTGAAGCAACTGCTGGACGAGCGCTACGCCTGAGCGTGACAAACACCAGAGCTGCCAAAGTTCAGCGGCGCCGTTCGTTCCTGCGGCATTGATCCGCCATCACCATCCAGCTAGGCGCCCTGGGGCCCTTGTGTTACTCAGTGTGGCGGAGCACGCTTGGGTAGCCCGCGCGGAAGGAAAGGACGGTTCGCTGTGCAGATTCGAAACCGCATTCGCTCCGCGGCGATGCTGGCACTACCGGTAGCAGCGAGCGCAGGATGCGGCGACTCCGAAGCGGGCCATGGCATGCCGGTGGAGAAGGCCGATGGCCACAGCGGTGGACGCGCCATGACCACCTTGGGTTTGGCCGGCGGTGGCTCGGATGCAAGCAGTGGAGGAACTAGCGCCAGCGGGGTTGGGGGCGCCGCCGGTGCGGAGTCCGACGGGATGGGTGGCACCCGTACCACCGTGGCAACCGGAGGCTCGCCACCGAGCATGGGTGCAGGCGGCGACGGCGGCGCAATGGTCGACGCCTGCAAGGACCTGCCCAACTGCGACCCCGCGGGCTTTTGCGACGGCAACACGTTGGTTCACTGCATAGAAGACGCGAACGGTTGCCTGATCGAAATGAGGACCGATTGCGGTGAGCAGATCTGTTTGGTGGACGCGTCTGCTCGCTGCGAAAACGAAGGGCACTCGTGTGAAACCGCCAGACCAGTCAGCGAAAACGCGGTCATCCGCGGCGAAAACTTCGCTGCCGACTTCAGCAACGGGCAGACTTTTGCTGGCGAGGGCTGCCCGAGCACGAGCGCTGAAACGACGGACGCCGTCTTCGAGGTCCAGATCGCGGCAGGCCAGACCATCGTGGTCACCGAAGTGGGCGAACACTACGGAAGCGTCGACACGAGCATCGACGCGAGCTTCGCCGTCTTGTCGGGGTGCGGCGATGAAGTAGCCTGTGTCGCGGCGGGTGGCACGCGCGACCCGGCGGGAGTCAGTTACACCGCAGAGGTGGACGAAACCGTCTACGTATGGGTCGGCGCAGAGGCCAGCGACGAGCGCAGCTACGAGATTCACATCGAATACGCGACTGACCTCGGGCGTCTAGATCTGGGCGATTCGGTGGTCGTCAACGAAACCGAGAAGCTCGAGCGCGGCGAGCTCAGGACGTATCTCTTCGAGCTGGGTGAAGAAGCGGTCGCCTACGGAAAGCTGAATGCACCGGACGAAGGCGACCTCGATTTGGCCTATCTCTACAACGATAGCGGAGACCTGGTCTTCGATTCGCTCACTGCTAGTTCCGAGGACTTCGCCGTGCCGCTCGAAGCGGGCCACTACCGCATGGTAATTTTCGCCTACTACGCTTCGAACGGATACAGGTTCGACCTTTCCGCGGACCGGGTCACCGATCTCGGCACGTTCGACGTCGGGGATAGCTTCGTCGGCAATTTCGCCGAGGTGGCCGAAGGCCGCAGCGAGTTTTACCGGTTCTTCTTGCCCTCGACCGCCAACATCGATTGGACGGTTACGAACGTCGATGCAACGAGCAGGAGCGATCCCATGCTAGCCGCCTACTATCGCTATCGTTTGATCGCAACGGACCACGGCCTCGACTCTGTCGCTCGACTGTTCGGTACGGGCAACCCCGGCAGGTACGCGCTGCGAGTCATGGCGCCGCCCGGAGGCGGCAACATGCCAGCCCATCAGCTCGAGCTCAGCTTCGAAGATCTTTGAGATTTGGGGGTGCCCTTGGAGGAGGCACGGCCTAGACTCGGCGCATGTGCGCGAGGCAGTACAAACGCAAGCTGGGAGCGTTCTTGGCAGTATCTCTGCCTTTCGTTGTATCGGCCTGCGCGGGGTTGGCGATAAAGCAGCAGTTCAGGCACGATTTCCAGTGCAATGAGAGGCCGACGGTCGACTCCATGGGCGGTGGTAAATACGAAGTCAAAGGTTGCACGACCACGGCGATCTATGACTGCAGCGGTGGACCTTGCGTCGTAGTCAGGTCCGAGGATCTGCTGGACGAATCCAGCCCTAGCTCCGAAACTGCAAGCCAGAGTGTCCCACGCACGACCGGCGCGCGGCGCATCAAGCTGCAGCAAGAAGATCTCACGATTGTGAACGTCACCTTGCGGCTAGATGCGTCCACCTGGCTCAACTTGCGCGCAGCGCCGGAAAAGTATGGCGAGCGGGTGCAAATCAAGCTGAGTCGCGAAGACTTCCGCGATTCTCTCAAAGGCTGCGAATTGGACTGGATAGTCAACGGCCAACGGCTGGAAGCACCCGAAGCGACAGTGGCGGTCAGGGCGGCCCAGTCTTCGCTACGGGGCGATCTTTCGCGATCGATGCTGCGCGAGTTGGGCGTGGCTCGGCAATTCGCGCTGAAAGCCTGTGACAACCGCTGGACGCTCACTCCGCAGCAGCTGCAGGAGATCCACAGGTTCGTCGAGCTCTACGAGGAAGAGCTCGCCTGGCAGGGCGGAAAGCGCGGCACCACCGCGGGCATGATGGCGCCGCAGGGTGGCTGGCCCAATTGGCAAGCGCTGGACGCTTTGCCTGCGGACATCCAGGCGGCTGCACTGACCGGCACCGACTTGTTCAAGTTAGTGTCGCCCTCGGTGTTTCAGTTGGAAGTGCAAACGACAGGGGGCACGTTGCAAGGCTCGGCAGTCGCGGTGACAACGAACGAGCTCCTGACCAATTGTCACGTTCTCGAAGGAGCCCGGCGCATCATCGTCAGGCAGGGCGAAGACGAGGCCATTGGCAGACTGATGAGGGCGGATCCCGAGACCGATCGATGCATCATTTCTGTGAAAGATCGTACCTTGACGGCGATCCGAGGGGTGCGGAGCCAAGCCAATCTCGAGGTTGGCGAGCCACTGTATACGCTTGGCTCGCCAAACGGACTGGAGCAGACCTTGGGCAACGGAATCCTCTCGGGAATCCGTGAGGTCGAAGGGCGATCCTACGTGCAAACCTCGGCGCCCATTTCGCCTGGTTCGTCTGGAGGTGGCCTGTTTGACGCCCGGGGCAATCTGGTTGGCATCACGACGTTGGTGCTCGCCGGACGTGAGAGGCTCAATCAATCACTCAACTTCGCGATTCCCGCAGAGTCGTTTTACAAGCCCTGAGAAAATCGCCTGCGCCGGGCCCACCATACGCCGGCCACCCCAACGACCACGGCCAGCCACGGCGCCGGTGCAGGTGATCCGCGACTCAGCGAGCAGGCGGCGCCGGCCTGAGCCGCCTCTTCGTCGTCGATAGGCTCGGCATACACCGACTGAGCGGCAACGACGTCGGTTTCGAACAGGTCGCGCTTGTGGAGCTCGCAGCGGCTCTGCTTGTGATACATGGTCGCCTGTGCCTCGCTGACGTCTTCGCCCAGTCCGAAGAAATGCCCAGCCTCGTGGGCCACTAGCGATTGCAGGTCGTAGGTTTCCCGGCAACCGTCGTGTGCGTGTTCCGGCACGTGCTTCGATGCGTGCTCCGACCGGTGATGTTCTCCGCCAAACCGATAGCGGGAGTTGATGATCAGGTCGGCCTCGATGATTTCACCGGTGCTCGGCAGCGAGTACGCCATGGTGATCGCCAAGGCGTGGCGGTAGCCGGGGGCCTCGATCTTGCCGTAGGTGACCTGGTTGACGCCGTCGCGCTCGGGCCGCCGCCTCTCACTCGACATATCGAAGGTCAAGCGGGGCAGATGAGGGTGCTCGGCGCTCCAAGCATCGAAGCCGAGCAGGACACTGTCGCGCGCTGCCGGCCCGAGCTCGGCCAACGATGGGTCGAGCGTCAACGTGACGTCGCCTGTGCGCCAGCGTACGAGCTCACCCGACTCCGTCACCTTGAGCTTGGGGCTGCCGCTCACCACCCAGGGCTCGGCTTCCTCGCTCAGGCCGAAGTAGGCGGCTGCGACAATTGCACACCCGATCACGCTGACGACGGACCACCAGCGGCGCTTCTGGGCCTTTCCGGTAGGGGGTCTGAGCGATCGCACCGCCGCCGACAAGCTGAGCAGCCGAGGAGGCGGCTCGGGCTCGGGCCGCATCGACTCGGAGCCCTCGTCGACGTAGCGGATGATCGGGTCCTTCACGCCACCCTAGAACGGCGGCGGACGGCCGGCCTTTAGGGAGCTGCGATAAGAGGCGCGATCACCAGCGCCACGACGCTCATCAGCTTGACCAAGATGTTCAGCGAAGGCCCTGCCGTGTCTTTGAACGGGTCGCCGACGGTGTCGCCAACGACCGCGGCTTTGTGCGCCTCGGAGCCCTTTTTGTGCAGGCTGCCGTCACGCATCGTGAAGCCGCCGCCCTCGAAGGACTTCTTGGCATTGTCCCAGGCACCGCCCGCATTGCTCATGAAGAGCGCCAACAGCACGCCCGACACCGTGACTCCAGCGAGCAGACCGCCAAGCGCCTCGGGCCCTGCCAGAAACCCGGCGACCACCGGCGTGACGATGGCCAAGGCCCCGGGCAGGATCATCCGCTTGATGGCCGCGCTCGTGGAGATGTCGACGCAGCGCGCCGTGTCCGGCTTGGCTTCCCCCTCTAGCAAGCCTTCGATCTCACGGAATTGCCGGCGCACCTCTTCGATCATGTCCATGGCGGCTTCGCCCACTGCCGACATCGCCAGCGACGAAAACAGAAACGGCAGCATTCCGCCCACGAACACGCCGCCGATGACCACCGGCTTGGAAATGTCGATGCCCTGGATGTTCGCTTGCTGCGAGAACGCCGCGAAGAGGGCCAGCGCCGTCATCGCGGCGGAGCCGATGGCGAAGCCCTTGCCAATGGCTGCCGTGGTGTTGCCCACCGCATCGAGCTTGTCGGTGCGCTGGCGAACCTCGGGCGCCTGATGGCTCATTTCGGCGATGCCGCCGGCGTTGTCGGCGATGGGGCCATATGCATCGACCGCCAGCTGAATGCCGGTGGTCGACAACATGCCGAGCGCGGCAATAGCCACGCCGTATAGACCGGCAACGTAGGCGCTACCGATGACGCCAGCGGCAATGCAAAGGATGGGCAACGCGGTGGACTGCATCCCCAAGCCCAAGCCGGCGATGATGTTCGTGGCGGTGCCTGTCTTGGACTGCTCGGCGATACCGTTGACCGGGCTCTTGTCGAGCGAGCAGTAGTAGCTCGTGATGACTCCCACGGCCACGCCCGTGGCCAGGCCGATCACCGTGGCGGTGCCCACATTGACCCAGGTCACCAATTGCCCCCCCATCATGGTGCCGCCTTCGGGCCACATCGCGTTGGCCAACACGAACGTCAAGATCGCCATGATACCCGCAGCGCCGAAGGCCCCGGTATCCAGTGCGAGCTGAGGATTGCCGCCCTCTTTGGTGCGCACCACGAACGTACCCAAAATGGAGCAAATGGTCCCACCCGCGGCGATGGCCAAGGGCAGTACGACCGGCCCTACGTCGCCTTGCGCGACCACACTGGCACCGAGCCCGAGCACCATGGCGCCGATGATGGCGCCCACGAAAGACTCGAACAAATCGGCGCCCATGCCGGCCACGTCGCCCACGTTGTCGCCCACGTTGTCGGCGATCACCGCCGGATTGCGCGGGTCGTCTTCGGGCAGGCCGCTTTCGACTTTACCCACCAAATCGGCACCCACGTCCGCAGCCTTGGTGTAAATGCCGCCGCCCACACGCGCAAAGAGCGCAATCGAGGAGGCGCCCATCGAAAAACCGGTCAATACGTTGATGGTGGTGGTGAGCATGTCGACGCCGGGGAACAGCACCAGCGTGTACAACAGGTACAATCCACCAAGCCCTACCAGGGCCAAGCCGACCACCGACATACCCATCACGGAGCCGCCCGAAAACGCAACTGCGAGCGCCGACGGCAAACCGTGACGAGCTGCAGCCGTGGTGCGGACGTTGGCTGCGGTCGCGACACGCATGCCGAAGAAGCCCGCCAAACCCGACGCGCACGCTCCAACGACGAACGACACGGCAATGACAGGGCTGTGCCCGGGTTGGTCTCCCATATTGGCGAAGGCCAACAACGCCGCCACGATGACGACGAAGACGGCCAACACCTTGTACTCGCGGGCCAAAAACGCCATGGCACCCTCGCGGATGAGACCCGCGATGGAGACCATGGTGGCGTCGCCTGGATCTTGTCGATTGACCCAGTTGGTCTTCAGCAAGGCAAAGGCGAGTGCGAGCACTCCAGCGAGCGGTACTCCGTAAATCATCAAATCCATTCAGTACTTCCTCGACTCCGGGTGAGTGCGGTCAACCGGCGTGGACTGCCGGCGGCAACCTGCACCTGCAAGGCCGCCCCCTATTAAACCAAGACCCCGTCAGAAGCCAGGCTAACCGTACCCGAATTGGCTGTCGGGCCTTGGGTTCGAGTCGAGGCTAGGCGCTTGTCGCAGAAAGCGCTTCGAATGCAGCCGCGGAATCGTCGCCGAGCTCCAGCCTCAGAGCTGCCATCACATCGTCGACGTAGGCGCGCTGGCGCATACCCGCCAAGACGGAGGTGACGCCTGGCAGCGACGCGGGCAGCGCCACGGCGAGCCGAGAAAACGGCTGTGAATGAGCCAATGGTCCAAGCTTGGGAGCGAGTGCGCCGCGCAGCTCGTCCAAAGTCGTTTTGCTGCGCTCGGCCGCCTGCCGGCGCATGGCCGTCAGCAAGCCGCGCATTTCACGAGCGTAGGCGTCACGCCAGGGGCTCCACGCCGGGTGCGAGCCCCCGAAGGCCCGATTCAAGCTCCCCATGGCTTCATCGAGCCGCGGCGCCACGATGCCTTCGAGCTCCTCGTACTGCGACAAGCTCACGAGCTTGTGCGTCACTTGCCCAAGCTTGGCGGCCCAATCGAAGAGCGCCTGCGCCGGCACCGCCCCCTCGGGGACTCTGATTTGGGGCGCGAGCTCGCTGACGAAGCGCCGTTCGAGCTCGGCAACCTTGTCGAGCTCGGCCTGCAAAGGCGGCGCATCTGCCGGCATGTCTGGATCCACCAAGCGCAACAGCCCCTCATCGAGGAAAGCGTGGAGCGGACGGTTCGTGAGCACCGCCAGGTCATGGCTCTTGGCCCACTCGACGACGCCGTGCGCGGCGGCCTGCGGCTCGCGAACGTTCAGCGGCAGCTCGAGCACCTTGAAGCGATGCCGTTCACCACCGGCGCGCCGGGCAGCGGCCCATAGCGAAGCCGCGCTGGTGGCCAGCGCATCGTGCTCGTCGCGCGCCAACGTATTGCTCGACACGCCATAGCAGGTGATCTTGCCCGCGTCGCAAGCGCGCTCCAAAAACGAAAACGCTTGTTCTACTTGGCGATAGAGCTCCTCTCGACGTTCGTCGAGCACGGCCGCGTCGGCGCCTTGCGCCTGCAGCAGGTATTCCGGGTTGTGCAGCAGGCACACGTCGGCGGTAGCGAGACCCAGCCGCCCGAGCGAGCGCTCGAGCTCCTGCTCCAGAAAGCTCGGGTGCATGCAGTACCACAGCTCGTCAGAGACCTTGATCACCCCTTGTTGAGGTCTGCCCTGCTGCTCGCGCAACCGATGCTCGCTGAGCGATACTCCTTGTAATGGCCCGAGCTTGGTCACCACGACCACCTGATCTCGGCTGAGCTGCTTGTCGGCCACCAGCGCGGCGAGTGTTTGCCCGATGACGC
>CBFGRJ010000086.1:0-22455 GCA_965651135.1 uncultured Myxococcales bacterium
CGGGCTTCGATCGGAGTGAGCGGGGCCGGGCGACACGACCACGGACTCGCGCGCGCAGCCTACCGATAACAGCGTATGCCCCAAGAGCAACGCCCCAACGACGCGGCGTCGCAGCTCGGCCCTAGACCGAGATGGCCCGAACCGAAACCAACGCTCGCGCGTCATGGTGCTTCAGTGTGACCAGCGAAAGTAGTTTTGTCGAGGCGCCTGCTGCCAGGTCAGCCCCACTTGACCGCGCAACCCTTCATGCTGGCTCCAAAAGGTCGTAAAAGAACAGGATGCAACGACCTGTCATCCTGCGCTGGCTATCTGGTGGCCTGCTCGTGCTCGTGGGTTTGCCCGCGCTCTCTGCCTGCGACAGCCCTGCCGAGCAGCCTGACGCTGGCGAGCCTGACGCATCGACGACCTCGGGCGCAGCGAGCATGACCTCCGGGGCGACCAGCTCGAGCGAAGCCACCGCTACCGCGACTAGCGGCGCTGCGCCGAACGGGCGTTGCGACGATCCATCTCTCGTGTGGAAGACGGGACGCAAGACCACCTACACGTCGTATCCCGACCCCGACAGCGAAGAATGCATCGTGTACAACGGCTGCATGTGGGCGGGACAATTTGCCCACTGCGATGGCACCTTCCCCGAATCATGGGTCGCCGAGCACGATATCGCGGCTGTGTTTCCAGATGATGGGCTCGAAGGTCACGACTTGTGCCTTCGATCCGGAGACAGGGTCATGGTCGTGACGGCGATCGACACCTGTGGCGATTCCGATTGTGATGGCTGCTGCACCGAGAATCGTGGTGACGCCGACGCGTTGATCGATCTGGAGAGCTACACGAACGCCCGCTGGGGCCTTCCCGACGGTAAGCTCGAATGGGCCGACTTGGGGCCGAACCCCGAGGCGTGTAGTAGGTAGCATCAGTAGCGCCAAAATTTGCACTAGGTACCCTCTGTTTACCTAGCTACCTTCAGGTCCAGGAGCGCCTATGAACCCGCACCTGTTGATCGACGCCATCGTTCGTCAGACCACCGTCTTGATCGCGCAGCTGGCGACCACGGCGGGGGTGCGGGCGCCGCTGGCTCACGTGGCCGCCGACGTGTTCGGTTCACTGGTGACCGAGCTCAAGCACCAGGGCCTCGGAAGCAAAGTCATTGCCGACATGTTTGGTCTAGCCCTGCGCACGTACCACAATAGGGTGCGCCGTTATGCAGAAAGCGCGACCGATCGCGGGGTATCGCTGTGGGAGGCCGTACTGGTCTTCGTGCGGAGCCGCGAGGTCGTCACCCGAGCCGAGGTGCTCAGGCGCTTTCATGCGGACGACGAAAGCACGGTGCGTGCAGTGCTGAAAGATCTGGTCGACAGCGGGCTCTTGTTCCGATCGGGTCGTGCCGAGCGCACCACGTTTCGAGCCGCCAAGGCCGAGGACATGGCCCGCTCGCCTCATGGCTCCGAAGCGGTCATCGCCCCGTTCATCTGGGTGCTGCTGCACCAGAGGGGTGTCATGACCGAAGCCGAGATCGCGAAGGAACTGGGGCTCAAGACCGAAGCGATCGTCGAAGCTCTACAGACGTTGATGGGTCAGGGGCACGTGCGGCGCCAGGACGATGGCGTCACCTATGGCGCCACCGACTGTGTGATTCAGTATGGTGACGAGCTGGGCTGGGAGGCCGCTTTGTTCGACCACTACCAAGCCATGGTGGCGGCCATGACCGCCAAGCTGCGCAGCGGCTCGACGGTGGCGCGTCGCGACGATGCTACGGGCGGCAGCACCTTTCATTTCGATTTGCACCGCGGCCATCCGCTCGAGCAAGAAGCGCTAGGCTTGCTCTCGCGCACGCGCGAGCTGGCTTCCGAGTTGCGCCATCGGGTGGGGGAACACGCAGCGCCACCCGGAGCGGAGCAGTACCGATTGGTGTTCTATGCGGGGCAGCACGTGATGCGCGAAGAAAGCGACGGAGGAGATTCATGAACGAGAGACGCTACGTCAGGCAGAAGTCAACCGCTGGCCGCTATTGGTTTTGCGGTCTTGTCTTG
The DNA here is from genome assembly GCA_965651135.1 of uncultured Myxococcales bacterium. Lineage (GTDB taxonomy): Bacteria > Myxococcota_A > Polyangia > Polyangiales > Polyangiaceae > JAICQQ01. Next base: position 2,031 of record CBFGRJ010000086.1, read on the forward strand.
GCAGGTTTGGCGATGGCGCCTTCGTGCGGCGGGTCATCGACCAACACTCACGGTGGCGAAACGCATTGGCTGGGTCTGTGCAGCGCCAGCAGTCCCTGCGACGATCGCTTCGATTGCTTGTGTGGCGTATGCACCCAGGAGTGCGAAAGCAACGCGGACTGCAGCTCGCTGGGTGCGACGGCGGTTTGCGCTCGCGGAGCGGCAACGGACCTTGGCGACAGCTGTGGCAACGACGCTACGCGCCGCATTTGTGTTCGCGAGAGTCAGGTGGGTGGCTCGACCTCGAGCGGGGGCACGGGCGGTACAAGCGGTTCGACCGGCGGGGCTGGACAAGCCGGCGGTGGCTCGGGCGGCGATGCCGGTGAGTGTGCCGCCCAAGACGCGAGCGGCGTGAAGACGGGCGATTGCGAAGAGCGCGCGTTCGTCTACTGGAACGGCGAGGCTTGTGCCACCAAGTGGGGTTGTTGCGAGGGTGCCGGCTGCGCCGAGCTCTCTTCGACACTCGAAGAGTGCGCCAAGGACCACGCGAGTTGCTTCGACAACCAGGTTTGCTCCGACGAGCGACGCGAGGCGCGCGAAATACTGAACGAAAGCAAGAGCTGCACCGACGCGAGCGACTGTCGCAGCTACGTCGTCGGGTGCGGAGTGACCGAAGATGGCTGTACCGGCGCCGTGTATTCCAACGGTGAGCTCGCCGTGTCCGAAGTGGAACGTTTGACCGCTCGATTGAACACTTGCATGGCCGCTTTCGAAGACAGCGGGAGTTGCGGGGTGTGCGAGCGACTCGCGGCTCCCCCTGCTTGCGTCGACGGGCGCTGCGTAGCGGAAAGTGACGGCTGCGCGCTCGAGCGCAGCGCGCTCCGGTGGTTCCTCGATGAGAACAAGGCGTGTCAATCGGACGGCGATTGCACCGTCGAAACCGTAGGCTGCGGTGTCAGCGAAGACGGCTGTACCGGTGCGGTGTACCTGGCCGAGGGCTTCGACAGGGACGAATTCGAAACGCTGATGGCCGAGCTGCACGCCTGCCCGGCGCTCGACGAATCGTCGTGCATGCTCTGCGAGCGTGAGACAACACCGGTCGCCTGCGTCGAGGGCCGCTGCCGGCCTGCGCCATGAGCGAAGTCTAGAACTCGAGGATGGCGCGCGCCGCGGCTTTGGGGCGGTGCTGATCGTCGAACAAGAGCGGGTGATTGTTGCGACCCGGTACCGGTTCGTTGTCGAGCCAGGTGGACTCGTCCGAGACGCCCCACAAGGTCACGCTGGTGACGTGCTCGGCGTGTTTACGGAAGAGCGCGAATAGGTCGGCGTAACGCTTGGCTTGGGCTTCGGCGAGCTCGGGCGTGAAGTCGACGGCGGGCGCGGCCTTGAACTTGCCGCCGGGGTAATCGTTGTATAGAGACACGTCGAGCTCGCTGACCTTGATCTTGTAGCCGGCGTCGATGATGCCTTGCATGGTGCGATCGAGCTCTTCGATGCTGGGCCAGTCGAGCCGGATGTGCATTTGCATGCCGATGCCGTCCACCGGCGCGCCGCGCTTTTTCACCGCATCCAAGAGCGGCAGAATGCGGTCGAGCTTCAGGTTCACGTTGTAGTCGTTGTAATAGAGCTTGCCGGCGGCGCTGCCGGGCGCGTGCTTCTCATAGGCGTCGGCAGCGAATTTGAAGGCCCAGTACACGTACTCTTCGTTGCCGAAGATACCGAAGAACCGCGAGCCTTCGCTCTCGTCGCGGTAGGCCTTGCTGCTGTCGTCGCTGATGGCTTCGTTGACGACGTCCCAGTTGTCGACCACATCCGCATAGCGCGGAATGATCGTGTCGATGTGCGCCTTCAGGCGGGTCTTCAGCGTTTCGATGCTCTGTGGGTTCTTGGGCTCGAGCCCGGTGAACAGCCAACCCGGAGCCTGCCGATGCCAAACCAGCGTATGCCCGGTCATGGCCATTTGGTGGTCGCGAGCGAACTGGGCAATCGCGTCGGCCTCTTTCCAGTTGTAGCCCCCCTCGCGAGGAGCGAGCTCGCCGAACTTCATGGCGTTCTCCGCCGTCAGGCGGTTGAAATGCGTGGTGATGATCTCGCGCACACTCGCATCGTCGAGGTGCTTTTGACCGACGGCTACGCCGACCGGAAAGAAGTCCCGGTATTTGTCCTTGATGGTCACGCCTTCGGGCAGGGTGGCCGGGGGCGCGGTAGAGACTCCGCCCGCCTTGACGGGTTGTTGGACATGGGCGGCGGCCGCCGCCGGCGGAGCCGTGTCTTGAGTGCGTTTGATGCAGGACATGAGCAAAGCATTGGAAAGGAGGGCGGTGCCCAACCAGAGTAGACGCGCGTTCATCTTCGAATCAGCTCTCCTACGTGCTGGGCGGGTCTACTGTAGGAATCGTTCCCAAATCACGCGGCTTTCGATCCATCTGCGCGGCTGCGCAGAGTGAGATCTTCGAGCGGGCTACTGCTCGAACTGGCTGGCCCAGGTGATGTACCCGCCTCGCGCTTCGTTCACGCCGTCCGGCAGCCATTCGGGCGGAATGCGGTAGGAACGATAGACCCACTGCGTCGATCCGCCGGAGGGACCCTGATACTGGTACTCCCACACGACTTGCTTGTCTGGGGTGACCTCGAGCAAACGTCCGGGCACGCCCTCGGTGATCAGGGTGTTGCCGTTGGGCAGCCGCTGCGCGTTGCTCAAAATCGTGCTCCGCAGCCGCTCCGGGCCGGAAGCCGCGCCGTACTGCCAGACGAGCTCGAGCGAGACCGGGTCGAACTCGATCACACGCGAATACTTGCGCGAGTAGCGATTGCTGTTGTTCGGCCCGCCGTAGCCGGAACCTTGACCGTTGTCGAAGAGCAGCATGTGGCCTGCCCCGGGCAAGCCCGGCGGTATGAGGTGCGGATGATGCTGCCCGGCAATCTGGCCGAGGTTCTCTTCCGGGTTGCCGGCAAAATCGGGACCAATCCTCCACACGACGTCGCCGGTCTCGCGTGAGATGATCGCGACGAAACAGGCGTTGCGCGCGGAATAAACGATGTTGTCGGGATGAAACTCGTCGTAACCCGAGTCGTACCAGCGATTGGGGCCGACCACGGATAGCGTGTTGCCGTGCAGCCACTCGAAGATCGCTCCCGCGCGTGTGGCGATGTCTTGCTTGGCCTCTTCGTCGAAGCCGAACTCGTCGAAGTGATCGGCAGCATGCCACTCGAACCCCGTGAGCTCGCCGTTGAAGTCGACCTCGTAGATGACGTCATCGTCGATCACGCCCTCACGAATCTCGGGCACCGTTTTTCGCAGGTGCGCCAGGACCAGCGTGTTGCCCTCGGGCACGAATGCTTGCCCCGGCGCGTAGAAGCCGACCGGATTTCCCTCACGTTCGAAGTCGTGGTGGTGCCTGGCCGCCGTGCCCTCGCCCAGCGGGGTCCAGTCGGAGAAGGACCACTCGAGCTCGCCGTCCCAGCTCACCTGTTGCATCTCGACGCAGTCGTAGCTGCTAGGGAACACGCCGGTACAACCGATGAGCGAGCCTCCCGGCAGCATCTTGGGTGGGAACCCGGTGATGCTCCAGCGGTGCACCTCGTTGCCCTCCATGTCGATGAGCAGTGCCGTGAAGTCGGCCCCGGCGTCGTTCTCGGGGCTCCCGATCAGTGTATACCCCGCGCACGGGTCGCCTTCGCGACACGAACGCTCAGGTGTTGCTCCGCCCGCACCGGCCGCGCCCACCTCGCCCGCCGCGCCGCTGCTTGCGCTCATACCGGTGGTACTGCTGCTCGAGGCACCACCGGTCTCGGTGCCGTTCGTACCGCCGCTTGCCCGGGTTCCACCCGTTCCACCGCTGCCGCCGCTCGCCACGGCGCTAGCGCTTGGTTCACCGGCGCTACCACCGTGCTCGTCAGTCGAGTCCCCCGCGGCTCCCGCGTCACCCTCATGGGGTGGCTGGGCGCGCCGCTCGTCGGAACAACCTGCCGCAGCGGCGATGCCCGCGAGCACGAGCGCGACGGCAAGTCGAATCGAATCAGCCTGCAGAACCCGAGGGGTTCGCGTTCGCGATAAGATAAGCTCTAGCAAAACCCTTTTAGCCTACCAGCCACGCACCGAGTTGTGGGCGGCGTGGCGCAGTTTTTTGAAACTTTCGGCAAATTCTCGCGCGAAAGCGCAATGCGACAAGGTGGTTTGCAGTCGCAGCGAGGTCGGGCAAGTCATGCATTCGAGGCGGAAGCGATGGGCAGAGCGGCTCACCCGTACTTGGTTTTTGCAATCGTCGAACCCAAAGGCAGCTGCGAGTGGATTAACGGATTCATCTCAATTCATCGCCACGATGAATCGCCACGACCCACGTGGCTCAAATCCTGATAAGACGCCGATTCATGAGCAGTCGAGCGCTGGAAAATGACACTGCTCCAGCAAGCAAAGGCATCATGTACTGCCTGGTGTGAGTTGCTCGGATACTCGCCGGATGCGACACTCAGCGCCATGTTCGCCGCGAGGTGTTGCTGTGCAGTCGGTCTAATGACAGCGGCGTGCGGTTCCAGCACCCAAGGTGACGACACCGATGGGGCGGCGATCGACTCCAGTGTCACATCGAGTGCCGGCGGTGCTTCGACTGCCGCGACCATCACCGGAAGCGGCAACGATGACACGACGGTGACCACCAGCGGTCTGACTGCCAGCGGAGTGGGAGGTAGCGCGGCTGTTAGCACTGGCGTCACGGGCGGCGCGGGCGCTAGTGGCAGCGGTGCGACCAGCAGCAGCGCTGGAACCAGTCAAGGCGGCGGCTCGACGAGCGTAGGAGGAAGCACAGGGAACGCTGGAACTGGCGGCAGCGATGTGACGAGCGGCACGCCCACTCACGAGGAGCTCGCGGCGCTGCCCATGTCGCGGCAAGAGCATGGCGCGGCGGCTCTGAACGGTGAAATCTACGTGCTGGGGGGCTTCACCGCAGGCGGCAATGGCGCGAGCGTCCTCACGAGCGTGCAAGCGTACAACCCAGAAACCGATAGCTGGCGCGATGTGGCCGACTTTCCTGCCGAGTTTCATCACCCCAATGTGGCCGTGGTAAACGGGCTCTTGTACGTGGCCGGGTTTCATGTCGGCTCGAGCCTGCGCGAGGCAGATCCACGGGTCTTCGCCTACGACCCAGCCGCGGACGAATGGACGCCCAGGGCGCCGTTGCCCACCGGTACGGAGCGAGGGACCTCCTGCGTCGCCACTCTCGGCACGACCATCTATTTGTTCGGTGGTGCCAGCGACATGACGCTACCCGACGCCTCCGCGTACGATACGGTATCCGATACGTGGGAGGTGCTTCCCGTCATGCCGGAGCTCAGGGAACACTGCCTAGCCGCGGGTATCGACGGCAAGGTGTATATCGTTTCGGGTCGTTCCGGCGGCATCCAAGGGTTGGAGGTGGAGTCTTGGTCTTACGATCCCGCCACCGAAACCTACGAAGAACGGGCGCCCATTCCGACGCCCCGAGGGGGAGCAGCGGGCGGTGTGCTCGGTGGTCGCATTTTCGTGTTGGGTGGCGAAGGCAACGCGAATGATCCCGAGCGGGTGTTTCACGAAGTCGAGGCCTACGATCCGCAAACCGATACCTGGGAGTCCTTTCCCGAGATGCTGATCGCTCGTCACGGTTACGCGGGCGCCGTGCTGGGCGACCGCCTCTACCTGCCCGGAGGGGCGACGCGTGAGGGCTTCGGTGCTACCGACCACCATACCGTGTTTTTTTTCGAACCGGCTGATTGACGCGAACGGCCCGGCCTGACTGCCGGCGCTGCAAGCGTGGGCTCCCGAGCGCTCCAAAGCGACCAAATAGGCGGCCGGGCCCAGTTGCGCTAGCCTAGCTGGCATCGCGCGACCATGAATCGGGACGGCGTCTTCATCCAAACCTTGCAGCGCTATTTCGCCTCGTTGGGGGACGAGAGTGGCCTCTGGGTGCTCGCGACCGCGCTGCTCTTGGTGTTTGCCGTTCGCTTGGTGGTCAAGCCGAGGTGGGCGATCCCGTTTTTTCTGCTCTACGTGAGCTTGGTGCCCGTCGTCGTGCTCGCGGTCGCCTATGCTTGGGAACTGCGCTGGATAGGGGACGACGCGTTCATCTCGTTTCGCTACGCGAGAAACTTCGTCGAGGGTCTGGGCCTGGTCTACAACGAAGGGGCCCGGGTCGAGGGTTACACCAATTTTCTGTGGACCGTGTTGATGGCCGGCTTCATCGCCGCCGGCTTCAACCCAGGACAGGTTTCTATCGTGCTTGGGCTGTTGAGCCTTGCGCTCACCTGTGTCGTGGCGGCGCTGCTCGTCAGGCGGCTTTTGGCTGGCAGGCAATCGATGCTGATGTCGTTCGCCGCGCTGCTCCTGGCCGCGAATTACACCTTTGCTTCGTACGGCACCTCGGGGCTCGAGACGATGTTCGCGTCCCTCTTGGTGCTGGTGGCCGTAGAACGAGCACAAAATGCCGCGCTGCTGGCCTCGGGCGCGGCCGGTATCGCCGCCACCATGGCGCACCCGGACCACGCCGTCTTTTATGCGGTCTTGGGTATCACGCTGTTCGTACGTGACCGGTTCGCCGCGAGAGCCGACGTGCTCACCACGAAGCAGTCCGCACCCAAGTGGCGCGCCGTTTTGTCGTGGCTTTGGACCGGCGTGTGGAACCTGCGCCGCTATGCTGCGCCCTTCGTGCTGGTTTATGTGCCGTACTTCGCGTGGCGCACGCTGTATTACGGCGACCTGTTCCCCAATACCTACTATGCAAAGAGTGGCGGCGAAGTGTATTTCGAGCAGGGGCTTCGCTACCTGGGTATCAGCGGCATCAGCGGCGGCATCTGGGCGGTCGTTCCCCTCGCACTGGTAGGCATCGGCTACTATCGCCGTTCGTTGACGGCGCAGTTCACGTTGTTCGCCAGCATCGTGTACCTCTTTTACGTGGCCAAGATCGGTGGGGACTTCATGCTGGGGCGCCTTCTGTGTCCGGTGCTGCCCTTGGTGTTCGTGATGGCCGAGCTCGGTCTGCGCAGTCTGCTCGCAGCCAAGCGCATCCCGTGGCGCGTGGTCGGCTTGGCTACCGTACCCATGCTCGCCTTGGCGGCCGTGCCTGCGCTCGTGGTGAAGAACAAGGAAAAGTACTTCCATGTGGCTGACGAGCGGACCTTCTACCCGCTGAAGAGCTTCAGCCCCCTGACCGTGGATGTTTCGTATACCCAGCAGGCAGCGGAGCTGGAGCAGGCGTTTGCCTCAGCGGTGCGGCCACCGGTCGTGGGCGTGGGGTGCGTGGGTATCGTGGGCTACGAAACCGGGTTGCCGACCTTCGACTACTGGGGGCTCACCGAACCGAGCGTTGCTCGAATCAAGCTCAAAAAGCGCGGGCGACCCGGTCACGAAAAGCTCGCGTCGGTGGGCCATGCGGTAGAGGGGAACGCCGACTTTGCGGACGTCGAGACCTACCCCAAGCCCTACCACAAGCACACCTTGCTGCACATCGGCCGCTCTCGATACTACTTGGTGAAGTACGACGCCGAGCTTTTGAAACCGCTCCGTGACGCGCGGGCGATCGGCGTGGCGGACTTCGAGCAGTGGGTCAGGCGCTACAAACCGCCGACGTCCGAATCTCAGCTGGTGTGCGACGCGTGGTTCATGAGTCAGTTCTATTTCACCAGAAATTCGCGAGGTCGCGCCGAGCGCGTGGGACGTCGCCCGCTGAGCCGTTTGGCCACGCACTTGCCCGAAGGCATGGTGAACTGGGTGATGTTCGCTGACTCTCCCGAGCAAGCCGGTTATCGCGAGGTCGTTCGTCACTCGTTCGAACAGCCGCTCGCCCCCGCCTGGCGTGCGTCTGGGAGCGCTTTCAAAGGCGCGCCCACCGAGGAGGCCGCACCAGGGCAGGCGAAGGTCGTTGGTCATCAAGGACCGTTCGTGAACTCCTACGCGCCGATGCACGGCGACGACGCGGTAGGAGAAATGCGATCACGAGAGTTTACCCTGCAGGGCGACGCCATCACGCTGAAGGTCGGCGGTGGCCTCAACAGCAAGCGCCTAGCGGTTCAGCTGGTGGTCGAGGGTGAGGTGGTGGCCTCGCAAACCGGTTGCGCCTCGGAGCTGATGTACCGCTGGGCCTGGGATATTCGACCTTATCAGGGCCGTCGGGCTCAGTTTCGCATCGTGGACCACGCGACCGGTAGCTGGGGCCACCTGGTCGTGGACGAAATCGTCGAATGGAAGCGCACGGCGACCGCCCTGACCCAGCATCGATGAAGTCAGGCCTGGCCGATTTCGGTGCTCAAATGCGCAGTACACTGCCGGCTGGAGCACGACTCCTTGCGCGGCTGCGACTCCTTTGCTAGGTAGGCGCTCCCCTTTCCGGCACCCGTTGGTTTTCATGGACCTTTCGAGGTGTCGGCAGCCGCCTCCAGCACACGATGGTGGTGCGCAGGGTGCTCGTTTAGCGAGTGCCCCAGCGGTGTCACTCTCAAACGCCGGCGGATGTCGAGGCAGCCACACAGGAGCCAGCCTCGGGGGTCGGCGGGTCTCACGAGGAAACTGTCGCAATGATCAGCAAAGCAAAAGCCAATTATCAGCGGATTAGTCCGCGCAAAGCTAGGACTGTAGCCAACTTGGTACGCGGCCGCGACGCCGCTGAAGCCCTACAGCTCCTCGAGTACACGAAAAAGGCGTGTGCCCCGATCATGAAGAAGCTGATCGCGAGCGCAGTGGCCAACGCCAAGCTCAGGCGCCCCGACGTCGACGTCGACACGCTGTACGTGAGCAAGGCCAGCGTCGACAAAGGGCCCAACAGTCACATGCGTCGCTGGCGACCGCGCGCCATGGGCCGAGCGACTCGCATCGTCAAAGGCATCAGCCACATCGAGATCGAGCTCGATCAGCGGTAGGGGAATTCACGCGTCCAGTTAAATAAGGAAACGGATTTCATGGGACAAAAAACGCATCCTTACGGTTTTCGCCTCGGGGTGATCAAAACGTGGACCAGCAAGTGGTACGAAGACAAGAACTACACGAAGTGGCTCCACGAAGACGTGCGCATCAAGCGAGCCGTCAAGGAGTACCTGTACAACGCCAACGTCGCCAGCGTTGAAGTCGAGCGCGCCGCGAACAAAGCCAAGGTCATCGTGTACACCGCGCGGCCCGGCATGGTGATTGGAAAAGGCGGCAAGGGCATCGAGATCCTCAAGAGCGGGAATCTCGATTCGGCAGCCAAGGGTGAAACAAAGTTCGCCGGCGTGCAGTCGTTCACCGACAACGAGGTGTTCATCGACGTTCAAGAAGTGCGCAAGGCCGAGACGAACGCGCAGTTGGTCGCCGAGAACATCGCCACCCAGCTCGAACGGCGCATCGCCTTCCGGCGTGCCATGAAGAAGGCGCTGTCGACGGCGATGAAGTTCGGCGCCAAGGGCGTTCGTATTCGTTGCGCCGGGCGCCTGGGCGGAGCCGAAATGGGTCGCATCGAGACTTACCGCGAGGGGCGCGTACCGCTGCACACGCTGCGTGCCGACGTCGATTTCGGACTCGCCGAAGCGCGCACCACCTACGGCATCATTGGGGTGAAGGTATGGATTTTCAAAGGCGAGGTGCTGCAGCGCAAGGCTCGCCGCATTCCCGATTGAGGCTCACATGCTCTCTCCGAAGCGAACCAAATTCCGCAAGCAAATGACCGGCAAGAATCGTGGCACCGCCTGGCGCGGCAGCGACGTTTCTTTCGGCGATTACGCGCTGCAAGCCACCGGCAGGCACGCGCTCACCGCTCGGCAAATCGAGGCCAGCCGTATGGCTATCCAGCGCCACGTCAAGCGCGCGGGCAAGCTCTGGATCCGGATCTTCCCGGACAAGCCCATCACCAAGAAGCCGCTCGAAGTGCGCATGGGTAAAGGTAAAGGCAGCGTCGAAGCCTGGGTGGCGCTCGTGCAACCCGGCCGGGTGCTGTTCGAGATCTCCGGCGTCCCCGAAGAACTGGCGCGCGCGGCGTTCAGGCTCGCGGCTTCGAAGCTGCCCGTGCCGACCCGGTTTCTGGTGCGAGGAGCACTCTGATGAAAGCCAAAGATCTGCGGGAAAGGTCCACCGAAGACCTCCTGGAGCTGAAGGGCTCCATCGAGAAGGATCTGTTTTCGTACCGCATGAAGAACTACACGGGCCAGCTCGACGATACGAGTCTGCTCGGCAAGACCAGAAAAGACGTGGCTCGCATCGAGCTCATTCTGCACGAGAGAGCCTTGGCCGCCGAACAGCAGCCTAGCCAGAAAGACGGAGGCAAAGCATGAGCGCTGAACCCACGAAAGACGCCAGCGGTCGCAAGCGGGTTTCTCGCCGGCGGCTCATCGGTCGCATCAAGAGCGACAAGATGGACAAGACCGTGGTGGTCGAGGTGGTCCGCTACAAAATGGACCCCATGTACAAAAAGTATGTACGCGTTCGGAAGCGCTACAAGGCTCATGACGCGGAAAATCAATACAAAGCAGGCGATCGCGTAGAGATCGTCGAGCACAAGCCCTATTCCAAAGAAAAGCGCTGGAAGGTGGCGCGCCTCATCGAGCGCCCCGCGCAGGAGCTGAGCTGACATGATTCAAACCGAATCGGTGTTGAGTGTGGCCGACAACTCCGGCGCCAAGCTGGTGCAATGCATCAAGGTGCTCGGCGGTTCGCGCCGGCGCTATGCGGGCCTGGGCGACGTGATTGTCGTGAGCATCAAAGAGGCCGTGCCCAACAGCAAAGTGAAGAAGGGTACGACGGCCAAGGCGGTCGTCGTCCGCACCAAGCGTGAAAACCGGCGCGAAGACGGCAGCTACATCAAGTTCGATGACAACAGCGCCGTTTTGATCAATGCGCAGCGCGAGCCGATTGGTACCCGCATTTTCGGGCCGGTGGCTCGCGAGCTCCGAGCCAAGCGCTTCATGAAGATCGTTTCGTTGGCGCCGGAGGTGTTGTGATGAGGCGCGTGCGAGTGGGCGATCAGGTAGCCGTCATCCGCGGCAATCACCGCGGCAAACGTGGCCGGGTCAGTCGCGTGATCCCGTCCAAAGAGTCCGTGGTCGTAGAAGGGGTCAACATCGTCAAGCGGCATGTCAAGGCCACGCCTCAGAAGCCCGGTGGCATCTTGGAGGTCGAAGCACCGCTACATGCCAGCAAAGTCATGCTGATCGATCCTGAAACCGACAAGCCGACACGGGTTGCCTACCGCGTGGACGGCGACAAGAAGCAGCGGGTCGCCAAGAGCGGCACCGAAATCGTTGGGGAGCAGAAATCATGACACAGGCCTTGCCGCGCTTGCGCGAGCGCTACACGAAAGAAGTGGTTCCTGCGTTGATGAAACGCTTCGGTTACAAGAACCCAATGCAGGTACCGCGCGTCAAGAAAATCGTGGTCAACATGGGCTTGGGTGAAGCCGTGGCCAATCCCAAGGTCGTCGACGGCGCCGTAGCGGAGCTGACCGCGATCACCGGGCAGAAGCCGGTGGTGACTCGAGCCAAAAAGTCGATCGCGACCTTCAAGCTGCGCGAAGGCATGCCGATTGGCGCCAAAGTAACGCTCAGGCGCGAGCGCATGTGGGAGTTTCTCGATCGCTTGGTTTCGTTGAGCCTACCCAGGGTACGCGATTTCCGTGGTGTCAGTCCGCGCGCCTTCGACGGCGCGGGCAACTACACGTTGGGTCTGAGAGAGCAGATCGTGTTTCCCGAGATTGACTTCGACAAGGTCGACAAAATCAAGGGCATGAACATAACCGTGGTCACTACCGCCGAGACCAATGAGGAAGCCAAGGAGCTCCTCGGTCAGCTCGGTATGCCATTCAGGAGTTGATTGATGGCGCGTGCATGTCAATGGGCGAAGATGAGCCGCCCCCCCAAGTTCAAAACCCGGCTGGTCAGGCGTTGCCACGTCTGTGGACGTTCCAAAGCCGTGTATCGTGACTTCAACCTGTGCCGGTTGTGCTTCCGGCTGATGGCGCTGCGCGGCGAGCTGCCGGGCGTAACCAAGGCGAGTTGGTGAGACTATGCTGACCGATCCGATTGCCGACATGCTGGCTCGCATTCGCAATGCGGCGCTGGCGCGCCACGAGGTCACGCGACTGCCCGCGAGCAAAATCAAGCGCAGCATCGCCGATCTGCTGAAGCGCGAGGGTTACGTCGCCGATGTCTCCGAAGAAGAGTGGGGACCGCAGAAGCGCAAGACCATCAGCATCACCCTCAAGTACGGCGCCGATCGCAGCGCCGCGTTCCGGGGCCTCAAGCGCGTGTCACGACCGGGTCGTCGCGTGTACGTGCGGCACACAGAGATTCCGCGCGTCCTCAGCGGTTTGGGTGTGTCGATTCTGAGTACTTCGCAGGGTCTGATGACCGATCGGGAAGCCCGCCAAAAGCGTGTTGGCGGCGAGCTATTGTGTGAGGTTTGGTGATGACGACGGAGCAGGCGCAGGCCGGCGCAGCAAAACGGCAATCACGGGTGGGTAAGCGACCCATCCCGATTCCCAAGGGTGTTACGGTCAACGTCACTGGCCAAGAAGTCAGTGTGCAAGGCCCCAAGGGAAAGCTCACCAGCAAGCTGCCCGACCACGTGGTGATCGAGAAGACCGGCGACGAGCTTTTGCTCAGCAGCACGGCGACGGGTGACGATTTCCCCCGCTTGCAGGGCTTGGGGCGCGCGCTAGTGGCCAACATGGTCAAAGGCTGCGCCGAAGGCTTCGAGCGAACCCTCGAGCTGGTCGGAACGGGCTATCGCTGCGAGGTAAAGGGCAAGACCGTCAACTTCTCGCTCGGCCTGTCCCACCCGGCCAGCGTCGAGCTGCCAGCTTCGGTCAGCGCAGTGGTTCCGGGTGACTCCAAGGGCACGCTGCTCGTGCTCTCGTCGCCGGACAAGGCCTTGATCGGCCAGCTGGCGGCTACGATCAAGGGCCTGCGGCCGCCGGAGCCCTACGGTGGCAAAGGAATTCGCTATCGCGGCGAACAGATTCGACGCAAAGCTGGCAAGGCCGGGAAGGGACGCAGCAAGTAGCTGGTTTTCGGGATTCGGACTGATGGCAGAGAAACTCACAGGGCGTCAGCGACGCAAGTATCGCATTCGCAACAAGATCGCCGGCAGCACGGAGCGTCCGCGGCTGACCGTTTTCCGCAGCGCTCGCCACATCTATGCTCAAATCGTAGACGACGTAGGTGGGGCTACGCTGGCGCACGCGTCGACCCTTTCGCGCGATCTGAAAGGAACGCTCGACGGAGACGACAAGACAGCGGCTGCCAAGAAGGTGGGCGCACTCATCGCCAAGATTTGCTTGGAGAAAAAGATCGAAAAGGTCGTGTTCGACCGCAACGGGTATCTCTACCACGGGCGCGTCAAGGCGCTGGCGGAAGCCGCGCGCGAGGCGGGTCTACAGTTTTGATATTGCTTTGATATTGCACCGCCACCAAGGTACTGGATTACAGCATGGCATTTGAAAATCTCGACGAAGACCGGCTCAAGGAGCGGGTGATTCACATCAATCGCGTGGCCAAGGTCGTCAAGGGTGGTCGGCGCTTCAGCTTTTCTGCACTCGTCGTGGTCGGTGACGAAGCCGGACACGTAGGCGTGGGCATGGGTAAAGCCAACGAGGTGCCCGAGGCGATTCGCAAGGGCAGCGACCAGGCCCGCAAGAACCTGTTCAAGGTGCCGATGTTGGGCGCGACCATTCCTCACGAGGGCGTGGGGCGCTTCGGCGCCGGCAAGGTGCTGCTGCGACCTGCCGCGCCGGGAACGGGCGTGATCGCGGGTGGCCCAGTGCGTGCGGTCGTCGAGTCCGCCGGTATTCAGGACATCTTGAGCAAGTGCCTGGGCTCCGCCAACAAGTATAACGTCGTGCACGCCACGGTCGAAGCGCTCAGGATGCTGCGCGCGCCGGAGTCGGTGGCGGCTGCCCGCAGCATGGACGTCAATACGGTGACCGAGGATTATCCGGTGGCCGCTACGTCGGCCAAGGCTGCGGTTGCCCAATCCATCGTCGCGTCGACGGAGTCCGGCGCATCAGGAGCTGCACCATGAGTAAGAAGCTCGTCGTACGCCAGATGGCCAGCACAATCGGCCGCGCGCACCCACAGCGACGAATCCTCAAGGGTCTCGGGCTGCGCGGAATCGGTAGCAGCGTGGTTGTCGACAACACCCCCTCGTTTCGTGGAATGATCAAGAAAGTGCTGCATCTCGTCGAGGTGCGTGAAGAGGCATCATGAGTGCACCACTGTCACGCTTGAGCAGGCCTGCTGGGTCTCGTCATTCGGAGCGCCGCCTCGGCAGAGGGCAAGGCTCGAACGTGGGCAAGACCTGCGGTCGGGGGCAAAAAGGCCAGAAGGCTCGCCACGGAGGCGATATCGGTAAGCTCCACTTCGAAGGTGGGCAGACGCCCATTCAGCGGCGCCTGCCCAAGCGCGGGTTCCGCGTGCCCTTTCCTGTCACGACCGTTGCCATCAACGTCGGCGATCTCGAGCGCTTCGACACGGGCAGTGAGATCGACGTGGCCGCCTTGCGCGAGGCGCGCCTGGTTCAAGGCAAGGTCGATCGCATCAAGGTATTGGGTGAGGGACAGCTCACCAAGAAGGTCGTCGTTTCGGCACACAAGTTCAGCAAGAGCGCCCGTGAAAAGATCGAAAAGGCGGGCGGCAAGGTCGTGGAGCTGGCGAGTCCTTCCTCCGAAGGTCGAGCAGAGGCTCCCAAAGAGGCGGAAGCCGGAGCCTGAGCCCGGGGCCACCGATGGCCATATTTCGCGGTTTCGGTAACATCGGGAAAGTACCCGAGTTGCGGCGGCGTATTCTGTTTACGCTGATCGTCATTGCTATTTATCGCGTGGGCGTCTTCATCACGACGCCCGGCATCGATCGCAAGGTGATGCAGAGCATCGTCCAAGGGCAGGGCGGCCTCTTGGGGTTGTTCAACCTATTTTCGGGGGGAGCGCTCGAGAATCTGTCGATCTTCGCGCTGGGCATCATGCCCTACATCTCCGCCAGCATCATCATGCAGTTGATGACGATGGTGAGCAAACACATCGAAGAGCTCAGGAAAGAGGGCGAATCGGGGCGAAGAAAGCTCGACCAATACACGCGCTACGGCACCATCGTGCTGAGTCTGTTCCAATCGTTCGGCATCGCGACCTGGCTCGAAGGGTTGAATGAGCCGGGCGCTTCGGGCGGCGCTTACGGTGACGTCGTCACCGATCCCGGTTGGAGCTTTCGCTTGCTGACCATGCTCACCCTGACCACGGGTACGGCGCTGATCATGTGGCTGGGCGAGCAGGTGACCGAGCGCGGTATCGGCAACGGCATTTCGCTCATCATCTTCGCCAGCATCGTCAGCAGCATCCCTACCGGCGTCATTCAGTATTGGTCCGGCACCGGCGGCGAGATCGAGCCGCTCACCGTGGGCGTGCTCGGGGCGGTCCTGCTGATCAGCATCGCGATCGTCGTGTTCTTCGAACGCGCGCAGCGGCGCATTCCGATTCAATACGCCAGGCGACAGGTGGGCCGCCGCGTCTACGGCGGCCAGAGCGCGCACCTGCCGCTCAAAGTCAACATGGCCAGCATGATCCCGCCGATCTTCGCGTCCAGCTTGTTGATGTTCCCCACTCAGTTGGCCGCCATGGATGTGCCCGGCATGCAGACGCTGAGCGGACTATTGAACCGCGGCGACTGGATCTTTCATTCCATGTTCGGGGGCCTCTGCATCTTCTTCTGCTTTTTCTATACCGCGGTCACTTTTCAACCCGTTGACGTGGCCGACAACCTGAAGAAGCAGCAGGCCAACATCCCCGGCATTCGCCCCGGGCGTCAAACGGCGGAGTACATCGAGCGCGTGGTCTCTCGCGTGACCGTGGGCGGCGCGTTGTACGTGGCTGCGATCTGCGTGGTTCCCGCTGTGATTGCGCAGTCGCTACGCGTGCCGTTTCAATTCGGCGGCACCAGCTTGATGATCGTGGTCGGCGTCGCGCTCGAAACCGTCAACCAAATCGAGGCGCACCTCATCACGCGCAGCTACGAAGGCTTGACCGGGCCTCGGGTGACGCGCCTGAGTGGGCGGCGTCCAGCATGAAACAGGAGGGACCAGCATGAGACTCATTCTCCTTGGCCCACCGGCCAGCGGCAAAGGCACCCAGTCGGCGATCTTGCGAGAGCGCTTGAGTGTGCCGCAGATCTCCACCGGCGACATGCTGCGCGCCGCTCGCGCCGAGGGCACCCCGCTCGGCCGGGAGGCGGAGCGCTACATGAGCGCGGGCCAGCTGGTGCCCGACGAGGTCGTGATCGGCCTGGTGGGCGAGCGCCTCGAGCAAGCCGATGCGAAGAAGGGCTTTATTCTCGATGGGTTCCCGCGCACGGTTCCCCAGGCCGACGCTTTGGGGCGCCTCCTGAGTGAACGCGGTCTCTCGCTCGACGCGGTCCTGTCGATCGACGTTCCCCGCGAGCTTTTGGTGGAGCGCGCGACGCTCAGGCGCACCGACAAACGGACTGGACAGATTTATCACCTCAAGTATAGTCCACCGCCCCCGGACGCCGAGCTCGAACATCGGGCCGACGATCGGGAGGAAACGGTCATCAAGCGTCTCGACGAGTACGACGCGATGACCGCGGCGCTGTTGCCGTATTACGAAAAGACGGGCCTTTTGCGGCGCGTCGACGGTGTCGGTAAACCGGAGGCGGTGACCCAGCGCATCGCTTCGGCACTCAATCTCAACAACTAACCTGAAGCCATTGGATCTGATTTAGGAGGCGATAGAAAACGGAGCAATCATCTCAGCAAGCGGGTGTCATCGAAGAAGTCATGCCGAGCGCGCTGTTCCGAGTCCTTCTCGACAACGGGCGCCGTGTGACGGCAGGCATTTCGAGCTCACTCCGCCACAAGATCGTCCGACTCATCGTCGGCGATCGCGTCCGGGTGAAACTCACGAGTTTCGACCCGAACCGCGCTCAGATCATCGAGAAGCTCTAGTCCTCCAGCGCAATCGAAGCCGCCCAAAGGTGCCGTCATGAAAGTTCGTCCCAGCGTCAAAAAGATCTGCGAGAAGTGCAAAGTCATCAAGCGAAAGGGTGTCGTGCGGGTCATCTGCACCAACCCTCGCCACAAGCAGCGTCAGGGCTAAGGAAAGGTTTTCAAGGAAATGGCTCGCATCGCCGGAGTAGACCTCCCCCGCCGCAAGGCAATCGTTTACGCGCTACCGTACATCTACGGCATCGGCCGGACCACCGCGAAGAAGATCTGCGCGGACGCAGGGATTCCCGAGAATCGCAAAGTCGACGAGCTGAGCGATGCGGACGTCAAAGCCATTCGCGACATCTTGGAAGCCGGCATCAAGGTAGAAGGCGATGCTCGGCGCGAGGTGCAGCAAGCGGTCAAGCGCTTGATGGATCTAGGGTGCTACCGAGGTCTGAGGCACCGGCGCGGTCTGCCTGTCAATGGTCAGCGCACGCATACCAACGCTCGCACTCGCAAAGGTCCCCGCAAAGGCCTGGTTCGCAAGAAGTAGTCTCGCAGCAACACGTATCCCCTTCGAAAGCTGAAGCCTGATGGCCACATCCAAAAAACGTGCAAAAAAGGTCGTTAAGAAGAACGTGTACGCGGGCATCGCGCACATCAAGTCGACCTTCAACAATACGATCGTCACGATCACCGACGTCAACGGCAACGCGCTTTCCTGGGCCAGCGCAGGAGCGCGCGGTTTCAAAGGTTCGCGCAAGAGCACCCCGTTCGCCGCGCAGCTCGCCGCAGAAGAAGCAGCTCGCCGCGCTCAGGAGCACGGCGTGCGTTCGGTCGCCGTGTTCGTCAAAGGGCCGGGTGCCGGTCGCGAGAGCGCGCTCCGCGCGCTGCAGCAAGCAGGCTTCAAGGTCACCCTGATTCGTGACGTTACCCCCATTCCGCACAACGGGTGCCGGCCCCCCAAGCGTCGGCGCGTCTAAGAGAGAACCGAGTCATGGCACGATACCTAGGACCCGTTTGCAAGCTATGCCGTCGCGAAGGCATCAAGCTCTATTTGAAGGGCGAGCGCTGCTTTACCGAGAAATGCTCGGTCACCCGGCGCCCCTATCCGCCGGGCCAGCACGGCCAAGGGCGCATCAAGCTCAGCGAGTACGGCCTGCGCCTCCGCGAGAAGCAGAAAATGCGCCGTGTCTACGGCCTGCTCGAGATGCAGTTCGCCGGCTACTACAAAGCCGCTTCCAGCCTGAAGGGGCGTACCGGTGAAGAAATGCTGGGGCTCATCGAGCGGCGCTTGGACAACGTGGTCTACCGCATGGGTTTTGCCAGCAGCCGAGCTCAAGGTCGCCAGTTGGTGCGTCACAACCACGTGCTGGTGAACGGCAAGCGCATCAACATTCCGAGCTACCGAGTCTCGCCCGAAGACAAGATCTCGATTCGCGAGAAGAGCCACAAGATCGCCTACATTCAGGCCGCGCTGGCCGCAGCCGAAAGCCGCCAACAGCCCAGCTGGCTCGAGGTGGACAAAGAAAAGCTCACCGGCGTCTTCAAAGGCATGCCGGTACGCGACGAACTCAACGAGCCCATGGTTCGTGAGCAGTACGTGGTCGAGTATTATTCACGTTGATAACAGCCTTATTGCCTAGCCTTTCACTGCATAGCTTTACTTGACGCGGGCAGACCGCGGGTCGCGACGGAGGAGCGGGTTCCACGTCGTGACCGGGACGGTCGCGCGAACCACCAACACGAGGAGCACACTATGGTATCACCGATGACCAGCCTCAACTGGCGCACCCTGATCCGCCCCAAGGCGATCCAACTCGATCCGGATTCGATCTCCGACAGCTACGGCAAATTCGTGTGCGAACCGCTGGAGCGCGGTTTTGGTATCACGGTAGGTAACTCGCTCAGGCGTGTGCTTCTGGCCTCGTTGCAGGGAGCCGCAATCACGGCGGTCCGCATCGATGGCGCACTGCACGAGTTCACCACGATAGCCGACGTGGTCGAAGACGTGACCGACATAATCCTCAACCTGAAAGAGGTGGTGTTCAAAGCCGAGTCGCCCAAGACCTACACCGTGCGCCTCGAAAAAGAGGGCCCGGGCAAAGTGACAGCGGGCGACATCCAAGTGGTGGACGGGCTCTCCGTGCTGAACCCAGGGCACCTGATCGCGACGCTCGACAAGAAGGGCCCCCTCTCGCTGGAGCTGACCGTGAGCGTTGGCCGCGGCTATGTGCCGGCCGACCGTAACAAGAGCCCCACGATGCCGATCGGGACCATTCCCATCGATGCGCTGTTCTCACCGATTCGCAAAGTGAACTACACGGTCCAGAACGCGCGCGTCGGCCAAGTCACCGACTACGACAAACTGATCCTCGAAGTCTGGACCAACGGTGCGGTCAAACCGGTCGACGCCGTCGCCTTCGCAGCCAAGATCCTCAAAGAGCAACTCTCCATTTGGATCAACTTCGAAGAAACCGAAGAAACCGCCTATCAGCCTCCCGGCAACGACGAAGAGCCCCTGAACGAAAACCTGTTCCGTTCGGTCGACGAGCTCGAGCTTTCCGTCCGGTCGGCAAACTGCCTACAAAACGCCAACATTACGCTGATTGGCGAGTTGGTTCAAAAGACCGAGCAAGATATGCTCAAGACCAAGAACTTCGGCCGCAAGTCGCTCAAGGAAATCAAAGAAATACTTTCTACGATGGGCCTGAGCCTGGGCATGAAGTTCGACAACTGGCAGCAAATGCTGGAGCGCTGGAAACAGCAGCAATCGCAGTCTTAAGGTTTCGAGCTCGTGGCCTGGCCTTTCGGGGCTTTGCCTCGGGCTCGTAGGGAGCTCGCACCATGCGACATCGCAAATCTGGGCGGCAGTTCAGCCGCAATAGCAGCCATCGGCGGGCCATGCTCCGCGCACTGACGGCGAACCTCGTCGCGCACGAGCGCATCGAAACCACCGAAGCCAAGGCCAAGGAGCTCAGGCGAGTAGCCGAACGCATGATCACACGCGCGCGGCGCCTAGGCAGCGTGGCCTATACCCCTCACGACAAGCTCAGCACCGCCGACCGCGCACGGCGCCAAGCCGCGCAGCGACAAATGGCGCGCTTTCTACGCCGGTTCGCCGTCGTGGGACAAGGCGAGTCGCAGAAGCGAGTCGACTTGGTCGAAAAAGTCTTCATTGACCTGGCTCAGCGCTTCAAAGACCGAGCGGGTGGCTACACGCGCATCATGAAACTCGGTCGTCGCAGGGGTGACAACGCCCCCATGACGCTGATCGAGTTCGTCGACGCCGGCGCATCGAAAGCCGACACAAAGCCCGAGCCTGCCAAGAAAGAAAGTGCCAGCAAGGCGCCGCAAAAGGCAGCTGCGGAGCCCGCCGCTGCGAAGGCTGAGGCCGCTGAGACCGGCAAAGCCGAGGCTGCCCCAGCCAAGGCTGAATCCGCCGAGTCGAAGGCAGAAGACAAGCCGAAGGCAGAGGCGGCAGACACGCCGAAGGCAGAGGCCTCTGCTGAAGCCAAGCCCGAGGCC
>CBFGRJ010000087.1:0-22230 GCA_965651135.1 uncultured Myxococcales bacterium
TCGCGCTGGCGCAGGGGAAACAGAAGGGCGGCGGCCGTGCGGGCGGCCGCGTCGCCTTGCACTTCGAAGGGAGTGACCGCCGGCGCGATGCCGCTACCGCGCAAGCGCCGGATCGCTTCGCGGCAGGCTTCAGCCCCGCGCCCTGCCCGAGCCAGTCGGTGGAGCTGCACCACGATTGGGATCTCCTCCGCTTCGAGCTCCGAGGATTCACCAGGGCTGGCTGCGTCGCTGGCGGTGCGGACTCGCCTCGCGCGCCCCGGAAAGCACAGCTTCAACAAGGCATAGAATGCACCAGGTAGCGGTATGTTAGCTGGATCTCGCCGTTTGGGAAAGTGCTCGGCTTCGGCTCGAGACCAGTCGATCAAGAGGCAACCCCACAAGAGCTCGCCCAGCTTCTGCTCGTTCACGCGGCCTTCGACGAAGTCGGCGATGTCGCCGAGGCTTGCCTTGAGCCGCCCGGTATCGGGATAGCTGGAAGCTCCAGCCTGGACGGCCAACACCAGACGCCGCTGCAGGACGGCGTTCAGGGCGTCCTGCAGGTGCCCCGGACTCCATGCCACGTCGTGCGCCGCATCGAAGTCCCAACGCACGCGAAGACCGGTGTCGGTCCGCCAGGTCTTGACTGGCTCGAGTTGTGCCCGCAGTGGCAGGCGAGTGCCCCTGGTTGCGCCTGCGCCGTAGTAGCCAAACACCGACGCCAGCGAGGCGGCGAGCCGGAACTCCACCGAGCCATCGTCGGACTGCCGGAGCCAGTCCGGCGACAGGGCGGGAACCGGATGAAGGTAGCTCTCCTCCGTCCAGCGCGAGCTTTGCGCCATCACCTGTTCGCAGCGGCCCAGTGCTGCCAGCACCTGCTGCAAGCGCAGCGGATCGCCGTGGGCGCACAGCTCGAAGATGGCGCTCTCGAGCTGGCGGAGTGCTCGACCGGCGGAGGCGGGAGCGGTCTGACCCTTGGCTTTCCAGCGAAAGGTTTCGAGCCAGGCGTCGATTTCATCCAGCAACGCTGCGCGGGGCTCGGCCTTCACTGCGAAGCGACCGAGAGGCACTGCGAAGTAGGCGAGCCCGTTGCGGACTTGAAACCCGTAGCGCTGAAAAGCACCGATGCCGCGGTCGACGCCCAGCGCGGCGACGGCTCGGGCGAAGTCCACGCCGGTTTCTGCGGTTCGCTGGCCCACGCGCGCTCGGCCCTCCGAAAGCAGCGCCAACGTCTCACGTGCCGTGGCCGGCTGGTTCCACAGGGGCAGCCAGATTTCGGCGCGCGAGCTGCTTTCGTCTTCCTGAGCCGCGGAGGCGTAACCCACGCCGGCGGTGCGCACGGTGAACGGGTAGGCGGGGGCGCCCGTATCACGTTCCGTGCGGCGCACGGTAGCCGCGGCAAAGCTTGCGGCCCCTTCCAACATGAGCACGAAGTCCCATGGGTTGATCAGTGAGTCGGCATCGAACCCGCTCTCCGCGTTGGCACCGCCGGCATGGCTCGGCAAGTACTGGCCGATGGGCGCTCCTTTGAGCATCTGGTTCGACGGCGTGTCGAACAAGGCGGCCAGCAGCAGGCTGGGTGCCGTTGGCACTGGCGCGCCCTCGGCGTTGAACAGGGACAGCACGCGCTGCATGAAGTTGTTGGTGAAGTCGAGGCGTCCGTCGTTGCCGCCGGTGCCGAGCAACGGCGGATACTTGGGGCCCTCTGCCGACAACACGTACGTGGCGTCCAGCCACTGCAGCGAGTGGTCGGGAAAGGTGGCGCGGCAGCGTTCGAGCAGCACGGCCTTGGCATCGCCGCCCTCTTTCTGAGTGATGCCGAGCTCAGCCAAGACTGCTCTGGCCACGTCGATGGTTTCGCGATACTCGGCGAAGCGCGGCGCTTCGGACGCGGACAAGGTATCGATCGCCTTGGTGTTATCCTTTGGGTAGAACCCGCTGCCGCCGTTCCAGGGGGCCACAATCGGTGTGGGTCGATACTCCTCCAGAAAGAATCGCTCCAGCGCCCCCCGCTCGAGCTCCGTCTGAAGGACAAACCGCTCTCGCTGCCAAAAACCCCGCGCTCGGGGATCCTTCTGCTCGCCGACGAGTCGCAGCACGCCCAGCGCCTTGAGGTAGTGGGCGAGCGGTACGGGCCTGCAGCCTGCCAATACGAGCTCAGGCATCGTAGGCGCCCTCCTGTTCTTTGCGGCTTGCCCGCCAGTCCGCGATGCGCACGAGCGTCTCGAGCAGCGCCAGGCGGAAGGGGCCGAGGTGCGCGGCATCGCGTAGCTCGAGCATGCGCTCGAGCCAGCTGCCTTCGCCCAGTTGCATCAGGGAGAGATCGAGCTCGAGTCCTTCGAAGGAGCGACCGTCGGGCAAGCTGAAGGGAGGCAGCACATCGCCATCCCACACGCCGCGAGCAAACAGACGCCCCGGCTCTCGAGGTTCGCTTTCGCCTGGAAGCGAGCGCAACGATAGGCGCACCTTTCCGTGATGCGCGGCGACCAGGTAAGCCACGAGGTCGCGTTGCTGGCGGTCGACATCGTCACTCGCGGCCAACCACGCTAGCGCGGAGGCGAGCTCGTGTCGAAAGTGCTTGCGCAGGTCGGGGCTTTTCAAGCGATGGTTCGACTTTGCCCAGGGCCCCGACCCCTGAGGTTTGAGCTCCGGCCGTGCCTCGAGCGGCGCGAGTAGCTTTTGCTGAAACGCCTCGTGTGCTTTGCCCACGTCGTGCCATAGGCCGGCCGTTGCCAGCGTTTCGACGAAGTCTTTTTGACCAGTTGCTTTTGCCAGCAGCGCCGCCTCGTCGCGGACGTGACCCAGATGATCGGTGAGCGTGACCCAGCGGCCGAGCACCGTGTCTGGATCGCTGGCGTACCCTTCACTGTCCGTGGGAGCCGTCTCGCCCGGTTCGACCACGGGCACCTCTTGCTTGGGCCCTACGTCTCCCGTCCAACCGAGCCGCGGGTCGTAGCCGCCCGCGCTCGAATGCAACAGCAGCACCTGCCCGGAGAACGCCTGCGCCGTGGCCTGCCACTGTTTGTCCAAAGGGTTCCAGACGAAGGCTTGAAGCCGCGCTGCGCGGCGCCGGTCGTCCTCGGAACCACCCGCGAGCCGCTTACGCAACCTGTCTAGGTTCTTTAGGAAGGTGCGCAAGGCCGCGATGGACACTCGGCACAGCTCGCCTCGCTCGGGCTGACCCAGCTCATCATTCGGCGTCGCCTCGCTAAAGTTGCGCCAGTAGACCTGCACGTCGGTGTCCTCGCCGTCGCGCACGTAGCGAGCGATATCGATATCGTTCCCCGACAAGTCGGGAGTCGTGTCGAACAGATCCAAAAGATCACGCCGCCGGATCACCGGTCGCACCACTCGGGGCGGCTGGTATTCGATCTCCTTGAGGCTCTGCGGGCCCGCGTCACCACCGCCGCTCACTAGGCTGCCCAAAAGCTCCCGCGCACGATCGAGCTCGGTTCGTTCATAGGGCAAACAAACGCCGTGCTTTTCGTGATCCGTATCGATGTCTACCCAGAACACGGCCGCGGTCTCTCCGCCGTAGCGGTTGCAGCGCCCGAGCCGCTGCACCAGCGAGGGCCAAGGCGCCAGTTCGGTGAATAGAGTGCGGGACGAAACGTCCACGCCCGCCTCGATGGCTTGGGTCGCTACGACGATGCGGTCCTGATCGCTGTGCTGTAAGATCGCTTCTTCGCGCTGGCGGTCCGAGGCACGAAACCTCGAATGCACCAGGGCCGTGTTTTCGTCGGTACGGCCGTCGCTGCTGCGCAGCGCTTGGTAGACCTGCTGGGCGCGAGAGACCCGGTTGAGAATGACCAGCGTCAGGCCACCCCGCTGGGCGTGCTCCTTGATGACGTGGTCTGCGAGGGCCTTAGCGTAGGGTTGGCCGTCATTGTCCTTGTCGAGCTTGAGAGGGCTGGCTGCAATGGGCTTAGAAGCGCCCACTCGGGTCTGCACCAGCTTTTCGCACAAGTCCTGACTGCGCAGCGAGTGCACCCTCCAGCCTGCCTCCGGCTTTCGGTGATCGACTGTATCGAGCTGCTGCTCTCCTAGCGTGGCACTCATCCAAAGGCTGTGTGCCGCTCTGTGCGTGCCAAGTTTCTGGCGAAACCCCTGCAGCTGAGCGCTCGTTTCGATGCCCACACCAATGAGCTGCGTCTCGTCGAAGACCCACAGGCAATCGTTGTTCAGCAAAGCAAAGTGAACGGGCCACTTGTAGCGGCTCAAGGCATAGCCGCGGTTCAGCGCTCGTGAGAGCAGCATGTCTTGAGTCCCGATGACAATCGCGGGCCGCTCGGGGTGATTTTCCCATTCTTCGTCGACGTCTCCACCCATCAACACATGCACGGTGGGCGTCGCGATCTGCCGTTGTTCAAAGTGAGACGCCGCCCTGTCACACCACTGGCGTGCGGCCGCCTGCGTTTGCTCCACGAGCACACGCATGGGCAAGCAGTAAACCAGGCGCATGCCGGTTTCTGGGTCGCCTTGCAGGCGCTTGTAGAGCCAGGCCACTACCGCAGCAGCCGTCTTGCCGAGCCCAGTCGGGACGTCGAGTAGCTCGGGCCAAGGTTCGGTGCCCAGGCGCTCCTGATAGGGAAACGGTGTGCGGCCGGTGAGATGCTCGAAGAAGGCGGAATAGCTCATCGAGACGCCTCCCGCTGCGATGGCAACGGCGACATCGAGGGCGCGCGCCTTGCTCGACTGCTAGGCTCGGGGAGATGTCTCCCGAGCCGATTGTTTCGCTTCATATCGACACTGCGCCAAGGCGACCTGTCATCCGAGGCACCGGCATAAAAGTCAGCCAGGTCGCTTTCGAATACGAGCGCAAGGCAATGACCCCCGACGAGATCGTAGAGGCTCACCCGCACCTGAGCCTCGCGGATGTCCACTCTGCCCTGGCCTTCTACTACGATAACCTCGAGTCCATTCACGACGACTGGCGCGAAGCCGACCGGCTGATCGCCGAGCTTCAGCGGAGCCACCCGCCGCGCCGTCCCGTGCCTCGCAGCTGACGCGTTCACTCCCCTCACGCTACCTCCCCCCTGTCCCAGCATGTTTGAGCCTCCTCGTTGGGCGATAGCGCTGGGCTGCGGTCGTGACCTCGCGGGCGGTGGCTTCTCGCAGCTCGGTGGGCTCGAGGGCTTCGGCTTCGCCTCCCCAGCTGAGCACCCAGCGCATGGCTTCGACGGTGCCGGCGACTTTGGCGGAGACGATGACGCTGCCGTTGGGTTGGGCTTGCACCTGTTGGCTCGTGTGGAGGGGATACTCGTGGGCGAGCCAAGCGACGCGAGGGCTCAGGGCGACGCGCACGCGGACGGGAGCACCTGTCCACGCTTTTACGGAGTGATCGAAGGTTTTGGCGAGGCCGGGGCTGGGTCGGCGCTTTGCCTTTTCTTCGCAGACTTCGCAGGCGTGGATGCGGACGAGCTTGTAGGTTCGCTCGGCGCCTCGCTCGAGGCAGAAGCCAAGCAGGTAGGGGTGCTTGTCGGCCAGGTTGACCAGGAGCGGTTCGACCTGGACGCGCTCGGGTTTGCCCTCACGCGAAGCGGCGCGGTATTCGAAGCGGAGCCGCCGGCGGTGCGTCAGCGCCTCGTCGATGGCAGCCATGGTTTCGGGGTGGCTTTTTGCGGGGGTGGCGAGGCGGAGGGGAAGCTGGCGCTCTTTGGGCTTTATTTTGCCGAGGATTTCGTCGAGCGCGGCGACGGCTTTATGGCCGGCGAGCGGTTCGAGCTCGAGCCGGGCCAGGTGTAGGGCCGCGAGCTGAAGGGGCGTGAACCCCAGGGGAGGGAGCTCGCTCTGGCGGAGCAAGCGCCAGCGGGTGGTGCCGTTGACACCGTGGCTGGTGAGCGGAATTCGCGCCTCCTGCAAGGTGTTGAGCTCACGGTGCAGGGTAGACTTGGAGATCTCGAGGCGCTCCATGAGTTGCGCGCGTGTGAGCCCACGCGGGGCGCTCTGCAGTGCCAGCACGATCTCCCACTGCCGGACGAGCCTCGTGTGCTTGGCTCCCGCTCGAGGTTTTTTCATGGAGCTCATTGCAACCTCGTGCCTTTTGCAGTGCTTGTCGAGTCGCAAGCTCGTTTGTTCCCCTGCGTCACCTTGACTGTCATCTCGAACGTAAGTCCCCAGGGTCGCGTACGTTCACATGCTGCGAGTCAGAAGTCTACCCGCTTGCTACGCGCGCGCTCGAATTGATAGTCAAGTGTGAGGCCGCGACCCACACGCTCGATGTTCAGTTTGCGTCGTATGCGGAGCGGCGCGGCGTTTTGCGATCGGTGTTGGGTGCCTGCCGTCGCGGGTTGGGAACGCACCGGCTGTTCGCTCGTCAAACGTGGTGGACACTGGTGGTGCGTTTAGCGGTGGTATCGGCCGTTCGGGCTGATGCCGTGAGCGCCAAGGCGTGATCGGAGTTTTGCTTCGCCCCTACCGTTCTCGCGTCGGTTCGATCGAGCTCCAAGGCAAACCACACCACTGGGTTGACCTCTCAGGCCGACCTAGCAGGCATCCAGGTAGTCGCGACTGACCAGCTTCTTGTTGACTAGAGTGTGGGTGACGACACGCAGAGAAACGTTGAAGTGGTCTGCCGCTGTCGAGAGCTCTTCGTCGCTGGGGCGGGGCAGGGTGACACGCTCCTTCAGGCCTTCGACTGGACACAACAGTTCTTGTGCCGCGGCGCGCTGAAACTTCTGGCGCGCAGTGCGTGCATCCGTCAAGGCTTGAACGGCGTCTTTCGAGTAGGCCATGCAGGAGCTATCTCCGATCAAACGCGCAACTTCGAAACGGCGGTTCGTTGGGTAGCGCGTCGGCCGAAGTGCGGGTCTGATGTGCCCGTCGTCGCGGAAAGCCACGGCGGGAGCAGTTGAACGGACTCCCAATTCATCGGATTGAATGTCGGCGCCTAGTAGGTCGTTCAAAAATTCATCTGATATGGGGCTTGTTCCCAATCCCCACGTTTTGCGCAGGTGCTGCGCAAACCTGTCGCCTTTCTCCCAGGGCTCTTGCGCTGTGCCAGCGGACCAATCCCTCGCCGCCTCGAGAACCCGCTCGAACGATAGTCGTGGTAGGTCGCGCTTGCGTAGGCTGCTGAGTTCGTCCATCACGGGCGCGGGGTTCTGGCCGTTCAGGGCCGCGAATAGCTCATCCAATGCACTATTGCCCATCCAGGCGTTCTTCCCAAAAAGGGAGGCTAGGCCTTCCGGATCCTCTTCCCCGGGATTCAGTCCCAGCAGCGCCTCGCGCTTGCGAAATCTGGCCACATCTGGATCGACACGCTCCCCGCACACGGCGAGCCAAGTGTCCCAAAGTTCTTGGTCCACGGCGGCGAAGTGCTCCTGCCGTGAGTGGAGTGTGTCCATGAACCTGTCGATGGCTCGTGCGAAATCGTCAGCACTACAGACAAGCCCGTTGCGCACGAGCTCGTACAGGCGGATGTATCGTACCGTATGCTCGGAGCGGGTCGGCCTCGCGGCAATTTGCACGGTTTCACCGTCACTGCTGAACTGCAAGGGTGGCCAAACGAATCCGCCACCCGCCGCGCCCATCTCGTGAGCCATACGCCAGCTCGATGACTCCGTGGTTGGTGGCACCGGCTCCCAGCGCAACCGCCACCAATTGTCGGCGAACCAATGCCCGAGATGGTTGAGCGACACACGGATCGAGCTTCTAGGTGTTTGCGCGATCAAGTCAATGACCTCGGTCACGATGGTGTCGCCGATGCGTAGCGTGAGCTCACCGAACGAGGCTCGCTCAGGGGCGGTACCCTTGTCGGATGCAAGCCAATTGATTCCGAGCTCGATTTCTTGAATCATTCGTCACCCGCGAGCTTCTTCCATCGATCGCGCACGACATCGGCGAATGGATCCGAATCAGGCAGTGGATAGCCATGATAGCTATATTGCGTTGCGTTTTCGAGTTGAGCTTCGAGCGGAACCCCGTTGTCAGTCATGCTCCAAATGTTCTTTGGGTAGCCGTTGGCGAGCCTGCGCTCGCGCTTTCGGTCGACGAGCTCTACGACGGTATCGCGCTTTCCGACCCGTGACGAACGCGGTCGAACCGGGCGCGTCGCTGACTTTTGGTTGGACCGGTCAGAATGGGTTAAGAACACCGTATGACCCTTCCGAAAGGACCGAACGTGCTCGACCCCGAGGTCGTGCAGGCGATTGGGCGGCGTGCCAAGCGCGCGATTCGCGCGCGTATGCGGTCGCTCAGGTTGGCGTTGCCGCCGAGTGCGCACGCGAGCCGTAGCGCGGCGGTTTGCGAGACTGTGTTGGCGACTCCCGAGTATGCGGCCGCCCGGGGGCTCGCGCTGTTCGCGCCGTTGGCGTCGGAGGTGGCGATTTTGCCGATCGATGCAGCGGCTCGCTCGCAGGGGCGCAGGGTTTATTACCCGTTCATGGACCCGAAGCCGGGGGGCTACACGACCGGGTTTCGGCGGGTGGACGATTTTGCCAGCTTGGTGGACCGCGGGAGGGGGTTTCTGGAGCCACCGAAAGAGCTCCCCGTGGCGCTGCGCGGCGACATCGATTTGGTGGTGGTGCCGGCGTTGGCTGTGTCCGCTTCGGGGCAGCGCCTGGGCTATGGCTCCGGGTTTTACGACGCCACTTTGCCCGACGTGTGTCCGCCGGCGCAGGCACTAGCCGTGGCCTTCGACTTTCAGCTGATCGGTGAGCTGCCGATTGAAGAGCACGATGTCGCCGTTCAGGTCATCGTGACGGACCAACGTGTCCTGCGACTTGTGCCGGGTTGAGGGTCTCGAGCCCGAAGGGAGGGGGGCTGCGTTCGCCAAGCCGTTGGGCCTTGTTGCTCGAGCTCGAGCAGGCGCTCGATACGCTCTCGCGTGGAGGGGTGGGTGCGCAGGGCTTCGGGGACTTGCAGTACGGGCCGCGCTCCGAGCAGGCGCTGGAGCAAGCCCGCGTGCTGAGTTTCGAGCTTGAGCAGGGCGCTCGCGAGCGCTCGAGGGCGCCCCGTGAGCTGCGCGGCGGCCAGGTCTGCGCTGAGCTCTCGAGTGCGCGATAGGCCGAGCTCCGCCAGGTAGCTCAACAAAGGCAAGAAGGCGAGGATCAGCGTCGCGCTGAGCGAGACCTGAATGGCGCCGAACGTGAGGACGCTGAGCGCCAAGAGCGCCCACGCCAGGCTCGCCAAGCTGCGCGTCAGGCTGCGCATGGCCGTGGCCAGCCCCATGAGTTTCAGATCGCCGGCTGCAAGGTGGCTGATTTCGTGGGCGAGCACGCCTTCTAGCTCCTCCGGATCGAGCGAGCGCACCAGGTTGGGCGTGATGCCGATGGCCGCTTGTCCACCCGACTGTACGGCGAATGCTTGCAGCTCGATGCTTGGCAAGACGTAGAGGGTCGGGGGCTGCTCGAGGCCTGCGAGCCTAGCCAGTCGCGCGACCAAGTGCTCGAGGAATGGTCCTTCGCCCCACGCCAGTGGCCGGGCTCCCCGCATGCGCATCACCATGGCCACTGGAAGCTGGCTACCGGCCAGCAGCGCCATCAGGGTGAACGCCAACATCATGACGACGCCGAGCGCGCCCAGCATGAGCCAGCCCGCGAGCATCAATAGCCCGCTCAGCACGGCCAAGTAGGCCAAGGTTTGTGCGCCACGTTGCAGGCGCGCGTGGAAATAGCGCGTTTCGTTCATGATGTGCGTCAGGGCGAGAAAACCCCACCACACATTCACATAAGTACTGCCGCGCAGGCGTGCAACCCAGCCGCCGGCATCGCTGGGCTATTGCTGCGGCTACTTGCGCTTACTTTGCGCCAGCTTTGCGCCGAGCCGCACGAATTTCGCAGGTCTCGGGCTCGCGGCAGGTTCCGTACAGCTCGTGCTTGTGGTGCTTGATCACGAAGTTGTAGCGCGCCGCAATCCGGTCTTGCAGCTCTTCGATCAGGGGCTCTTCGAACTCGATGATGTGCCCGCACTCCTCGCAAATCAGGTGATCGTGGTGGGCGTCGACGTCGGCGAGCTCGTAGCGGGTTGCATTGTCACCGAAATTGAGCTCGTGGGCGATGCCGCCGTCGGCGAGCATTTTCATGGTTCGGTAGACCGTGGCGTAGCCGACCTTGGGGTCCTCGTCGCGGACGCGCCCGAGCAGCTCGTCGATGGTCAGGTGTTGAGCCGATTCGAAGAACTTGTCGATGATGAGCCGTCGCTGTTCGGTCGAACGCAGCCCTTGCTCGGCCATGTACGCCTCGAGCTGCTCACGCAAGCGTTCGAGGTTCGGCGCGCGAGCGTCGGTACCCACCTCGGCGCCGCCGTGGGCTTCTGGCGATCTCCTGTTGTGCTCGACGGTCACTCCCCAGTCATTGCGGGGGTTTGCCGTAAGGTCAAGGGGTCGCGGTGCTTCGCCGCTAGGCCCCTGGAAAAACAGGCATCGGTCAGGCGCTCGAATCCTTGATGCGGTAGAGGCCGAGCAGCGCGCCAGCGGCAGCGGCCAAGGGAGCGATGGCGGGTGGCACCAGCGAAAAAGCCACAGCCAGCGCACCGATGGACGCTGGAGCCAGGGTCGTGATCAAACCGGTGCGAGCATCGCGGCGTGTGTCGTGCGCCAACCGGATCGCGAACGCGGCTTCTTTTATATCGTCCGACACGAGCTGCACCGACCACTCTGCCGTGGTGGAGCCGGCCGACGACAAGGCCACCGACACATCGGCTGCGCCTAGTGCGCCGTCGTCGATGGGGCTTCTTCCGACCACGGCAACGCTACCTCCGCCTGCGACGAGGCGCCGGACCTCTTCGCCCCGATCGGGGGGTAGGATTTCTGGACGAACGTGTTCGATGTCGAGCGCGCGACCTAGGGCCTCACAGGTTTCGCGCGCGTCGCCCGAGAGCAAGACCGGTTCGATCCCCACATCGACCAGATACTGCACCGCGGCGCGAGCGCCGGGCCTCAAGCCATCTTGCAGCCCCACGACGCCTACCAGCCTGCCTCCGAGCGCGACAAGCAGCACGGAGCGGCCGAGACCCTCCAGCTCGTTGATCTTGCCTTCGGCGCTGGCCACGCTGACGCGCTCTTGCAGCATGAGCGCGCGGCTGCCGACCACCAGGCGCTGCCCATCGGACGAGACCGCCGTGATACCCAAGCCGGGCTGCGACGAATGGCTCCTGGCTCCGTCGGGGCGGACGCCGCGGGCTCGCGCGGCACGCAGCATCGCCGTGGCGACAGGGTCGCTGGCGCCGCTCTCGGCCCCGGCGATCAAGCTCAACACACGACTGGCGTCGTGCTCGCCCACGGGCTCGACGTTGGCGACCTCTGGTTCACCCAAAAGCAGCGTGCCGCGCGCGCAAAACACGGCGATGCTCACGCGCCCGGCGGTGTCGAGCGCATCGGCGCTGCGAAAGGCGATGCCGCGCCTGAGCCCCTCTAGAACGCCGCGGGTGACGGTCAAGGTCGGGACCTGCGCAATGGCGGGGT
The DNA here is from genome assembly GCA_965651135.1 of uncultured Myxococcales bacterium. Lineage (GTDB taxonomy): Bacteria > Myxococcota_A > Polyangia > Polyangiales > Polyangiaceae > JAICQQ01. Next base: position 11,381 of record CBFGRJ010000087.1, read on the forward strand.
TGGCGACGGCGGCCTGAGCCGCCAGCGCGAACAGGGCTATCGTGAGCAGATCGGCGTTGGAGGCAAAGGACGTGAGCGCGGCGAGCCCTGCCGCCATGGGCGCCATACGCTCGGCAATCAGCCGCCCCGCTCGGGGAATCGGCGCCAAAAGATCGGCCCGGCGCCTTGGATCGGTGGTCAGCCTGAGCCAGGTGCGATCGTACCCGACCCAGCCGACCACCACGCGGATGCGACCGGTGATGACCTGGGCGCCCGCCACCACACTGTCGCCTTCGGTCACCTCGATGCTGTAAGGGGCCGAGAGCCAGGGGCGCAGCGTGGCCGTGCCGGCGGAGATGGCTCCATCGACGGGGACCCAATCACCGCTGTCGACCACGATTTCTTCGCCTGGGCGCAAGTCTCGCGCGCGCACCGGCGCGATCTCTTCGCCCACCACGCGCTGGGTTTTGCGTTCGAGCAAACTGCTGATTTGCTCTCGCTCTGCGTCGAGGGGATGCCGGGCACGCCGGACGAGCCACATCAACAGGGCGAGCAAGCCGACGATCAGCGCGGCGAGCGTCAGCGCCGTGCCCACCTCGGGGTGGTTGCCGAGCGCTGCAACGATGGCGGTGATCACCGCCAGCACCGGGGCAGCCAGCATCGCCAGCGGGTGGGGCTCGCTCGCGTCGCGCGCCCCCATGACGTATTGCGCTACCAACGCTCCACAGGCGACGCTGACCACCACCACGCGCGAAACTAGCGCCGGACCAGAGCTGCCGGCCAGCGTCAACGCGATCGACAAGGCTCCTCCCAGCATAGCGAGCGTCAAGAGCAACGTGCCCACGTCCACTCCTTCGGGCGCGGCAGCAGCCTCTTTCGTCTCTGGTACCTCGCGAATCCTGGGATCGAGCGGTGTGTGCACGCGCTCCACGGGCGGCTCGAAGCTTTCTTCGTGGATGACGCTGTTCAGCTCGTTGGCGATCTGACGGCGAGTCTCCAGGCGATCGTCTTTGGTGCTGTGCGTCTTGATGACGAAGCTCGCATCGATCGGTCGCCGGCGCCGAGGTTGCGGCAGCGGGGTCAGCCCGGCGACGTCGAAGCTATCGGCGCAATGTTCACTGCAAAAGTAGCGAAACCGCTCCTGGAAGATGCGAATCCGCTCAGCGCGCAAGGGATCGACGGGATTGCCGCACGTCGCGCACTGAACCGCCTCGGCTACCGGAAAAGACGACCGATCCGGCTCGGGGCTGGAGAGATCTTCTTCCATTTTCCCTCATGCACCCGCGCCCAGGGCCCACGTGAGAATGGCCTTCGAGGTGTGGAGCCTGGCTTCGGCCTGATCCCAAACGTAGCTTTGAGGGCCTTCTAGAACTTCGGCTTCGATCTCTTCGCCTCGGTGCGCCGGTAGGCAATGCAGCACCATGGCACCTGGCTTGGCTTGGGCCAAAAGACGGCGATCGAGCATGAACCCGCGGAAGCGCTCGAGGCGTGCCGCCTGCTCGGATTCTTGCCCCATGCTGGTGAAGACATCGGTACTCACGACGTCGGCGCCTTGGATGGCCTCGACGGGTGAACGGACCACGCGTACGTCGGCTCCGAGCTCCCGCGCCTTGGCGAGCACGTCGGCGTTCGGATCGTAGCCTTCGGGGCACGCCAGCCGCAGCGTGAGCCCCAGCAACCCTGCGGCTTCGATCCACGAATTGGCCATGTTGTTGCCGTCTCCGAGCCAGGCGTATTCGAGGCCTTTCAGCTTGCCTTTCACGCTGCGCACCGTCTGCAAGTCGGCGAGCAGTTGCATGGGGTGCCCTTGGTCCGTGAGGGCATTGAGCACGGGAACCGTGCTGTACTCCATCATGCTCTTGATGCGGGATTCATCCGAGGTCCGGTAGGCGATGGCGTGAACCATGCGCGACAAGACACGCGCGGTATCGGAGAGCGGCTCGCCTCGCCCCAGTTGAGAAGACGACGAGGTGATGACGACGGGGTGGCCTCCGAGCTCGACGACGGCCACCTCGAGCGAGAGGCGCGTGCGGGTAGAGGCTTTGTCGAAGACCAGGGCGACCGCCTTGCCGACCAGCGGTCGCGACGAGGTGCGACTGCGCTCCGCGCGGTATCGATCGGCCTCGTCGAGAAGCGAGAGCAGGCCCTCGGGGCCCAGGTCCGAAAGACAGAGAAAATGGCGCATCAAGTTGAACCTTCCAGAACGGCTTGCAGGATAGCCAGGCCCTCGTCCAATTGCTCCTTGGTGATGATCAGCGGCGGGCTGATCCTGAGCGCCTGGGCGCCGGCCACCGTGACAAGCACACCCGCCTCGCGGAGCTCAGTCACGACGCTCCGAGCATCGATCGAGTCGGCCAGCACGAGCGCCTGGAGCAAGCCCTGGCCCCGAGCGGCGACCACGCTGGGCAGGCGCGCTTGGAGGTCGCTCAGGCGTTCGTGCAGATACGCACCGAGCGTGGCCGCGTGCGCCACCAGCCCCTGAGCCTCTACCTCGGCCAATACGGCCAACCCGACGCTCGACGCCAACGGATTGCCCCCGAAGGTGCTGCCGTGGCTGCCCGGGGGCAGGGCACCGGCGAGCTCTTCGCGGCACAACATGGCCCCGATGGGCACGCCACCGCCCAGCGCTTTGGCCATCGAAATGGCGTCGGGCTGGACCTTGTGGTGATGGATCCCCAAAAAGCGCCCGGTTCGGCCTACACCGGTCTGAATCTCGTCGATCATCAGCAGGGCGCCGTGGCGCTGGGTCAGCTCGCGCAGACCTTCGAGAAAGCCGGGTGGGGCGGGCAGCACGCCGCCTTCGCCTTGCACGGTTTCGACGATGACACCGGCCACGTCCGGCCCCATCTCTCGCTCCACCGCCGCTAGGTCACCGAACGGTACGTGCGTGACGCCCGGCAGCGGACCGAAACCCTGGCGGTACTTCTGCTGACCGGTGAGGGCCAGCGAACCCAGCGTGCGACCGTGGAACGAATTCTCGAATGCGATGATGCGATAACGCTCGCGCTCGCCCGCTTCGTAGAAGTGGCTGCGCGCCAGCTTCAGCATAGCCTCGTTGGCTTCGGTGCCCGAATTGCCGAACAGCACCCGCTGCATGCCGGTGAGCTCGCATAGGCGCGCCGCCAGCTCGATGTTGGGCTGGTTGTAGAAGTAGTTGGACATGTGGCACAAGCGCTTGGCCTGCTCGCTCAAGGCCGCGACGATGCGAGGGTGCCCGTGGCCGAGAATGCTGACCGCAATACCCGCGTACAAATCCAAGTAACGCTTGCCGGTCGTATCCCAAACGTACACGCCTTGACCGTGGTCCATGATCAGGTCGGGCTGCCTGTAGTTCGGGTACAGGTGCCGCTTGGCCAAAGCGATGAGCTCTGCTGGATTGGCTTTCATGGGAAAGGCGAACCAGTACTAAAGCTTCGGCGGGTTCGCCACTCGGAGGCCCGATTTCCATTCATTTGCGGGCATCCAACAGCACTCTGGCGGCTTCGGCGAAGCCGGCACCCCGCGCGGCACGTGTGACGAAGCGCGGCATCAGCGTCGGCCTTCCCGTGAGGTTGGCGACGCCGATGGTGGTGCGGAAAGCGGCGAAGCAAGCGGCATCGTTCCCGCTGTCTCCGATGAAGGCAAAGCGCATCAGGGCATGGGTCGTGTCCAGGCCGAACTGCTCGCGCAAGATCGCCAGACAGCCCGTGGCCTTGTCGTGCCGATCGAGCGTCAGGTGCAGGTGAACGCTCGAGGTCAGGGTCTGAGCGCCCAGGCTTTGGGCCAGCTCGGCCGCTGCCTTCACCATAGCCGCCGGAACCGACTGGTGTTCTCCGATGTCGTAGGTCACGTCGCTGATGCGCGCATGCGCATCGTCGGTACGGTGTAGCGTCGGAAATGCCGCCTCGACTCGGTCCGCGATGCCGGCGAGCCGTTGTTGGCGTTCACGCCTGACCGCCGACGGCGCGGCATCGACCTGGAGCAGGCCTTGGGGCGTGCTCGAGTGAGCGATGGCGCCGTTCTCCGAAACCACCGCGGCAACGGGCCAAGTGCGAGCCAGCACCTCGCCCCAGCCCGCTGGACGCCCTGTGGCCGCGATCAAGCTCAATCCCGCCGCGTACAAGTCCCAGAGCGCACGGTAGCTCTCGGCGCCGAGCTTACCGTGATCGAGGAGCGTATCGTCGAGATCGAAGATCAGCCCTTCGATGCCGGCCAATAGCGCGGGCTCGGCGCTTTCAATCGGGCGCATCGGCCACACCGCCTTTCGTAGAGGGTGGCGCGCTGTCCGCCGCGCTTTCTGCCAGAGCGCGGCGAGCGGCGTCGCGCAAGGCTGGGCCTGACGCATGCATATCGAGCGATAGCGCCCGACCCGTGAGCTGCTCCAGCGCCTGATGCGCAAAGAAGCGCAGCAGCGGGAGCTCGTGGGCCAACTGAGCGACGAGCCCGTCGCGCGCAGACTGCCGCCCGGCTCGTCCCAAGCGAGCCATGGCCACGATTTGCTCGTGGGGTTTGCCGAGCTCCAGAGTCGCCTCCAGCGCATTCTGGCGGAGATCCCTCCCGTAGAGCTGCTGCAACCGTTGGCGATCGTAGCTCTTGTTCCACAACGACTCCATGCTTTCGACCAGCTCGAGCACCGATTGGTCAGTGTGGCAAAGCGCGCATTCGAGCGGCCGATCGCCTTCGACGCGTTCCTTGTCGGTGGGCGAGCCAATGCGATGGTAGCTGGTCAGCTCGTAGTTCAGGCCCACGTTTTTCTTCGGCATGTGGCAGGCAAGGCACGCGCTGCCTTCGCTGCCCGGGGCGTGGTGGGTGTGCCGCTCGAGCCGTGCAGGGTGGGTGAGTTCTTCGTGGCAAGAGGTACAGACGGGATTGCCGGCCACCGTGTGCAGCTCTTTCAGCCGCGCCTCGCTGTCTTCGGTGTGGGGATCGTGGCAGCTGGTGCACGCGAGCTCCGCGGTGCAGCCGCCCAGCAAAAAGTCGCGAGCCTCGCCGGAGTTCATGCTGCTGCCTCCGGGAGCAAAGCCGCGTTCTCCGCCTTCCCACGTGAACGGGTAGCGCGAGAAGAGCACCGTATGGCACTTGGCACAGCTGTGACTTTGAGCCAGGGCCTTGGGCACCGGGCGATCGGTTTTGGTGGTGGTGCGTAGAAAGCTACTGGTGGGCGTGTAGCTCGGAAGCACCTCGTTCGGAGCTAGGCTGTGCGCGCGGCTGCCCCCATGACAAGCCTCGCAGCCGATGCCGATTTCGATCAGATGCTCTTCAGAAAAGTGCGCCTTGGTCGCTTCGGCGGCTTCTTCCAGCAGCGCTTCGACGCTGTCGGCTTCGGCGGGGCGCCCCGCCAAATATTCGATCTCGCGCTCGACGGCATCTTCGAAGCGAGACGCATCGACAATCGTGTACGACAAGCGGCGCTCGGGCGGCAGCTTGAGACTCGCAGCTCCCTGATAGCTGGGAGCGCCCACGCCATAGAGCTCGTCGTAATACAGGCTCAGCCAGGGCGCCGTGTTGTGGCAGAAAATGCAGGTCTTGCGCCAGGCGAGCCCGCGCTTGAGGCCGTCGCGCTCCGGCGACATCACCGAGTAGCCTTTGTAGCGCCAAGACTTGTCGAACAAGAGATACGACACGGGCAAGATGCGCTCTTCTTCCGACGCCGGCGCGCCGGCTTCGGGCGCGGCTACCTGCACGCCGGCATAGTCCTCGCGATAGCGCCCTCCGATCACTTTGGTGATGCGATACCAGGCGCTTCCGTACTTGGCAGACTCGATGTGCATGTAGTGTTGCCCCTCGCGCGTCACCATGGTTGCCAGGTCGTCTTTGAAGCGAAACTTCGACCCATCGAAAGGCGCGCGAGCTTCGCCCCGCGCCATGCGCCGGGTCATGCGATGCATGGGCGAGCTTTGCCAGCGCTCGTAGATGGCGGGGTGGCATCCAGCGCAGGCTCGGCTACCAGCGAAGTCTTGGCGTTCGACGTTGCTGGAGGTTTCGGGTGGCACGCCTCGGCCGGCGTGAGTGTCCGCGCTGTTCGGGCCGCGACAGCTCAGGGCCCACACGGCAGCGGCAAGCACCAAGGTGAGTGGGGCCTTACCGGCCAATCCGGGTACCCGGCCATGGGTGGTCATCCGTGAAGGTCGATCTCCGCGATCACGCTACTCAGATACAAGCCCTCTGGGAAGGCAGCCGGTGTCGGGTGATCGACGTCTTGAAAGACGCGGTCGAGGACGGTTGCACGTCGCTGGGCCATGCTGGCGCCTACGGCCAGCGCCCGGCCGAGCGCTTGAAGCCCCAGCCCGGCCGAGCAGGAGCAAAGCACCAGTATCCCGCCCGGGCGGGTCGCCGCGGCCGCTGCCTTAGCCAGCATTTGCATGGCTTTTTCGGCTCTCTTGGCAGCGGCTCGCGTGGGGGCGAGCTTTGGCGGATCGCAGAGCACCAAATCGTAGCCGCCCTCCGCTGCGGCCGCTGCCAATGCCTGGCGCGCGTCAGCGCGCTCGATACTCATGACGGCGCCGAGCTGGTTCAGCTCGATGCAGCGTCGACCGGTGAGCACCGCGGCTTCGCTCGATTCTACCGCCTTGACTTGCGCGGCACCTCCGCGGGCCATGTGCATCCCCGCAGCGCCCACGTAGGCGTAGCAGTCGAGCACTCGGCGCCCTTTCGCCAGGCGGGCGAGCTTTTGCCTGAGGGCTCTCAAATCCAGGTAGAACCCCGTTTTCTGCGCCAGCGACAGCGGGATTTCGAAGCGTAGGCCACGCTCTTCGAACTGCATCGCGGCAAGCTGCGTGTCTCCGGCGATCACGCCGCCTTCGGCTCGAAAGCCTTCGCGCTCGGCGCTCGCCGCGGGCGTCCGATCGACGACGGCTCTGGGCGCAAGCACGGCCTGCACCGCTTCGAGCACCAGCGGCTCTCGCAGCTTCATTCCTGCCGTCAAGAACTGCAACGTCACCACGTCGCCGAAGCGATCGACGATCAAGCCTGGCAGTCCGTCGCCCTCGCCGTTCACCACGCGCAGAGCGTTCGTGTCGCTGTTTGGCAGCTCGAACAGTCTGCGGCGTGCCAGCGCTCGTTCGAGCCGCTCGGTCAACAGCTCGAGATCCAGAGGCTTGTCGCCGTGCTGGGTGTAAAGGCGCACGGGAATGGCCGACTTGGGTGAATACAACCCGCGGCCGAGCACGTGGCCTTCGGCATCGAGGACGCGGACTTCACTGCCCGCGGCCGCCGGACCAATCACCTTGGCAATCCCCTGCGCAAACACCCAGGGATGCCCGGCCCAGAGCGGACGTACGTGGCCTGGTTTGAGGATGACCTCGGTCATGGCCCTCGATAGGCGCGAGGCCCGCGCCTGGCAAGTTCGCAGCCGATTGCTAGCGTGCCCAGCGATGATGCGCGCGAGAGCTTTCGCGATGATCACGGCCTTCGGCGCGACTGCAGCCGGAGCCGATGCGGACGAGCCCTGTCCCGATGGTTGGTTCTGTGAGCCCGCGGACGAAGCCTCGCAGCCCGCCGAGCAGCCCGTCGAACCGCCCACGAGACAGCAAGAACAGCTACCCAGCGAGCCGCCACGCTTCGACGAGCCACCACCGCCGAGTGTCTTCGATGTTCGAAGGGAAGAGTCTGACGAGCCGCTGCTCGAGCGCGGGCTCGGTGTGTTCGGTCGATTGCAATGGGCGCTGGTTGGCGAAGGGGTGCCGCTCATGGGAGGCGGTGGCGTGGGATTTCGCGCCGCGCCGCTGCCGCACATCGCGCTCGATTTGGCGATCGACGCGGCCTACGGTCGCGACGACCTAGATGCCAAGCGCTTCGAAGCGGCCATTTCTGCGGCCGTGATCGCGTTCTTGAACCCCGGGGATTATGTTCAGGTCTACTTGAGCATCGGGCCGTTCCACAGCTGGGCCGATGTCGAGCCTCGAGGTCTCGAGCGCCGCCATTACCGCTACTGGGGCGCTTTCATGGGCCTGGGTGCAGAGTACCCGCTCAGCAGCGTATGGGCTTTCGGCGGGGAGCTGACCGGTTTCATTCGAGGCCGCGCCGATGCGGGTTGGCGCAGCGAGCCCGAGTTCATCGATAAGCAGACGGGCGCCACCAGCAATGCCTCCGGGGGCGCCTTGTTGCGAGGCCAGCTCACTCGCTACTTTTGAACGCTTCACTTCGTGGGTTATCCACAGGCTTCGCACGCCAATCGGCGCTTCGCGTCGAGGTGCGGGGTAATGCCCTGTGGACAAAATGACTTGTCCCCGACTCCTGCGGAGGAGACGGGGACATCGTCAGTGTCCGAAGACACGAGTTCGCGGCTACTGGACCAAGTCTTTGAGGGCCTTGAGTGCGGTTGCCCGAACTTTCTTGCTCGCCGGCTTGGCCGGAATCGTGATCGGCTCTTTGGTGAAGGGATTGATACCCTGTCGTTCCTTCGTAGCCGGCTTCTTGACGACTCGGAGTTTCACCAGGCCGGGGACCACGAACTCACCCGGACCGCGCGGTCCGAGCTGTTTCTTGATCAAACCGGAGAGCTCCTCGAAAATTCGATTCACGCTCTTCTTGTCCAAGTCGCAATTGTTGGCCAACTCCGTGATGACCTGAGCTTTTGTGAGCCTCTTGCCTGCCATACGCTTTCTCCTGTGCGGTAAATCCAGTCTTTCTGACGCCGTCTCCCGCCATCCAGGTTTCCGCTTCAACCGAGGTTGTTGCTTCCACCCTAAAAGGCACGCGACGGATAACAGCAGACTTTTGGCCTTTCAAGCGGAAAACAGTCAGGTCCGTCGGCGAATAGAGCTTGTTTGATGCTGCCTCATGCCCCGAGGGTGTGTTTGGTCCCTACTTTTCGCCCCGGTCGCAGGCCTCGCTCGGTGCCGTTCGAGGGGCGGCAAAGGCCATCGCTCAACGCTCGGGATTCTGCGCTGTTTGCCCTTTGAGAGCGCCGAGTTAGCCGACATTTCGCAGGATTTATGTCAGCGTGGGATTGGCCTCTCCTAAACCCGCTCGGCCGCGCGAAAAACGCCCTATGCCGGCTGGCCGTCTGGTGACGCGCCCGGGTCCTGGCGGGCGCCCTTCGGGGCGCGATTTTTTTTCGCGACGACCCCTCAATTTCCGCCCGACGCGCGCACCAAGTAGCGCGTCAGGCGGTCCATTTCACGCTTGCCAGCCGCCGTCGCGTGATCGTAGCCGCACAGGTGCAATAGGCCGTGGGCGAGCAGAAATCGCACTTCCGCCAGTAGCGGGCGCTTTCTGCCTTTGGCTTGGCGCGCTGCGGTGTCGAGCGAAATGACGACGTCGCCGAGCAGGCGTGCTGGACCCGCCTCGGGCTCCTCGAGAGCGAATGCCAGCACGTCCGTTGGGCGATCTTTGTGCCGATGCTGCGCATTGAGCTGCTGAATGCGGCGATCGTCCGTCAAGAGCACGCTGAGCTCTGCATCGGGCATGTCGAGCGCCGCGAGCATGCGATCACCCAGGCCTCGAACGCGTCGGCTGTCGAGCGCTGGCGAGCCACGCGCGCTGCGCCGCACGAGCGTTGGCATCAGCCCTTGGGAATCTTCTCGGCGTCTTCCAGGAACTTCTTGAGGCCGATGTCCGTGAGCGGATGCTTGGCCAGCTGCTCGATGACCTTGAAGGGCACGGTCGCGACATCCGCACCCAGCAGGGCGGCTTGTACGAAGTGAACCGGGTGCCGCACGCTGGCTACCAGGATTTCCGTGTCGAAGTCGTAGTTGCCGTAGATCGTCACGAGCTGCTCGATGAGCTTCATGCCCTCGTCGGCGAGGTCATCGATGCGCCCCACGAACGGCGAGATGTACGTAGCCCCAGCCTTGGCAGCCAAAATCGCCTGACTGGGCGAAAAGCACAGGGTCACGTTGGTCTTGATGTTTTCGGCACTGAACACTCGGGTCGCCTTCAAGCCGTCGACAATCAAGGGGACCTTGACCACAACGTTCGGGTGAATCTTGGCCAGCTCGCGCCCTTCTTTGAGTATCCCCTCGGTGTCCGTGGCCAGAACCTCCGCGGAAACCGGGCCATCGACGATCTCGCAGATTTCCGAGATCGCGCGCCGAATCGGCTTGCCGCCTTTGGCCAGCAGGGAGGGATTGGTGGTCACGCCATCTATGGCTCCCATTTGAGCGGCTTCTCTGATTTCGCCGACGTCGCCAGAATCGATGAAGATTTTCATTGCTGTTGCCTCGGGGGTTCAGGGCGCTCTTGCAAACAAGGGCGCTTTCGCAGACTTGAGCGTAGCACCTACCCTCATCTGTTCAGCCGTGCAAGCCAGCCTTGGCTCCCGCGCGATCCCGGCGGGGTGGCGCTTTCCAAAGGGTTCGGCAGGTTGTAGGTTTACTCAATCGTGCCCCGTCCCTCACGGCCTCCGGGATTCGACATGACCTACCGCCCTGCGGAGTCGATGTTTGGCCCACCGTGGTCGGCACGAATTCCGTCGATGTTGTACCTGCTGCTGGCGGCCATGGTCGTGACCTTGGTGGTCTCCGCAGAGATGGGTCACGGCGCGTTGCGGGCGTACCTCATCGAGCGTCCGCGGCCGATCAGCGCCAGAGCGTTTGCCGCCCTGCTGATGGTGGGAGCCCTGGCCTCGCTGCTCCGATCGTCGATGCGAGGCGTTCGAATACGCGGCGACGCCGTCGAGTACCGCGACGTGGCGTCGCTCGGGTGGCCAAGAATCCGCCGTTACAAGTGGGCGCAAATCGACCGCATTGTCTTCGAGGCCGATCGCAGCGTCGCGCTCGACTTGTGGGACGGCACCCGCGCCTTCTTGCCTGTGGTGAGCGATCCGCGCGGCTTGTCCAACGTGCTCGAGAAGGTGGCGGCCGCGCGTGCCATTCCCGTGACGGGTGGCTCGGGGCTGGACGAGCTGCCCGACAGCCAAGAGTTCGACAGCGACCCGCCCTGACAATCTA
>CBFGRJ010000088.1:0-22016 GCA_965651135.1 uncultured Myxococcales bacterium
TCAACGCGAGCGGCCCATTTTCGAAGCCTTGCGGGCACAGAACCCGCAAACGCCGCGCTTTGTCGCGCGCATGCAAGCAGCGCGCGAATGGCATGCCGAATTCTTCAATCAGAGTAACCCGATCTTCCAGCAGATGTTCTCTGGAAAACGGGCCGTGGGCACGGGCTCGCAAAGCCACGGCGTGCCAACGGGTCGCGCCCAAAAGCGGGGGCAATTCCGGTTGCTTCTGAGTCGGTACGCGAAGGTCAAGATGCGCGATGTCAGCGGCACCGTCATCATGCTGGCTCAAGCGCCCATCATCGGAGGGCTCTTGGCGCTGGTGTTCGGCGGCCAAAAAGACGCCATCCCCTACTGGTGCTTGGGAGCGCTTCAAGAGCTGGCACGGCGCTCGGGGGGGCTGGGCGAGGGCGTCGACGACATGCTCTCTGCCATGCAAACCACGCCCGACAACTCCGGGGCCATTTTCTTTCTGGTGGTGGCTGCGGTCTGGTTTGGAACCAGCAATGCAGCGCGAGAAATCGTCAGCGAGACTGCCATCTATCGTCGCGAGCGCATGGTGAATCTGGGGCTCGCCAACTACGTGTTCTCCAAGTTCGTGCTGCTGAGCTTGTTCTGCATCATCCAGTGCACCATTCTCTTGGCGATCGTGTTCTTTTCGTTGAACTTCAACGGAGGGCCCGAAGCGTTCGTGATGAGCTTGGTCACGCTGATCGTCACCGCCATGAACTCGGTGGCCCTGGGCTTGCTCTTGAGCACGCTGGTCAATTCTTCTGAAGCCGCCATGGCTTTGACGCCGATCGCGCTGATTCCGCAGGTCGTGCTCGGCGGGCTCATGGTGCCGATGACCACCAACCCCATGCTGGAGTACCCCATGTACTTGATGCCGGCACGTTGGGGTTTTCAGGGCGTGGTAGCGCAGGAGCGTATGGCCATTGCCGACAATCCCGCTTGGGTGCTCGACATTAAAAAGCCCGACGTCACCAGCATCGAGAACTTCGTGAGCGCGGGCAAGTTCCGCTGCGCCGAAGCTCAGATCGCCAGCACCGATTTCAACGGCGCCTGGGGGTTCGACAACTACGAGCTGGTCTGGCTGCCGCCCGCGGTACTGGCCGGCATGATGTTCGCAACGCTGATCATGATTCTCATCATTCTCAAGCGCCGCGATTCCATTTGAGAGGCGGACCGCCTCCAACCCTCGAATCCAGGTAGGCTCGCCCAGCTCACGGCAGGTGCCATTGCCCTTTCACGAATACCTTTCCCACGATGCTTGCGGCCTCGCAGAACTGGTGCGGACCGGTCAGGTGTCTCCTCGCGAGCTGCTCGACGCTGCTATCGAGCGCATCGAAGCCACAAACCCCGGCCTGAACGCGGTCATCGATCGACTCTACGATCGTGCACGCCTGAATCTGGAGCGCGGGCTGCCGGACGGTCCGTTCAAGGGCGTGCCCTTTCTGCTGAAGGATACCCTGGAGATTCAGGGAACGAAGGCCAGCTTTGGCTCGGCGGCTGCACGCCACCACATTTGCAGCGAAACCCACGAGCTGGCGCGCCGTCTAGAAGCCGCAGGCCTCGTCATCGTCGGTCGCACCAACATGTCCGAAATCGGGCTCTTACCCACGACCGAACCGGCGCTCTACGGCAGCACCAAAAACCCATGGAATCCGGCGTACTCCCCGGGCGGCTCCAGCGGCGGTGCCGCTGCAGCTGTGGCCTCGGGCATGGTGCCCATGGCGCACGCGGACGATGGCGGCGGGTCGATCCGCATTCCCGCATCCGCCTGCGGGCTCTTCGGCCTCAAGCCAAGCCGTGGTCGCAATCCGGGCAGCCCGCGGGATGCCCCGCTCGGCTTCATCCAGACGCACTGCGTGTCTCGCTCGGTACGAGACAGCGCCACACTCTTGGACGCCACTCACGGCGCGCTCACCGGAGACGTGGATTTCGCTCCGCCTCCGACCCTGCCGTATCGGCAAGCGGCAGAGCGAGATCCAAGTCCGCTGCGCATAGCGTTCATGACGCGCAATTTTTCGGGCACGCGAGCGCACCCGGATTGCACCGCGGCAGTCGAAAACGCGGCTCGCCTTTGCGAAGAGCTCGGCCATCGCGTCACACAAGACTCCCCGCGCATCGATGGCGGCGCATACAACGATGCCTTCTTGGTCGTCTGGGGCATGTCCGCCGGATACTTCGTCAAGGCCGTGGCACGCGCTGCTACCCAACAAATGCCGAAAGCCCTGGCCGCTCGCGTGAAGCCCGAAACGGTGGCGCGGGGATTGACCTCACTCAGCGCGCTGCCGTTGCGCAACCCTCCCTTCGAACGGTTCACACGCCGCTTGGCGCTGATTGATCGGCGTTACTCGCCGGCCGATGTCTGGCTTGCCGCCGAGACGCTCCAGCTTGCAGCCCGAACCCTTGCTGGTTTCTTCGAAAACTATGATCTGTTGTTGACTCCCGTGCTGGGCGAACCGCCCTGGAAACTCGGCACGTTTTCACATTTTTGGTCCGAGGACGAAACTCGGCAACGGTTGCTCGACTACGTCGGCTATACACCCATCTGCAATACCTCGGGGTTTCCTGCCATGTCGGTCCCGGTCGACGAGAACGCGCAAGGGCTACCGATTGGAGTGCAGTTCATCGCGCCATTTGCCCAAGAACAGCGATTGTTCGCCCTGGCGGGCCAACTGGAGAGGGCTCGACCGTGGGCTTCTCGCTTGCGATTTTTCGATGAAGCGCATTGCTAACCCAACGTCGCATCGAGAAACATCATGACCACGAACCCACCCAGTAGACTAAAGGTCGCCAGCGTTTGGTAACCCCGCCGATGCGTTTCAGGGATGATCTCGTCGCTGATGACGTACAGCATGGCTCCAGCGGCGAGGCCCAACGTTCCCGGCATGAGCGGAGCCGTCAGCCAAGTGAGTAGCGAGCCGAGCAGCCCTCCCAACCCTTCGAGCAGTCCGGTCAGCGTGGCGACGACGAACGCGTACCCGCGGCCGTAGCCGGCCACGACCAGGGCAGCGGCCACCGCCAGGCCTTCAGGCACGTTCTGAATCGCAATGCCCGTCGCAAGGCTGACACCATTGTGAATGCTATTGCCGGCAAAGCCGACTCCGACGGCCATGCCCTCCGGCACGTTGTGCAGGGTGATGGTGATGACGAACAACCAGATCCGCGATAACCGCTCTACGTTGGGACCTTCGCGGCCCTGGATGAAGTGTTCATGGGGAGCGTAGTGATGCAATAGCCAGATCAACCCGGCCCCAGCCATGATGCCGGCAATCACGTAGCTCACCGCCAAGACTCTGCTGTATCCGAGCCCCTCGGCGTAGCCGATGCCGGGCAAGATCAGCGAAAAAAAGGAGGCCGCCAACATGACGCCGGCGGCGGAGCTCAGCATGGCGTCTTCGACGGAAGCAGGGAGCTTCCGGATGAAAAAGATTCCCAGGGCACCAATGCCCGTACATAACCCCGCCAAGGTAGCGCCCAGTGTGCCGATGAGTGGATGCATGATACGTGCGTCTAACCAACCCCTGACCATCTCGTGATGACCGTAACGCCAGCCGAGAGCTGACTCTTGGAAAGCCAGCTTTCGATGCCGACGGCTATCATCTCGATCGAGATGCTACCCGCAACGAAGCCCGAGACTCTACCAGCAATTTCCGCGTAGCGCTCCAATAGAGCGGCGTTGCGCTCTTTCAAACGATCGAACACGAACTTCAGCGCCACGAGCACGCTGCCGGTAACCAGCAACGCGACCACTACGACAGCTACGCCCGCCAGCGGCCCGTGCTCCACTCCTCCAATCGCTGATGCGCTGATGGTGCCCGGGCCTATCAAAAAGGGCATGGCGACGGTCCCGGCCAGCTCTGCGGGCTCACCCCGCAACAGGGTTACCGTACCGGCACCTTCCAAGATGAATTTGAGCCCGATAACGAGGAATACGATGCCGCCGAAGATTTGGAACGCAAAGAACCTGACTTGCAACAAATCGGTGAGCAAGCGTTCGCCACCGACGGCAAACGCACCGAGGACCGCGCCGGCAATTAGCAGCGCACGCGTGAGCATGCCAGAAATGACACGCATGGAATGCCGGCGCAGCACGTCGAACAGATACACGGACAGCGCGAAGGGGTTCAAGATCACCAACAGCAGCATGGTCGTGCTCAGAAAGCTGTTCATTGCACCAATGGTTGCAGCGCCCGGCTCCGGACACAACGCTTGGCCTTGGGCAAACGTAGACCAGCGTGCGGGCCAGGCGGCCGCAGTATGCGCGGATGACCCCCGGCCTCGGATTCGCTAGGCTCCACCTGGCATGAGCGATGTGAGACAGGCACTTGGCGAGGTCTCGGAAGGTTTCCGGGAGCGCTACCTGGACTACGACCAGCTCACGGCGCAGCTACAGTCGTGGATCCGCCGCTACCCGGAGCTGATCCATGTCCAATCCCTGGGCGAAACGCCGGAAGGCCGGCAGCTATGGTTGGCCAGCGTGGGCCGCATGCCACAACGCGCCCGACCCGCCTTCTGGGTGGATGCGAACATGCACGCGGCCGAGCTGTGTGGCAGCAATGTGGCCCTGGCCCTCATCGAAGACGTGCTCTCGCTGCATCTCGAGCCCTCGGAAAGTAGGCTCGAGCTACCGCCGAGCGTCGCGGACGTCGCGCGCGAGGTGCTGTTCTACGTCATGCCACGCGTGTCACCCGACGGTGCCGAGGCGGTGCTGAAAAGTGGGCGGGCATTGCGTTCCGTTCCTCGCGACACACGCCTAGACACGGCGGCCTCGCGCTGGCGGAGCCAAGACCTCGATGGCGATGGCCTGGCTCTGATGCTGCGCTACCAGGACGAAGCGGGAGAGTTCATCGAATCGCCGGACGAGCCCGGCCTCATGCTGCGCCGCGAGCTGGACGATAGCGGGCCTTTTTACCAGCTGGCTGTCGAAGGCATCATCGAGCGCTACGATGGCCTGAATATCCCGAAGGCTGGCGCGTTCGACGACCATTTTCCCGATCTGAACCGCAACTTTCCCTGGTCTTGGGCACCTGAGCCGGAACAGGAGGGCGCGGGCCCTTTTCCGGGCAGCGAGCCCGAAAGCCGCGCCATTATCGAATTCGCCAGTCAGCACCCGAACATCTTCGCCTGGGCGGACTTGCATACGTTCGGCGGAGTGTTCATTCGCCCCCTGGGCCACGCCGCCGACGCTCGCATGCATCCCAGCGACCTTGCGCTCTACAACCAGTTGGCGGCATGGGCTCAGCACTACACTGGGTACCCAACCGTCAGCGGGTTCGAAGAGTTCACCTATGTCCCCGAGCAACCGCTGCGCGGCGACATCGTCGATTTCGCCTATCATCAGCGCGGCGCGTTGGCTTACACCTGTGAACTGTGGGACCTGTTCGAAAAGTTGGGGCTCGGGCGACCGCCGCGCTTCGCGGAGCATTACGTGCGCTTCGGGCGTCGCGAACACAAACAGCTGTGGCATTGGGATCGCGAGCACAATCAGTCACGCATATTCCGCCCCTGGCGCCCAGTCAGCCACCCGCAGTTGGGCCGCGTGGAGGTCGGCGGCTTCGATCCGCGCATTGGTATCTGGAACCCACCGGAGCATTTTTTGCAGGAGCTCTGCCTGGGCCAATCACAGGTCATGCTTCGCCTGGCCGCCATGGCACCCAGAATCGAAATGACCATCGTCGAGCGAACGCGGCTGAGCGCCGACCTCTGGAGCGCGCGCGTACGCATTCGGAACCTCGGATACTTACCCAGCAACGTGCTCGAGTCGGCAAAAGTCCCACCGCTCGGTGATCCCCCTCGCCTCGAAATCATCGAGCAAGGCTGTCGGCTGCAGAGCCCCGACGCTCGTTCGATCGAAATCCAACACTTATCCGGCTGGGGCAGAGGTCTGTTTAGTCAGGCAAGCTCGCTACTGTCCATGAAGTCCGGCGGCAGCTCGTCCACACGACAACTGACGCTGGTCGCTCGGGGCGCGGGAAGCTTGCACCTGCGCCTGCAGAGCCCACGCCTGGGGATTATAGAAACGACTGTCACGGCTCCAAGCTGAGCCGCTCACACGCTCCCACATTGCCGTGGACGGCGTGACGCGCAACTGGGAGCGCTTCCACAAGCGTGTAGCGAATGATCGCTGCGTGCAATAGCCCCACAGGGCTAGCACAAAGCACACACAGAACCGGCTGTGCTCCTACATTTTCAAGGCTGCGTGAGCGAGCTACGCTAACAGAAGCACCGTGCGCCTTTCGCCGACCGCCGCCAAAACGCGCAGCTTGGCGGCGCCATTGCCGTCGACTGCTGCGATTGTGAGCAGCCTTGGCTTGGCAGCATGCAGTGTGTACGGCCCGGAGTTGTTGGAGGAGAGTGCTCAAAGCAGCATGGCCAGCAGCACAGGCGGCTCGGGCTCGGGTTCAGACAAAGGCCCCGCTGTCACCTCCGAGACCAACGCAACGGGCAGCGGAGGCACCGGCGGCAATGCCACGTCGAGCGAGGGCGGTGGCGGGGCATCAGCAACTGGGACCGAGACGACCGGCGCGACGAGCAGCGGCGGAGACACGGGCAGCGGCGGCAGCAACGGTGGCGCGAGCGCCAGCGGCGGTACGAATGGGTCCGGTGAGAGCAGCGGCGGGACTGTCGGTGACGCATGCCCGGGAGACGATTGCTGCCCCGACGATCCGGACAAGACCGAACCCGGCGAGTGTGGCTGTGGCGAGCCCGAGACCGATTCCGACGGCGACGGTGCGGCCGACTGTATCGATCTGTGTCCAACCGACGCCGACAAGAGTGCGCCCGGTGAGTGCGGCTGCGGTGTTCTGGAGCAGGATTCCGCCGAAGCCGCCGGCTGCCTACCGCTCAAGGAAGGGCTATCGCATCGCTACTCGTTTTCGGGTACCGGCGATGAAGCCGTGGACAGCGTCGGCGACGCGCACGGGACTCTCGTGGATCTGACGCTCGATGACAGCGGCCAGGTCCACCTCGTTACGGGTAGCAATGCCGAGTACGTCGAACTGCCGAGCGGGCTCTTGTCGGATTTGAGCAGCGCGACGCTGGAAGCCTGGTTCACCTGGAAGGGCACCGCGACTTGGGAGCGCTTGTTCGATTTCGGCAGCACCCAAGAAGGGACCTCGGGCGAACCCGGCACGGGTGAAACCTATGTGTTTTTCACGCCTCGTGCCATCGGTGGAAGCGCCCTGCCGCGCGCGGCCTTCACCCTCAACGGCAGTGCGAACGAAGTCGTGTGCGCGGGCTCTGCATCGCTTTCCCCTGACGTACCCCATCACGTCGCGCTCTCACTGGACACGGCGAACCGAACGATGACTCTGTACATCGACGGGGCGCTGCAGAGCGCCAAGGCGTTCCAGAGCTCGCTCGACGAACTCAACGACGTCAATAGCTGGCTCGGGCGCTCCCAATACAGCGCGGACCCTGGTTTCGTGGGCTCGATCGACGAGTTTCGGATTTATCACATTGCCCTCGAAACGAAGCAGGTCGCTTTCAGTTTCGAGGCCGGCCCAAACCCGAGCTTCCTCGACGAGTAGCTGCTCAAAACATCCGGCAAGCGGGCGCAATGTCGTGGCTCACGATGGGGTGCTGCCTGGCCTGTTTGATGAGAAGCTCCCGGAAGGCACCGACGAACTTGAACTCCACCTCGATCGCGAAATATGGATCGGTAGCCTCGGGATCCAATAGGGTGGAGAAGTGGCTGTTCAACACGTTGAGAGCGCAAGAGAGCTGGTTGATTTCCGTCGGGTTTAGGATATCGCCGGCGAAGAGATTGCTGCGACTTCGGTAGCTCACCACGGGAGGGTTGCGGAGGCGTTCGTAGATAATCTGCTCGGTCGTGATACCAGGAGCGGGATTTGTCACGGTGGCTTCGCCCGCCTGCGCGTTGATGTAGTGGATATCGGAGCGAATCGGCTCGAAAATGTTGCGACTCACCGCCACACCGCGGGCGCGTTCCGAAGTATAGGCTTCGTGGACCAGCACACCCATCGCGACGTTTCGATGATCCATGTTGGCGAACTCGCGCTCGTCGTGCGCGCGCTGGCTGTACAAGCTGGCCCATACCGTGCGCAGAGCGTCTTCCAGCGAATCTTCGTCCGGAGTGACCCCCTCTGAGGTGTAGAGCCCAGCGCCGTTGAAGCCTGGCAGATCTTCGGCATTGCTACTGCTGCGCAGGCGAGTGCGCCGCCCCTGGAAGCGCGTTGCGATGGTCTGCTCCAACTGCTGCAAAAACTCAGCGTCCACCGGGTGCTCCAACACCAGCTCGCGGATCTCGGCGAGCCGCTTGCTGCGCTCCCGATGGTCGGCGGCAAAGTCGGCATCGTCCAGGGCCTCCAGGTAGAGGGCTCGCGCACCGCTCTCTTCTGCATGCCGCCAAAAGTGCGCGAAAGGCACTGCGAAAGCATCGGGCGGTACCAAAAAACCGCAGCTGGGCGCGGATTCCAGAGCGCGATAGAGCTCCGCGAACTGAGCGGCCTTGCCTCCGACCACGGGCAACCAATCGAGATCGGCTTCGCTGAGCTCGACGAGATCGACTACGTCGAGGTCGAGGCGAGGCTGAAAGCGGTCGCCGCTGGGGCGGCGCGAATCCCAGTACTCTTTGGCTTCCTCCGGGGCGGCCGGTGCAATTTCGAACCCCGTGGGAGCAACCTCGAGGCGCACCAGCTCTCCGAGAAGTTCAGCCACGCGTGGGTCGGAGCGAGCCTCGGAGAGCGCCATGTTGGGAGTGCGGCGGTTTTGGCTGAGCACATTGACATGGGACAGCGGTGTCTGAAACGCCTCCGTGATGAGACCCCCGACCAGGGGGAGATCGTTTGGCACGTCGTCGGTGACGACAATCACGTCGGGTCCCAGCCTGGCGCTGCCCAGCTCGGTGGCGGGCACGAACTCCAAAACGCCGTAGCCGACGGCCACTGTCAGGGGCTGGAACTCGACCCCAGAGAAGGGCGCGTTCGGCCCCACCAGCGGCAACGTGCCCTCGACGCTGCGCGCGCGCTCGACCTGATCGGCCGATTGTGGTCTGACGACCCACGCCTCGGAATCGGGGGTGCGCTGCGCCACCAGGAAAAACGCATCCCGCATCTGCTCTCCACTGATCACGTCGCCCACGGCAAACTCGACGGTTTGCATGCCATTGGCGGCGTGTTTGACCAGGGTGCCACCGTAATAGCTGCGCTCGACTTGGTAGTAATTTTCGACGCTGTATTCCCACCAACCGGCATCGTACAGCGCGCGTTCGACCGGGTCACAGCGGTCGAGATGAGGCTCGCCAAAAATCAGCTCTCGCACGAAGGTGTAGTGCAGATCCCAGGCTTCGGTGCTCATGAAGTGCACGACGCCACCGGAATCCAAATCGACCACGAACTTGACTCCCTCCGAGTCGAGGCTCGCACCGCCAGCAGCGAGCCGTTCGAAATCGCTCTCCGTTCTGAGACCGCGCGCGCGTGAGCCGAGCTCGCGCGCTCGCAGCATGTCGCACTCGTTTTCTTGCGCTGGGCTGCCCTCTTCGCAGAACACGTGGGGCAATGCGGGCGCCGGACGCGCCAGGCTGGCATGCTCGGGAAAGGCCACGAAATCGAGGCGCGACACCACATCGCCCGAATCCCGCTCGTAGACGCTGACCACCCAATCGTCTGCGATCGTCGCCCCCAACCCGGTCAGCTGATCGATGCCCAGCTCGACGGTCACGAGCTCGTCTGGTTCCAGGCGCCCTTGATCGCCCCACGGCAAGGCAATGCCGTCCGTGGCGCTCGGCCAAGGCTCCCCCAGAGCCTGGGGACTCACGGTCACCAGGTACTTCTCGAGCTCGAGTGCCTTGTCGCTCGTGTTGCGGAGCTCGACGAAACCGGAAAGGTTCGAAGGAAGCGTGACCTCGTTGATGTCGAGCGGGTACCCGGACTGAAATGCGGGCTCGGGCCAAGCGAACTCTTCGAAGCTCACGTCGTTCAATTCGAGCGTCAGCCGTGGTGCTTCACAGGTTTCGCCATTCTCGCGTCCGGGCGAAGCGTAGCGGCATACCTCGAAGGGGCCGGTAGCGTCCGGGTAGCGGGCAAAGACCTCGTTCTCGCCGAGCGCAGGAAATTTCAGCGCATCGATGCGGCGGCAGTCGCCTTTCTTCCATAGCACCAGCCGTTCACCGCTGGAGCTCAGCTTCAGCGGCAGGTGCAATGGGCCCTGACCGGGCGAGTCATCGGCGTAGAACACCACGCGCTCCTTCGGCTCGAGGATCAGGTCCGGGAGCGCTCGCCGCTTGCGGTCGACATGCCCGATCTCGTAGTCCGAGAGCTGCACGGGCTCTTCCGAGACATTGACGATCTCGACATAATCTTCGGTCTCGAGCTGCTCGTCCAGGTGAGCGCCTTCGTTGTCACTCATGACCTCGTTGATCACCAGCGGCTCGAGCAGCGGCTCCCCGGAGCAATCGGGCTCCCCTGCCCGCTCGATCACCGGGTGCCCACAGGCACAACACAGGGCCGCGGCCACGAGCCATAGCAACCGTCGCGCCATTGACAGCAGTTCTGCAACCAGCATGCCCCGGCCCCCGCCAAGCGTAAAGGCGGCGTGAGCCTTTGGGCGTCCCGGAGTGCTGGCACACCTGGCACAACGGACCTTCCCAAAGCGGCAGCGAAAGTCAGGGGCGGCGCCGCACCTACCCAGGCTGCCGGCCTCCGACACTCGGGTGTGGGCAAGCTCCCGGGCCGCCAGTGCACCCCCCGGGTCAACCCGTTCAAGGGCTTGCGCGGCCACTCCCCCCGGTGGCCCGGACTAGCATATATCTAGGGGCCGACAGGACCTCCCATGCATAAAAAGTCTCCGCCTCCCGCCTGGCCACCCTTTCACGCCATGCTCGGGGTCGCCGCCGCTTGGCTGTTCTTTTTGGTCATGATTGCCATGTACGCCGCGGCCACGCTCCTGCTTCTGCCCCTCTTGCCGCTGTTCGCGTTTGCGCCAGTGTGCTTGCTGATCGAAGCCCACGCCTATGCCGCGCGCACCCGCGATCGCAAAGCCTCACTGGTTCATACCTCGCCTGCGGTACCGGCACCCGAACCCGAAATGGAACGTCCCGCGGCTTGAACCCTAGCTCGCCATGGGAAGTGCGGGTAGCGTATCACGCCGCTCGCGGATGCCGACACTCACTCGCTTCAATACCGACACGTGCTCGAGGCGTCTTGCGAGCATCGCTACCTTCGCAGCGACATTGATATCGCTCACGCCCTCATTCAGGGCATCGCTGGCAGCGCCGTCGAGACCTGAAGCACGGAGCTCGCCGTGTCGACCTGCCAGCGGGTGCCGAAATCGGATGCCTCGGGGATGCACGTTCAGCTCGAAGTCGGCTCCGCCGACCCTCGAGCGGACGCTGCCACGCACGTGCGTGCCATTCGCCCGGTACACGAGCTCGATGCTCGTCTCGTGATGATCCCCCAGGTCGAGCTTGATGCGGTTGGCGTGACGCCGGCAGTAGAGGCGAGATGCCGCAGCGGCCAGCCGTTGAAGATCTTGGTGGATAGAACAAGCGGTCATAGCGAAAGGGGCTGGAGCAAGATGCTTGCCAGGCCTGGACCGCAGAACTATCTGACTGAAATCATTAATATTTGTGACGAGCGGTCAGCCTGGTATGCATCCCCGCGGAGCGTAACGCGAGTCACTGCGTGTGACGCGTCCGGACGCTGTTCGGCGCCGCGACTCAGGAGGGCCCTGGGCAGGAATCCGGCGAAATCCGCCGACAACGCCGGTTTTTCCATCAGCCGTTCGAAATCCTCTAAAGCCCCGGATGTCCTGTGCCGTTGCCTGTGCGAGGGGTTACTTGTCAGACGCCGAGACAAACACGCGCTCGCCGCACGTGCTGTTCGTCGATGATGAACCGCAGATGCGCGCGGCCTTTCTACGGCTGGCCAAAGTCAGAGGGTTGACGGCCGAAACCGCCGCGACTGGGGCAGAAGCCATCGCTTTGGCGCAAAGTGAGGAGTACGACATTGTCGTCACCGATGTGTGCATGCCGGGCATGAATGGAGCCCAGCTCCTGCTACACCTGATGCCGATCTTACCCGCCGCCAAGTTCGTGGTGGTGACCGGCGCCGAGCTTTCGGAGCTCACCCTCGAGCCGCCCATCGAACAGCGCCTGCTCAGTGTGCTGAAAAAGCCCTGGAACAACGATCAGTTGATCGACACGCTGGTGCGGGGTCAACAAGGAAGCGTTCGGCAGCTACCCAGCAATGCGCCCAGCGACGAGCGCTCACTCGAGATTTTGGTCATCGAAGACGATCCCGATCACTTCGAGCTCTTGCGCATCGGTTTATCGAAGTGTCAAGAGACTGCTCACCAACTGACACGGGCAGCAAACTTGGGCGAGGCCCGACAGCTGCTCGAGCAAGGTGGCTCGTATGAGCTCATCGTGACCGATCTGGGTCTACCGGATTCGCAGGGGCTCGAAACAGTCATCCTGCTGAGAGCAGCGGCTCCGGAGGTGCCGATCGTGGTCCTGACCAGCGGACAAGACGACGCGCTGGCCATGCGCGCCTTGCGAGCGGGCGCGCAGGACGTCGTGCAAAAGGGAACACTGGACGCCCGGGCTATCAATCGCGCGCTCTTGTACGCCGTGGAGCGAGCGAGCATCGAGCGAGCCGTTCTGGAAATGTCTCGCACCGACCCGCTCACGGGCTTGGGCAACCGCACGATGTTCCGGGAGCGTGTGGCCCTGGCTCTGGCGCGCGCCCGCCGAAAGCAACATTCGCTCGCCGTGCTTTATCTCGACCTGGACCGTTTCAAGCGGATCAACGACCAGCTGGGGCATGACGCCGGTGATGCATTTCTGCAGGAAACGGCCCGGCGACTGACTGCCAATGTACGCGA
Organism: uncultured Myxococcales bacterium; assembly: GCA_965651135.1. Classification (GTDB taxonomy): domain Bacteria; phylum Myxococcota_A; class Polyangia; order Polyangiales; family Polyangiaceae; genus JAICQQ01. Next base: position 12,850 of record CBFGRJ010000088.1, read on the forward strand.
ATACGACTGCGTGGCCCGCTTCGGTGGTGACGAATTCGCGGTGCTGCTCGACGGACTCGCCAGCGAGCACGACGTGGTACCGCTGGTCGAACGCTTGCTTTCGGCACTGCGTTCACCGACCGAAGTATGCGAAGGGTTGTTGGCGGGCAGCGCGAGCATTGGCATTGCCATGTACCCGCAGTGCAGCACCACGGACGAGCTCATCGAAGCGGCAGATACCGCCCTGTATCAGTCTAAACGCAACGGGCGCGATCGCTTTTGCCTGTTTGGCGCGGAAATGCAAGAAACCTTGCGGCGACGTTTGAGGCTGGAATCCGATCTCTGCAACGCACATCGCTCGGGACAGTTCGAGCTGTACTATCAGAAGCAGGTGAGTCTCAACACCGGCGCTCTCGTCGGAGTGGAGGCGCTTTTGCGCTGGAAGCGCGATAACGACTTGATCGCTCCGAATGAATTCGTGCCCGTCCTCGAGGAGACAGGCCTGATCCACGAGGTCGGCTCGTGGGTACTCGACAGCGCGCTCAACCAACTCCAACGCTGGCGGCGACTGGGTGCCCAAGTCCCACGCGTTTCGATCAACGTGTCGGCGCGACAGTTCCTCCAGCCCGGCTTTGCGGCACTCTGCGCGAGGGCCTTGGAAGAGAACGAGGTCTGCCCGGCCGATCTGGAAATCGAGATCACCGAAGCCGCGCTATCTACCGAGTGGGCAGCCGCCAAGGCGACTGCCGACGCCCTTCACGCTCAGGGCATACGCCTGGCCATAGACGATTTCGGCACCGGGGCCTCGTCGCTCCAGTGTTTGCTCGAGCTACCCATCGACACCCTGAAGATCGACCGCTCGTTCGTGAATGGCCTAGACATGGATGAACGCCATTCGACCATTTTGCGCGCGGTGCTCGGCATGGGACACGCCCTCGGCGTGGACGTGGTCGCCAAGGGCCTCGAAGAAGTCAGCCAGTTTCAGGTGCTGATGTCTCTGGGGTGCAAATTCGCACAGGGCTACTACTTTCATCGCCCGGTAGCCGCTGAAACCATCGACAGCCAGCTCGACGTGCGCCGCCGTTCGAATCCGCTCGAATCCCCTACTGCGTGAGGTTCCGGCAGCGGAATCAGCTCGTGATGATTGCGCTCTCGCCTAGTGGCACCGCGAAAACCGCGGTACTGAAAGCTGATTGCTGATCGCTGACAGCCGGCCCCCAATTCGACGAATGCCGGACTGGGATTAACACTTCTTCACACTGTCAGCCATGTTGGCTTAACGGTCGCGCTGCAAGCTGCACCCTATCGAAAGGAGCAGCTATGCTGGGATTCATTGTTGGAACAGTATGTTTGATCGCGTTCATCGGCGTCTATAAGCGAGGATTCCACCACCATGGCCTATCGCACTGGCGGTTCTTGCGGAAACTCGACACGAGTCCTGCGCAAGAGCGGGTCATCCGTAATGCATTTGGTTCGGTCTTTCGCGAGCTCAAAGCGTTTGCCACCGATAGTCATGCATCGAGGCGCCAGCTGGCAGACTTGCTAAGGGCCCCCGACTTCGATCGTCAGGGTGTCAGCGACTGGTTCGCCGATAGAGAAGCAGAATTGAGGTCGCTGCGGGACAGGGCCGTCGATGCGCTCGCTGAAATGCACGAGGTACTCGACGACGAACAGCGCGAAACGCTAGCCAAAATGGTCGAGCGCGGCCGACTGCGCTCGTCGTGCCGCGGCCGAGGTCCATACCGGAGCCACAGCGTGGAGGCAACGACATGAAGCGCAAGCTTTTGCTACTGGTGCTCGGCCTGGGTACAATCGCAGGCTACTCGAGCGCGTTCTTCTGCCACGGGCACCGTCATCACGCGCATCGCGCGCGCTGGAAACAAGAGATCGCCGATGTGTGCGTGGAAGCGGCGGCCAGACAGGCGGTCAAGTCCGACACCGCGAGTGCGAAGCCGTGATGCTCGGGATGCCAAGTCTGGTAAGCTCATGGCCACGAGCTTCACCCATGACGGCGGAAGTATTGATCATCGACGATGACACGCGGCTGTTCGAATTGGTCGCCAAGTATCTGACGCAAAACGGTGTATTGGCGCAGCATGCCCCCGATGGAAACAGCGGTCTCAAGGCGATCGCCAAGGGCAGCTTCGACGCCGTGTTTTTGGACATCATGATGCCTGGCTTGGACGGCTTGGAGGTCTTGCGGCGTATCCGCGACAAAAGCTCGATACCGGTGATCATGCTGACCGCGAAAGGCGATGAGACCGACCGCGTCGTCGGCCTCGAGCTCGGCGCGGACGACTACCTGACCAAGCCCTTCAGCGCGCGAGAGCTTTTGGCACGCCTGCGCGCGGTGCTGCGGCGAGGGAACATGCAATCCAACGGTGAGCGGATTCGTGTCGGAGAGATCGAAATCGACTTGAGCACGCGCAGCGTGACGGTCGAGGGCGAGAGCATCGAGCTCACGGGTCTCGAATTCGACCTACTGATGGCGCTGATGCGACGCGCTGGGCGCGTGGTACCACGCAGCAGCCTGCTCAGCCTCGCCGGGCGGGCAGACGTGACCGTGAACGAGCGCACCGTGGACGTGCATATCTCGCACCTTCGCAAAAAGCTCGCACGTGGGCCCCGCACCAGCAAGGTCATCCAGACCGTACGCGGCGTTGGTTACGTGTTGAACAGTCAAAAGTCATGAAAAAGTGGCACCACTTCATTGGTGCACGACTCCAACGCCGGCTGTTCGTCGCGTTTGGGGTGACCATTTTCATGACGATGACGGCCGTTGGCGTCACGATGCACGTGACACAGCCTGAAGGCTACAACACGCGCGATCGCTACTTGCAGATGAAGCGCTTCGCCAGCTCGCGCTTTGCAAAAGTGTGGGACGACCCGCACGAACGGCGGGAGCTGGCGCAAGGACTGAGCGAGAGCTTCGGCGTCGATCTGATGCTGAAAGATGCCTCTGGCGAGACGCTGGAGCGCCTCGGCCACCGCTGCGAGCATCTGCTGTTCGAGATCGACGTGGTGCGCGACGGGGAACGACTAGGGAAGGTCGAAACCTGCCCACCGGAGGGCCACCGCCGCAAGTTGGCCAGCTTTTTGCTCGCTCTAGGCGCCGCTGCCCTCACCCTGTGGATGGGGTCAGGGGCCATTGCTCGGAAAATAGCCCGGCCCCTGGCCGAGCTCACCAACGTGGCCAGGGATCTGGGAAGGGGCAAGTTGAAGCGCAGGGCCAGACTGCAGCGGCAGGTACCGGGGGAAGTCGGGGAGCTGGCGAATTCGATCAATGACATGGCGGAACGAATTGCCAAGCAGCTGGACGATCAGCGAGAGCTGCTGGCAGCGGTCTCGCACGAGATCCGCACGCCGCTTGCGCGGCTACGCGTCCTGATCGATCTGGTGCAGGACGCTGGCTGCGACGCCGAGCTCACTGCCCAGCTCGAGCGGGAGGTGGTCGAGATCGATCAGCTGACCGAGGACCTGTTGGCAAGCTCGCGCCTGGACTTCCAAGCGCTCAATCGGACCGCTCTCGATGCAACGAAGCTCGCTAAACGCGCCCTCGAACGCTGCAACCTGTCACCCTTGCTGCTGGAACACCGGCTCGAGCGCGCCGAGTTGACGGGCGATGCGACCCTCTTGGGGCGCGCTTTGTCGAACTTGCTCATCAATGCCGAGTGCCACGGCGGCGGAGTCGAAAAGGTCGAGCTCATCGGGACTAGAGACCGCATCACGTTCATCGTGTTCGATCGCGGTCCTGGATTTTCGGACGAGACTCTAGCGCGCGCCTTCGAGCGCTTCTATCAGGGTCAACCTCCCAGGGGCAGGGCCGGCTCTTCGCTCGGTCTCGGCCTCGCCCTGGTCAAGCGGATCGCAGAGGTACACGGGGGGGACGCCTTCGCCGAAAACAGGGACGGCGGCGGCGCTCGCGTGGGTTTCTGGGTTCAGCGCGTCGTCGAGCCGCGCTGAAGCCTTTCGGCGCGTAGGAAAATCCAGGTAGCATCCGCGGATGGTTGCCATTCCCAAGAAACGCATCTCCGGGCGCGCACTGACGGTCATGGTAGCGGCCGCGCGCCACACGCCGGCCAAACGCCTGCTCGCACAGGTCTTTCGAGAACAGCTTGGGATGAACGCGCTGCGCCAGCTCACGGCAGAGGCGACCGCACCGCTGCCCATGAGCTTCGCTCCGTTGGCCGCTCGTCCCCGCCGCTGCGTTGCTCCGAATGACTTTGGCCCACCCACTCGGACCGGTGCTCCCGCGGGGGCGCGCGAAATAGTCCAACGCTTCGCCTCGGGCGCGCTCTCACCCGCGACGTTGACGGAACGGACCATTGAAATCGCCTACGGTTTGGGGCGCGATGAGCCTTCTTCCAATCCGTTCTGCGTCATCGACGAGAAGGGGGCGCGCCAGGCGGCGCAGGCCAGCAGTGGGCGCTACGCCGATGGGCAACCACTTGGGCCTCTCGACGGAGTCATCGTACCCATCAAAGAAGAAATGCACGCACGAGGTTTGCCGACTCGGCTTGGCACTCGCTCGATCCCGAATGTCCCGAGCCGCATGGATAGCACCGTGGTCGCGCGCTTGCGGGCAGCGGGCGCGATCGTGAGCTTCCAAACCGCCATGACGGAGTACGGCTTGTCGCCGCTCGGAGGCAACATGTTCCGTGCCATGCCGCGAAACCCTTACAATCGCGCGCATCTGGCGGGTGGCAGCTCCACAGGCTCTGCCGTGAGCGTCGCGGTGGGCATGAGTCCGCTGGCACTCGGTTGCGACGGCGGAGGGTCGATTCGCGTCCCGGCGTCCTTCAACGGTCTGTTCGGGTTGAAACCGAGCTTTGGCCGCATTCCGATGACCGGGCACGGCATGCGCGCAAGGAACAGCGTGACGGCAGTGGGTCCCATCGCGTCGAGCAGCCACGACCTCGCGCTCTTCGTCGAGGCCACCGCCGGCGCGGACTCGGACGATGTTGTCAGCCAAGCACAACCCGAGCTCGAGCCCGGCGAGCTCGTACGAGCCTTGGGTCGCGGAGTGCGTGGACTGAGAATCGGCATCGACGAAGATCAGTGGTCGCTGTCACCGGAGGCGGTCACCAAAAAGGCGCGCGAGGCGCTCGACGCCTTGGCCAAAGAAGGGGCCACACTGGTGTCGGTCTCTTCGCGCCTAGCCCAACATGCCCCCGCAATCGGCTATCTGACCCTCGCCATCGAAGCTGTCGCTGCCCTCCAAGAAGAACGCGAGCGCCTCGATGAATTTTCTCCCGATCTACAGCTTTTGGTATCGGTGGTGACCGCGTTCGAGCCCGACGACTACGTCATGGCACAACGGCTGCGCGGAGCATTGCGTCGTGAGACGCTAGGCCTTTTTTCGGACATCGACCTATTGGCTCTACCCAGCGTGGGAGGACCACCACCAAAGGTCAGCGAGCTCGAAGAAGCGATGGGATTCGTGGATCCCGTCGCTTTGGATGCGGTCTCGCGGCATGTCTACGTGCCAAGCTTGTGTGGTCTTCCTGCCGGGACGGCACCGGTGGGCTTCGACGATCAAGGGCTGCCGCTTGGGCTGCAGATCATCGGAGATGCCTGGGACGAAGCCAGTGTGCTGCAGACCCTCGCGCACCTCGAGCGCATCGGCATCGCCGAAGTCAGGCAGCCCCCCGCCTATCAGGACCTGCTTTCAGCCCTCGATCCAGGCTAAATTTCCCCCGCCTTGGCTTTGCTGATCCACTTGTTGATTTCGTCTTCGATAACCGAAATGGCTTTGCCACGGAATGGTCTCAGCAAGAACGGCACGTCCAACTCCAGGTCGAAGCTGGATGGCTTGACGTCGATCGATCCTTTGAGGCTGACCCCCTTGACCTTGAAAGCGATGTCAGCGTGCTGCTCCGAGGCCCAGTTCACCGTTGGATTGTACTCGGCAAACCGCGCCTTATAGCTGTCGAATGCCGCATGGGCGACCTTCTTTGCTTGTTCCTGTGCCAAATCGTGAGCTACCACGTGTTTCATGTTTCAAGCCCTTCCTGACGTTCTGGTCACTGGTCACGCCGGTTCAGGAGCCCGGCCGTTCAGGGGCGGCGTTTGGATATCGCCGTTAGTCGGGCTAAGATTTAGCGATATTGGCTCCTGATCGCCAGACTAGAATCGACTAATGCTCTTCAAAAAGCGCTCTCGTCCCGCCGCCGTCCCAGCAGCGCCGGAATCCCTCGAAGCCGTGGTCCGCCAGGAGCTCGGCGCGGCTGACGCGGAAACCACGGCCATCGTCACGGCCATAGCAGGCCTTTTGGCAAGTGTGGCGTATGCCGACAGGCAGGTGACCGCAGAAGAAGAGGCGCTGCTCAAGCGCGAGCTGGCGCGCATACAGGGGCTGGATGAGCGCGGAGTTTCCGCGATTTATCGGGCGCTATCCGAGCACATCGTACAGATTTCGACCACCGAGCGCCCCCGCTACACCCGAATCCTCAAGGAGCACGCAGACCGCGATCTGCGCTACCAGGTGTTGCAGATCCTCGTCGATTTGGCGGCGGCCGACGACACCATCAGCCACAACGAGGTCACGGTGCTTCGAACGATCACGACGGCCTTGGGCTTGACGCAAAACGATTACAACGAGCTCCAGGCGCAGCATCGGGACAAGCTCGGCTCGCTTCGGTAACTGGGGCGTGCCCCCGGGGGCTGGGCCGGCCTACCGCCCCGCGGGAATACGGGTCAGTCGAGCCCAGCCAGCCCGGGCGCTCGCGCTCGCTTGACAGCCTGGCTAGCCGGTGCGCTACGCTCGCGGTGTGATGATCGGAGTCGATTTCGGGGGAACGCACATCAAGGCGGGCATCGTCGATAACGGTGAGGTGATCCGTTCCAAGATGACTCCGACCCCGGCGGGCGCCTCTCCCAGCGCCGTGCTCGATGCGATTGCGGAGACGGTGCGCGCGCTCGACCCCAAACCGAAGAGTGTCGGCGTCGCCATCCCAGGCGAAGTCGACAGTGAAGGCAAATGCTGGGGGCTGCCCAACGTCCCTGGCTTCAAGGGTGTCATGTTCGGCGAAGGGTTGAGCGAGCGGCTCGGCTGCCCAGTCGCCGTCGAAAACGACGCCACCACGGCCGCTCTCGGAGAAAGACTCTACGGGCATGGCCGGCGGCACCCGAGCTTCTTGGTCATGACGCTGGGCACCGGCATTGGAGGCGGCCTGGTGATCGGCCACCAATTGTATCCGGGTGCTTACGGGTTCGCGGGCGAGATCGGGCACTTCACCATCGACTCGTCGCCAGACGCCTGGGCCTGTGCGTGCGGCATGCGCGGTTGTGTCGAAGCGTATGCCGGAACGCGCGGGCTGCTCAGAACCTTCGCTGAGTACGGCAAATCCGCAGTAGAAGTGCTCGACATCGCCAACAGCGCCAGAGCCGGAGAAGAAGCCGGCATCCAAACTTTCGCGCGCATGGGGTACGCGGTCGGCAAGGCCTTGGCGAACATTCAGAACGTGCTCGACCTGAGCGCGATTGTCTTCACGGGTGGCGTGGCGCTCTCGTTCGACCTGTTCGAAACACAGGTGCGTGAAGCCCTCCGGCGGCACTGTTTCGCCAGACCGCCCGCAGAGGTCCCGCTCCTGGTCAGCGAGCTCGGGGCGCGCGCCGGTGTCATCGGTGCCGCGCACCTCACCACTTTGTGAGGCGGCTTTTCTCGCACGGCTCGTTCCAGCCCGGGCCGGCGAAGCCCACACCAACACTCGGGAATAGCTGTAGCTTCAAAGCTCATGCCATTCGAAAACTTCGGTGGTGGGGTTGCTTTCGTCGCCAAAAGGGCTAGCGATCAAGCTCATGAAGGCGATCGTCGTCGATGGAGCAGGCGGCCCTGAAAAGCTCGTGCTACGAGACGTTCCCGAACCCGAGCTCGGGCGAAGTAGGGTGCTGGTAGACGTCAGGGCCACTGCGCTGAACCGGGCCGACTTGTTGCAGCGCCGCGGCTTGTATCCTCCGCCCCCCGGAGCCAGCGACATTCTCGGGCTCGAGTGCGCGGGAGTAGTCAGCCAAGCGGGTGAAGGTGTGCGCGCCGTCAGACCGGGAGATCGCGTCATGGCGCTTCTGTCGGGGGGTGGTTACGCCGAACGCGTGGTCATCCACGAGCGCATGGCCATGCCCATTCCGCCTTCGATGAGCTTCACTGAAGCGGCGGCGATACCCGAGGCCTTCCTCACCGCGATCGAAGCGCTCTTTCACCGGGCGCAGCTCGAGACAGGGCAGACGGTGTTGATCCATGGCGCCGCCGGAGGTGTCGGTAGCGCCGCGGTGCAGCTTGCACACGGACATGGCGCAAAAGTCATCGCCACCGCGAGCAACGGCGACAAGCTGGCCAAAGCGAAGGAGCTGGGCGCCGATCTGCTGATCAATCACAAAGCGCAGGACTTCGAAACGGTCATCCTGGAGCAAGGCCTAGCTGTCGATGTGATCCTCGACAGCGTGGGCGCTGCCTATTGGCAGAAGCATGCGCGTCTACTCGCCAACAACGGCAGGCTGATCGTCCTGGGCCTGCTGGGCGGGGCCAAAGTGGAGGTCGATTTCTCGACGCTCCTCAAGAAGCAACTGCAACTCGTCGGTATCGTGATGCGCTCACGGGAATTGATCGACAAGATCTTGATGACCCAGCGATTCATCAGCGAAACACTGCCCCTATTCGAGCAGGGCGTGCTCAAGCCGGTCATCGACAGCGTGTTTCCACTGGACCAGGCTCGGCAAGCTCACGAGCGCATGGAAAAGAACGAAAATATCGGCAAAATCGTGCTGAGCGTGAACGACTAGTCTCGAGCGGCACCCATGACCCGTGCCAGATGAGTCAGCGCCGCACAAACCGACACCGCCAGCTCGGCGCGTGAAGGCTGACCAGGCACCCGCCAGACGATGTAGTCTTTGGCAATCACGTCATACCGAGGCCGGAAACGAAATCGGCAGAGACTGCTGCCGTCGTCGAGGACCACACCGGCCTTCAGCAACAGAACCTCTGGTTCCAAGCTCGCGTCGACCGGCTTGCCGTAGCGCGCCATGACTTTTCTCACGGCAGCGGTCGACAGCGGCAAACTGATCGTTTCTCCCCCTTCGCGTTCAACGCGTAACCGAAGCCCCTCATCGGCCCCCTCATTCACAGCGTCCAACCAGGTGCGCTGCAACGCTCCACTTCGATCGCAGGTCTCGTTCAGCAGCACGCTGGTCAC
>CBFGRJ010000089.1:0-21967 GCA_965651135.1 uncultured Myxococcales bacterium
GTGAATCCGCTGAGCCCGAGCGAGAGTCCGCCTCGCAGCTCGGCCGCCATGCCGCTGTCCGTCGCCTCGGCGTCACCACCCCAGTGCAGCGGGTAGCGTTGCGACCCGGCCCAAGCGCTTCGGGCCCAGATGAGCCGGTAGCCATGAACCCGTTCGGTGACTTCGGCGGCCGCACGATTGTATCGAAGCGGGAACAGGTTGTGCTCGTACCAACCCGTCTTGCCCGAATGATAGATACCATTCAAGGGAGCGGCCTCCCCGAAGTCGACCTTGATGGCCGCAACGCCCTGTTCGAGCAGCCGCGCGAGCTTGGCCTGATACCACGAGACCGCTTCGGGATGCGTGAAGTCGAGCACGGCATCTTCGCTGGGCAACTCACCGCCGGGTCCTTTGACCGCGAGCCCGCCACCGACGATCTCCTGATATAACGGGTTGTTTGGGGCGAAGTACGGCAGCTGCCACAAGCTGATGTGAAAGCCGTCTCGTTGGAGGTCTCGGATCATGCCCGCGGGATGGGCGAATCGCGACGTGGAAAACTCGTAGTTGCAGCGCCAGTCGTGTTCGAACCACCCGGTGTCGAGATGAATGACGTCACAGGGAATGCGGTGCTCCCTGAGCTTTGCGGCAACACTACGAGTTTCGGCCTCGGACCCGTAAGTGATGCGGCTCATCCACAATCCGAATGACCACAGCGGTGGGACCGGACTGCGGCCGGTGAGCCCTGTATAGCTGGAAAGAATTTCGGCTGGATTGCCGAGAAATACGAACAAATCGAGACTGTCGTCACCCGAAAACAGAACCTGAGTATCGGCGTACGAGTGCCCGAAATCGAACAGCATGGGGCTCGACCCGTGCACGAACATGCCGTAGCCGCGATTGCTCAAAAAGAACGGCACCGGCTTGTACATTTCTGGGGTCTGACTGCCGTGTGCGTCCTGGGTCCAAAGGCTCACGCACTGCCCGCGCTTGTTGGGTGCGGTGAAGCTCTCGCCACAGCCGAAAATCATTTCGCCCGCGTGAAGACTGAAGGCTGCGGCCATGCTCTGCGATAGATCTTCGGGTCGCCGGGCGAAGCAAAAGGGTAGGGGCCGCCCTGCGATCATGCACTTGCTCTCGCCCAGCGTACGCGTAGAAAACAAGAGCTTACCGCCGGCATCCATGACCCTGATACTCCAGGGATCTTCGACGAGCTCGAGAGTGCCCGCGGGGCTCTGGAATACGTGCACACCTTCTCCGGGCGAGTGCCTCCAGTCGCTCGAGGTACGCACCGGTCCGTCCAACATTGGAGAGGTTTGGGTATCGAACGAACCTGCGCGGCTACGCCACTGGAGGCGGAGGGTTCTGGCGTCGACGAAGCTCAGGTGGAAGGGCAACGCCTTGGGTTCGGGGTAGTTCGCGGGAAATTCCCAGGACTTTACCGGTTCGAGCGGGAACGTCATGTGGTTGAAGGCGACGCGCGGCTTTCTGCGGTGGCGCAGCCACTCGAGCACCCCATGGCCGGTAGACGCGTCGAAGCTCGCGAGACGGCTGGCCGTGAAGATGAAGGCATCCGGCTCCTGAAAGGCGACGCGTGGATCGGGGGCTTGGTTCAGGCGACGTTCGAAGCGTTCCATGATGGCGAGCGTTGTCGGGTGGGCCGCTCTACCATGCTCGGGTAGCGAGAGTCACGCCAGTGCGCCGCTCACACACCCTGCTTCGAAAATTGCCTACGATCCGGAATCGGTTCCGGCTCTTCGCGCAGCGCGGTGTTTCACTCGAAGTTGCCGCTCGACTCAAGCAACGCGCCCGGCTCGAGGCTTTGGAACGTATCTTCGATGGTCTGTCCGTCCACTGCGGTGACGCGAATGGTGAACTGGCCTTCGCCAAAGCCGCTAGCGTCGGTGTAGGTGCCATCGGAGCCCCGTTGCAGGGCGAACCAGCCGCTGTGATTGCTGCTCTGCACCTCGACCTTTTCGATCGGGATGCGGGGATTGCGGACCCATAGACTCGTCCACCAAACATTCGCTTCAGTTTGGAACTGATAATAGATGTTGCCCGTGTCGGGGCATTTCACGACCTGCCAGCTCATCGAACGCGGGTATTCTCCGGAATCGAGGGCTTCGAACGCTGCCGGGCTGAGATCGATACTGTTCTTGGTGGTCACCCCCGTCGTGATGACGCGCGCCACCACGGTTTTGCCGGTGTCGGCCGTGAGCTTGACGCAGGCGTCGCACAGCTGTCCTTCGCCGTTGTGCGTCAGCTCGAGGCCAGCCAACAAGTCGCCCTCGATCTCCTGAATCAGCTCCGGGTAGGGCGAGCACGAATTGTACCATTCGCTCTGTTCCCAATCGACCGGTCCCAAATGAAACTGGCCACCCGTGAAGACCTCACTGTAGGTGTCGTCTTCGCTGCCGCCGGTCGTGGACGACGCACTGCCGCCGCTGGAGCTGCTCTCGGACCCACGGGTCGACGATTCGCTCGAGCTCGCGCCATTGCCGCCGTCACCACCACCGCTGCCACCGCTACCGTCGTCGCCGCTGGAGGTGCTGGCATTGCCTTGGCTGGTCGACATGCTGCCGGTATTCGAGCCATTAGTGCTGCCGCTGGAGGCTCCTCCCGTCGTCCCCTTGCTGGTCGAGCTCGACCCCGAGGTGCTCGCCCCCGTGGTCTTTGGGTCGTCGAAGACGTTGGAGTCGGATTCATCGCCACAGCCGCACACCACGACAAAGCCCGCCACCTGCAAGGCGCCTACCCAACCACGAAGAAGACGCATAGACCGCGAAGCTTACCAGGGCTCCACGCGCGAGGCTAGTGAGTGGATAGGCGCCGGATTATGCTGTCAAATCGAGAGCATTGGCGCTACTCGGGGTGCTCGACACGGCCATCGGCGTGACGAGCGAAGCGGCCGGCGTCGCGCGCGTGAACGGGGCCGTCGCTCGGCCAAGGCCAGCCGCCGTATTGGGTGCGCCGATAGTCGAGGATGGCCTGCTCCAGTTCTTGCCTCGTGTTCATGACGAAGGGCCCGTAGTGCGCCACGGGCTCTTCGATGGGTTTGCCCTGAAGCAGCAGGAGCTCGGCCGGTTGCTCCCCGTTGCGTAGCTCGACCGGCACATGGCCTGTCACGGCGACAGAATGGTTCACCTCGACCGCGCTGCCCGCGACGTTGAGTGTGGCGCCTCTGAAGAAATAGAGAGTGCGCAGGGTGCCCGCTGTGGCACTCGGGAGCACCCAACGGGCACCCGGCTCCATGCTGATGGTCCATATCGCAACGTCCGAGCCGGCGTCCGCCGCCCAGGAATTGGGGGGAGTGCCCGGCGCCACGATCTCACCGAGCCGGCCGGCAACTACGGTGATCTCGGTGCTTTTTCCCTGCTCGTCCCGCAGCACGGTTCTGGGGATCGTAGGGGCCCACAGCATGGAAAAATGAGCGGGCACCATCTTGGATTTGCTCGGTAGGTTGAGCCAGATCTGAAACAACTCGAGCGGGTTCGGTGAGTCACGATTCAGCAAGGGGAACATTTCGGAATGCACGATGCCTCGACCGGCCGTGAGCCATTGCACGTCGCCGCCGCCGAAGCGCGCGGTGGCGCCGAGCGAGTCGGAATGATCGATCCACCCGCGGCGAACGATGGTCACCGTTTCGAAACCTCGGTGCGGATGCTGTGGAAAGCCGGGAACGGTGTCGCCATGGTACATGCGCCAGCCGTCTTTGCCCGCGAAGTCCATGCCGATCTGGCGACCCTCGAGGCTTGCGGCCGGGCCCAACACCTCGTTGCCCGCTGGGTAGGCGTCGTCATGATGGACGCAGAACAGAAATGGATCTTGCGTCTGCCAGGGAAAACCCAGGGGTTGAATGTCGAGCACCGTCGGCGTTTCGGGTAGGTTATGGGTTTGCATGATGTCCCGTGTTCCCCTACTTAAGGCGGCGGCGAGGCTTTGACCAGGGGGGCCGACTGGTCCTCTATCGCTCTGCTGCGTCCACACCCAGGGCCGCGCGCAGTCGGTGCCTAAAGGGTTGGGGGCTTGTAGGCTGCTGCAGGCTGGCGAGCAAAGCCGATAGGTGCTCCGCAAGCGCGGCGTAGAGATCGACCGGATAGGGAAGGCGTCGGTTCGTCTCGGCGGCGTTGTAAATCAGCATCAGCATGCCCACCGTGCCTCCCCAGACATGAAACGAGGTGATGGTGCTGTCGAGGTCGGCTCGGACGCTGCCGTCACGCTTGCCCTGCTCGAGCGCTTCGTATCCGTAATACGACGCCGCTTGAATCAAGCTTTGGTACTCGGAAAAGGCGGGCGAATCCTGACGCAAAGTATACTGAGAAGCAGACCAACCGAACGCAACCTGGAAGCGATCGCGATGCTCGAGCGCATACTGAACGAAGGAGACGAGCGTCATTTCATAGAGCTCGAACCCCGTTTGGTAGGAGTCCGAGTCTTTGACGGTTTGCCAGGTCTCAATCAGCTCGCGCAAGGCGCGCGTGGTGATGGCCAAGAACAGCTCGTCCTTGTTCTTGAAGGTCAGATAGAGCGCCCCCTTGCTCACGCGCGCCTCGTGGGCGATTTGATCCATGGTAGCGCTGCCGACGCCTCGCTCGAGAAACACTCGCTCCGCTGCATCCATGATATGCAGCTGGCGCTCCAGCTTCTCTAGCTGGCGCCCCAGATCGATCACGTGGTTGGGCGTAGAGCTCGACACGTAACAAGACTTTAGCTTGGCTTTCCTGATGTTGTCGAGGTTCTTCCGCGCATTAGGTGGGAGCTTTCAGGGCACCTGCTCTCGCGGGCGAGTGGGACGATTGGAGGCGGGCCCTGCTTGAGGTATGTGGGGCCTCGGCAGTTCAAGGCATTTGAAGTTTCGGCTATGAGGCGATGAGCAGCAAAGGCAAGCCCTATCGGACGATCGTGGTGGACGGCTGGGAGGTGCTCGTTGGCAAAGGCGCGACCGAAAACGATTACTTGACCTTTCGCGTCGCCGCGAAGAGAGACGCATGGCTGCACGTGGCCGGAGGTGTCCCAGGCAGCCACGTGATCGTGAGGAACCCACAGGCGCTGTCGGTGCCCCGCGAGGTGCTGGAACGAGCTGCGGAGCTGGCAGCTTGGTACAGCAAGGCACGCAGCGCCCGGCGCGTGGAGGTTCACGTATGCCGTGTGGCAGACGTTTCCAAGCCGCGCGGCGCGCCACCCGGGCGCGTTTCGATCACGAACTTCAAAAAGCTCAGGGTGAGCCCGGTTCCGCCGCCTGAAGAACCCGACCTAGCGGGTGGGGAATAGGAACCCGGCGTCATCGCCTTGGCCTTGACCCACTTGGACGCAGTAACCCCCGCCACGCTGGTTGCCCAGGGCATAGCCCGCGTCGGTGAGGCAAGGGACGGACTGGCCGTTGACACTGAGCGTGCGCCCTTGAGAGAAGTTCCAGCACACGATGCGCTCATTGGTCTGCGTCGGGTGGTAGTCGACGACCTCGAAACAGCGTTGGCTCGTGCCCAGTGGGTCGACCCGGTAGCCATCTTCGGAGGCGCTCACGCGCTCAGGGTTGACGCATATGTCGTCGCAAGGTCCCGAGAAGCAAGCGCCATCCCAACAGTGATCGCTTCCCGTGCAGGGTTGGTTGCAGTCGCCGCAGTGGTTGTCGTTGGCGGACAAATCGACGCAGAGCTCGCCGCACTGAGTCGTTCCTTCGGGACAGCGACAAACGCCGGTGAGGCACACATGGGGTCCTTCGCACTGATAACCACAGGAGCCGCAGTTTTCTTCGTCCGTGGCGAGATTGACGCACACGTCGTCGCACTCGATCGTATCTTCGGGGCAGGTGCACTCGGCGCTGCTGCAGATGTGGTTGGTGGTGCAAGCGGTGTCACAATCGCCGCAAAATTTGGCGTCGGTTTGCAGATCGACGCATTGTTCGCCGCATTCGGTGAAGTCTTCGAGGCATTCGCAGGCGCTCTCGTTGCACATGGCGTTTTCGCCGCAAGAAAGCCCGCACTCGCCGCAATGATCCACCGCGCTCGTCAAGTCGGCGCAAACGCCGTCACAGTTGACTTCGTCGTCGGGGCAGATGCACTCGCCTTCGTCACAAGTGCCACCGATACACGTCACATCGCAGGCTCCGCAATGGTCGGTGCTGGTGCTGGTGTCCACGCATTCGCCGTCGCAGTCTTCGAGCCCCTCGATGCAGACGCACTCGCCGTCGTCGCAGATGGTGTCCGCGCCGCACGGGTTGTTGCATCTGCCGCAGTGCTCATCGTCCGAGCGATGATTGACGCACGCGTCGTTGCAGAACAGTTGATCGTCATCGCAGGTGATGCCGCCGGTGGTTCCCATCCCGGTACCGCCGCTGGAGGTGGCCGTCGTCGTATCGTTCGTGCTCGCGGATTGATTGGCAGCGCCGTCGCTGGTGCCGCCGCTGCCCGAGGTGCCTCCAGAGCCACCCGTAGAAGCAGACCCCTCACTGTTGCTCGTACCTCCGGTGCCCGATCCGTTGCTGCTGCTCTGCGGCCCACCCTGAGTGCCCACCGTGGTCACTGGCTCATCGAACAGCGGGGTCTCCTCTGCGCTGCACGAGGCCGCGACCGCCGCGAGCCCCGTGAAAGTCAGCACCCCAATTTTATTGGCCAATTGTGAACTCAAGCTCATTACGCTCTTCCAGCTTGGACCGGTGCAAGATAGCCCGTAAATCTTGGCGAGGCTTGCTCGGTAAACGATCGCAAAAAACGTAGGCGATGGAGATAGATCAACAAGCTGTACAGAAAACTACGCGGACTCTGTAACTATTGGAGGCCTGATTGCTGGTGATCTACCCCGTGACAGCAGCCGATACCTTCGACGCTACCCGCATGTCAACGGGCGTTGCCGAGACAAGGCTTTTAGTTGAGGTTGCGCGGCATTCCGCTACGGCTGCGCTCTGGGGACGCGGCAGCGAGCGTCTGCGCAATACCCGGTTTGGCAGTCGCTCGAAGTTGCGCAAGTTTGCAGAAACAGACACGCCGGGCAATCGGGCCCGCCACAATCGGTGTCCGTTTCCAGCCCATTTTTCACAAGGTCGTTGCAGCTGGCGGCTTGGCACGTGCCCAAGCACACCGAACTGTCGCAATCGGCGGCCGAGGCGCAGCGCGCTGGCGCTGCACAGGGTGGGCATGCGCCCCCACAATCCACGTCGGCTTCGTCGCCATTGAGCACGGTGTCGTCGCAGGCAGCTTCGCGGCACATCCCCTGCGCACACACTCGCGAGTCACAGTCCGCGTCCCAATTGCAGCTCTGCTCCGAGCCGCAGGCTGGGCAGGGCCCGCCACAGTCGACGTCGCTTTCTTCGGAGTCTAGTGCGCCGTCGCTACAAGCGCGCGAGGTGCACACCGATTGGCGGCACTGGTTCGTTTCGCAATGCGGTGGAAGGGTGCAGCCTTGGCCTATGCCGCAGGCAGGGCACGGGCCACCGCAATCGATATCGGTCTCTCCGCCATTCTGGGTTCCGTCCTGGCAGCTGGCAGCGCTGCATCGCTCCGCAACGCACACGAGGCTCATGCAGTCTCCGGCGTAGCGGCATGAAGCTTCGTCGTCACACGGGTCGCAGCTGCCGCCGCAGTCGAGATCCGTTTCGGAACCGTTGGGGACGCCGTCCGAGCAACTGGGTGCCCTGCAGGCACCGTCCTCGCAGACGAAGCTCTGGCAATCCTCAGCCGAATTGCAGGAGGCGTCTGCCGCGCAAGGAGCGCAGCTGGTGCCGCCGCAGTCCACGTCCGATTCAGAGCCGTCGCGCGAGTTGTTGCCACAGCTCGTGATGCGGCAGCGACCGGCCTGGCAAATGCTGGTCTGACAATCGGTGTTCCGGTTGCAGGCTTGTCCGGGTGTGCAGCCCGCGCAGGGACCTGCACAGTCCACATCGAGCTCGCCGCCATTTTTTACACCGTCCGTACAGGTGGGGAGCTCGCAAACGCCAAGGGCGTTGCACACGCCGCTCGTGCAATCGCCGTTGAAGCGGCAGCGCTGACCCGGCAGGCACGCGGGACAAGAACCGCCGCAATCGACGTCGGTTTCGATACCATTCTGGAGCAGGTCGCGACAATCGGCCGCCGGCGGGTTGCTTTCACCGCCTTCGCCCGCTCCACCGGCGTCGCCAGCTGAATCGCCGGCGAAACCGACGCTTCCTCCCGTCGACCCCGTCGACCCCGTCAACCCCGTCGACCCCGTTGTGGTGAGCGCAGTGGTCACGCCGCCCGAGCCGCCTGCACCCATAGTGGTGCTGGGACCTTGCTCGAGCGTGTAGGGGTCGTCGACGAAAAATGGACACGCGGTGGCCAGCACGCTGACGAGGCTGGCGAGCAACAGCCGCGAGCCGCTCTTCAAAACGACCCCCGTACCCTGAGTTGTCCGCCACCTCGCTCGAACAGCACGGCGCCGGTAACCGGCGCCTCGCTATCGCTCGGGCGGTCCATCAGCAGCCATAGCCCGAGCCCCAGTCCGACCGCTCCGGCGGAGTAGCCCACGATGCTGACGGTCCGGGCTGTTCGAAAGCGGGAGAGCGCATCTTGGCTGCTCGTGGGGCAGGCCGAGGTGCAGCTATCGTCCAGCTCGGACTTGGCATCCAACATCATGGCGCCGGCGACCAGGCCAGTGGTCATGCCCACGAGCCCGACGCCTAGCGATGCCCAGGCGACAGGCGAGGGCGGCGGCGCGGAGTTGGCGACTTTCGTGACAGGAGCCGCTGGCGCGGACTCGGTACGACGCAGCGTCAGGACCACGTGCGCGGCAGCGCCGCGCTCGAGCGTCACGCTCTCGCGGAGCTCGACCGCGTCCGCGCGTTGGACGACGATGGTATACGTACCCGGATCGACTTGACGCCGCTCGCCCCATTGTTGCTCGGGCAAAGGCTGGCCATTGATGCTCAAGTGATGGCTGGGGCCAGCATGACGCACGTCCAGCACCAGTGTGGGGATCTCCGCGGCGAGGCGCTGGCGTTCGTGCTTGGCTTCTCTGACGGCGCGCTGAAAGGGCTTGGAGGTGTCCGGTTTGATGGGAAACTCTGCGGCTTGCCCGTAGCGCGCCTGCGCGGCGATCAGCTTGTCTAGCTTTTCGAGCGCGCGCGCGTCCAGCACAGCCACCGTAGGAGCTGGAAACAAGGCGTACGCTTCGCTGAGCCGTTCGTGAGCCTCTTGCCAGCGAGACTTCTCGAACAGCTCGATGCCCTGATGGGCAAGCTCGCGGGCTCGTACCAGCTCGGCCTCGGGCTGCTCCTCCGAAGCCTTGGCGTGCGCGAGCGTTCCAGCTGGCCCGCCGATGAGTCCCACCCTGATTGCGAGCAGCAGTCCGAATGCTCTAGAAGCCCAGCTCATACTTGTTCTTCTGCCGCCTTTTCTGGGCCCGCGGTTTGACGCGCGGCCGGACCGAGGCCTTCTTGATCGAAGGTTCTTCTGCCGTAGGCTCGATGGTCGACGCTGATGCCGACGCGACCTCTGCGGGCAACGCTGGCTCGTCGAGCGAGGCGGTGGTCGTGGAGGGCGCTGGCACTGGCACGGGTTCGGGCACCGCGACAGGCTCGGCTACCGAAGTGGGACGCGGCGGAGTCGGTTCGACCTTGGCCTGCAGGCTCGGTGTGGCAGGTGGCGGACTGGGGTTTGGCAGGCGCCGCTGATCCCAAAGCAAAAGCACCATGGCCAATCCGAGCAGCGCCGTCACCCCGATGCTGGCGAGCACCAGTCTTCTGATCTCTCGCGTTTGCTCTACGAGGGGGCTGGAGCTGACTACTCGGCGCAGGTTGGAGCTGGCGGGCGTGGTCGGCGGCTCGCTATCGCTGAATGCAGCAGGGGACCCCGACTCCGGTGCTGAGTCGACGGCATCGCGCGGAAGCTTCAGAACTTCGTTGATGGCCTCGCTGAGCGAAACCGAGCCGCCCACCGAGCCTTGCTCGGACCTGGGAGACGGCAGCGACAGCGAGTGACTCGCATACGGCCGCACTCCCGCTAACGAAACGTTCAGCACGGGGCGGGCGACGATTTCGGTGAAGGCTCTTCCTGGCCCTAGCTCCGGCTGACTGGCGCTGCGCTCGGTGCCGGACTCGGGAGGGGGGTTGGCCGGTGGGGACATGGATGCGGTTTCGATCTTGACGCCGCCTAGCCCGGACTGAAGCCATGTCGCTTTGATCGACGCCCCCAGCACGTCTTCGCGCACGCCGCGCTCGTACAACCACAGGGCTAACGCCTCGCCCAGCACGCGCATGGTATCCCAGCGCTCGTGAGGCTTTTTGCGGAGACCCCGTTCCAAAATCAACCAAAGCGCATCGTCGACGGCTCCCCGAATGGCGGGGTTCATGTCGTCGTGCACGATGGCGCGCAGCACAGCCAGGTAGTTGGCGTCTGGGCTCCCGAAGGGTCGAAAGCCAGCGATGAGCTCATAAAGAACGACGCAGAGCGCCCAGATATCCACGCGCGTGTCGATGCCGGCTTCGCCGCGGGCTTGCTCGGGCGCCATGTAGTCCGGGGTTCCCATCAGCGCACCCGACCGCGTCAGCGTGCGTCCGCCCTCGAGAAACCGCGCGACTCCGAAGTCCACTATCTTGGGTTGCAGCCGACCGTAGTCATCGGTGGAGAGAAACAGATTTTCGGGTTTGATGTCGCGATGGATGATGCCTCGGCCATGTGCCGTAGCCAGCGCGTCGGCGATGGGCAGCAAGAGCTGAACGGCTTTGGTGGCTTCCATGGGAGGCTCGCGGGCCATCAACTCCGCTAGCGATTCGCCGTGCAGCAGTTCCATCACGATGTAGGGTGACCCCACCTCGGTCAGGCCGAAGTCGAACACGCGCACGATGGCGGGATGTTCGAGCCGTGCTGCGGCTCGTGCCTCTTGGAGCAGTCTGCGGAAAATGCGCTTTGGGTCGGCTTGGAATTGCTCGAAGCGCATCAGCTTCAGCGCTACGTCGATATCCAAGACCGAGTTGTGCGCCACCCAGACCGTGCCCATCCCACCGGCGCCCCGAAGCTCCTTTAGACGATACTTCTTGCCAATCCAATCACCCGGACTTGGCTGACCGGGTGTCGGCGAGACCTCACCAACGGATTCGCTGCTCGTCGTCATTTCTCGGCTAGGCACACGGCCGCTAGCATGGACAGAATAGACCCTCGACGCTCATAGTACCACGGTCGTCCGGCGGGCCTCGGCCTGGCTTTCTGCCTACCTGCGTCGCATTTTCGCGCGGTGTGGCCATAGGGCGCTCACATCACCGCTGGTGCTCACATTGCCGCACACCTACTTGGGCGTTTGTCGCGCGTCGGAATGAGCGTTTGCAGAGAGCGACGGCGGGCCATCGGTGGACGATCGGTGGGCGCTGCACCGTGGCATTTTCCACCACACCAATTCCCGCGCACTAACGCAAGCTCGTATCCGACGACGGATGGTGTACCCTTGCCCACATGCGCATCGAGATCGTGCCCTGTCTCAGAGACAATTACGCCTACTTGCTGACGGCGGCCGACAGCTCTGCTTGCGTTGTCGTCGACCCCAGTGAAGCGGGGCCGGTGTTGCGCGCATTGGCGAAGCACGGCTTGCATTTGGTCGCGATCCTCAACACCCATCACCACCATGACCACGTCGGTGGCAACCGCGCGCTCAAAGCCCGCGAGCCTGGAATCGAAGTGTTCGGGCACGCGTCGGACCGCGGCCGGATCCCCGAGCAGACGCGGTTTCTAGAAGATGGAGACGAGTTCGAGGTAGCGGGACTGTCGTTTCGGGTGATGCACATACCCGGCCATACGCGCGGTGCTATCGCATACATCGTGGAGGACGTGGTGTTCACCGGGGATACTCTCTTCGCAGCTGGGTGCGGCCGCTTGTTCGAGGGTACGCCGAGTGACATGTATACGTCGTTGAACGAACAGCTCGCCGAGCTTCCGGACGACACGCGCGTCTTTTGCGGGCACGAGTACACCGAGAGCAACCTGCGCTTCGCAGCCTCGCTCGAACCAACGAATCAAGCCATTTTGGAGAAGGCGAAGCGAGTTGCGGCGCTGCGCCGGGAGGGGAAGACGACGATGCCGACCAGCATGGCGGAAGAGCGAGAGACAAATCCGTTCATGCGTACAGCAAGTCGAGAATTGGTGCGCAGCCTGGGGCTGGACGCCTCGGCCGATCCGGTGAGCGTGTTGGCAGCTGCCAGGGCTGCCAAAGATCGCTTCTGACGGACGTGGCTGCTGCTTCAGCCGTCGTCGCCGCCGGCGCCACCAGCGTTCTGGCCACCTTCGCCCCCGGCACCGCCCGCGCCGCCCGCACCGCCGGGATCGACACCGCGGCAGGTCCAGATGCCTTCGGGGAAAAAGTCGGAATTGCCTCCGCAGGTGCAGGCACGCCCACGCTCGTCGTCGCAAACCAGCCCGGCTTCGTCGCAGTCCTCACCTGCCACCGGTTCGATGCCGACGCAGTTGTCGTTCATCTGGTCGATCATGTTGCCGGTGGTCCCGGTGTTGCCGTTGTTGAAGCCGGAGTTGTTGAAGCCCGACGTGTTGCCGTTGCTGGTGTTCCCCGACGGGAAAGTCCCCGTCGTGCCGACCGAGGCCGGAGGATCGTCGTCGTCGTCTTTGTTCGACGAACCGCAGGCTGCCGTGATCGCAACACTCGCCGCAACAAGCCAAGCCATCTCCCGCGCAAGTCGTCGTGTCCGCATGATGTCTGTCTCCGATCGCCGAATAAACTTACTCCTCGAAGGTTCCGGCGTGCCAACCGAGAGTGATAAAGCAGCCTGGCTGTAGCTTTCCGGGCCGCCGAAATGCTCGGAAGTCAACGGGCTCGGGCGGGATGCCAATACCGGATCGCGAAGGGCAGCGCCATCAGTGCGCCGAAACCAACGCCGGCGAGATGGAGGAACGAGCTGACGATGGGCGTAAACCAATCGAAGACGAGCTGTGCGAGCACGAGCAGGGCAAGGGCGAGCAATCGTCGGTTGAACAAAGGCGTGTGGCCGAACCAAGAGGCGACGACCTCGAACGCCGACAGCGCGCCGACCAAGCCGAACACGCCAGCTGAAGCCCCCAACAACACCTTCGGCTCGGCCAATGTAGCCTCCACGGTCAATGTGGCCAACCAGTAGGCTCCGACGCTGGCAGCAAAAAAGCACATCAAAAAGACGGCCTTGCCCCAGAGCCGTTCGACCACACCTCCCAGGAACAGGAGCGCCAAGATATTCATGCCCAGGTGAGTAGCGCCGAGATGCAAGAATCCGGCGCTCACCAAACGCCACGAGTCCGGCAAAAGCTCGGCGGGAAGAACCAAAGCGCCCATGTCGATGAGCCTCGTTTGATCGGTCGTGCCTCGGCCGATCGCGAATACGATGAGCAATACTGCACTGAGTGCCCAGGTGAGCCAGGGTCTGGCGACACGAGCCGGAAGCTCTGCCCGCATGGCCCGCACCTGGCTTTCGAGCAGTGCCATCGCCACCCGCGCCGGCTTGGACAGATCCGCTGGTCGCACGGGTTCGAGGGGTCGCCGGATGCGCCTGACCGCTAGGCGCGCCGTCGTCGGGTGTTGCGCCGCCGCTTCCAAGAGTGGGCGAGCCCCGGCGGTGTTTCCCGAGG
Source organism: uncultured Myxococcales bacterium (assembly GCA_965651135.1). Classification (GTDB taxonomy): domain Bacteria; phylum Myxococcota_A; class Polyangia; order Polyangiales; family Polyangiaceae; genus JAICQQ01. The sequence goes on from CBFGRJ010000089.1 coordinate 13,530, forward strand.
CCTGCTCCGCAATCGCGGCCCAATACGAGTCGAGCGGCACCAATCGGGTATTCGAGCCGTGAAGCGAGAGCTCGCGCAGCAGCTCCGGCCTACCCGCGTAGGCGGCCGTTTGCTGCAAGAGTCGCCGGTAACGCCGGAGCGGCCCGGGCAGCTTGCCAAACCAGGCGAGCATGTTCGAAATGTCTCCTGTTTCTCCCAAGGCCTGCATGTACAGGGGCGCCAGGCGCAGATCTCGTTGTCCGACCGGTTGCGCTTCGATGTACTCGACGATCTGGCGCCACTGTCCGTCGAGCCTCCAGGCTTCGAGTCGGGCGAGCTCGCCGAGCTCTTCGGTTTCGGTCAATGCAAGGAGCAGCTCTCGAGCTTGCGCCACTTCACCCTCGTCCATCAGCGAGCGCGCGGCGACGAAGCGCGCTCGTTCCGGCAAGCCGTCGAACGGATGAACCCATGCCGTGATGCGTGCCCAACGGGCTGCACGCGAGCTCTGATTCAGCTCGAGCAGCTCAAGCTGGCGCCGCAGGGCGAACGTGGGCAGCCCGACGAACGACAGCCACAGGAGACCGAGCACGTAGCCCGTCCCGTCGATGCGTAGCGCCACTCCGAGACCCAAGAGCCCCAGCAGGGCTCCCAGCACCACGACCCAGCCTCGATTGTTGGCTCTGGGCCTGTTGAGCTGCAGCGCCAGCGCGAACAGCGAGCTTAGCCCGACCATCCACTTCAGCACGTATTCGAGGTCCACTCAGCTTTTGGTTTAGCGCGGACACTTCCGAGGTGCTCTGCGGGGCGAAGCGTCGCGCGTCTCGGGCTGGTACGCGCGCCAGACCCCCTCGGGCGCATGGGGGTCTCCGACCACGATTGGCTTGAAAGGTAAGCCGGCTAACAAACTGTGGCAGCATGAAAAAAGGGGCTACGCGCCCTTGCACGCGTTAGCGCTTCAGGAACGCGCTTCGACGACAGTAGAAAAAGTGGGCTAGTTTTCGCTCGCTGCGGAAACTTCGCGCGGGGTAGGGGGCCCCCCGACTGGCGAGCCGATCGCGATCGATTAGCGATTTAGAAGAGACAATCCACGGTCGACCACATTATGCTACACAACGCGGCGCCGGGCTTAGGACGGTGTCCCCAGTCGAGCATGCAGATGCGCGAACGTGAACCTCGATCTCAGCGCGCCGGTGCGCGCACGACCGTCGCCTCCACAGCGGCGGGTGCTGCTACGCGCTCCAACGACGCGTCAGCACGCGGTGCGCGCAACACGGCTCAGCATCGAACCAAGCGTCCCCCACCGCTGCCGACTCGCAAGGCGCACAAGATCAAACGCATCAAAGCGCAGCGCAGCACGCCCTGGGCAGCTCTCGAACCGGCCCGATCGGCTGGGCGAGACCAGATGTGGCTCGAGCACACCGGCAGCGCTCAGCGTGGCAGGCAAAGCCCCCCGCCTGCGCATCCAACCAAGCCCGCTCGCGTCGAAGACGCTGCTTCGTCCGAGTCGAGTGCGCTGGGCGAAGCCGGCTCGAGCCCGCGCTGGTTGCTGTTGCTCAAGGTCGGCAAAGACGACCTTGCTGGCATTTGGGATGGAAGGCTGGCGTCGTGCGAACCCATCGTGTGGCGCCCTGCCACCAAGACGTGGGCTCCGTTGTTCGAGGTCCCGCAAATTGCGACGCTGGTTTCTGCAACGGTGCGCGAGCGGCAAATCGCCGCGCGGTCGTCGCAGGTGCCGCCCTCGCCTGCGCCGCGCCGGCATCACCCTACCGGCGGCTCGCCTGCGGTGCGCCCTCCCAGCCAACCTCCTTCGGCTGGGCCGTCTCCGCGTAGCGCGCTCCCCGAGCAGGGCACGAGCCTGGCGAGCCCTGCCGCGGCAGGCCCAGCAGGACGTCTGACGCTTCGCTCACCCACCATTCCTCCGCCGCCACGCGTCCCGCAGGGTATGGCGCAGAGCAGCGGGTTACCCGCCGTGCACCCTGCGTTCATGGATGACGATGAGCCCACGGCGACGGTGCCGGCGTTCGCGCTGGCTCCTCGCCGGCCCAGCGCGGAACAGTCACCCTTCTATCCCCCCGCCGAACCAGCCGCCCCCGCGAGGCAGTTTCCACCCGAAGCCAGCGCCTACTACACGCCGGAACCGGCGGTTCGTGAGGCCGAACCCAGTCGCGGTGTGGATTCTTATGCCCCTCAAGCGCACACGATCGCGCCGCTCGCTGAGCCACAGCCGCAGGGGAATGCTTTCGAGCGGGCCGCCTGGTTGCTGGCCGGCGTGGCAGCCGCGCTCACGTTCACCACATTTTCGGGTGTCGGCACCTCGCTGAGTAAGGGGATGGCGAGCAGACTGGGCTCGGAGCCCAGTGCGGCGCTGGCTGCGGTCGCCGACCGCAACGCCGCGTCGCGCTCCGCTGAGAACGAACCACCCAAAGCTGAAAAGAAGGCTAGTGACGACGAGTCCGAAGGGGGCGAGGCGCTGTCTGTCGAAGAGTTGCCGGTGCTCGGGAAGGGCAGGGCAGAAGAGCGCAGTCGCACCGAGGCTGACGCGGAATCGTCGCGAAGCCACCGTGCCGCGTCCGGTCGGGGCAGGCACGCGGATCGTGAGCATCGCTCGTCTCCGGCTGCGCCCCAGCGGGAGCAGCGTCCGGCGGCACGTGCCGGCAACAAGTTCGATGCTGCGGCTGCACGCCGAGCGCTGGCGTCATCGGTGGCGAGGGCTCAGTATTGCGCCGCCGAGCGCGCCACCGGCACCGTCTTGATCACCTTTTCACCTACGGGCAGCGTCATGGGCGCCAGCCTAGCCAATCTGCAGGGCGATGATGTGCGCAAAGGCTGTGTGGTGCGCGCGTTCCGTAGCGCCCGTGTTACACCGTTCCAGGGAGAGCCCGTTACGGTGCAGAAGAGCTTCCGCCTGCGGTAGCCTCGCGGTCAACCCTTCGGCGTGAAGCTCATGGAGAGCTCGAGCCAGGTATGACGCGGAGGACTGGAAAACCCAGAGCGATAGAAAGCGAGCTGGGAACAAGTGATGAACTTGCGACTTGCGTCTTTGGGCTCGATGGGTTCGACTTGCTTCACGCTGCCAACGCTGTCGATGAGCACGCCCAGGCGGAGATCGCGCGGCTCGCCGCGATGGTCGGACTCTTCGTAGCACTGAATGAGCCGCTTCAGACTCTTCGCTGCACCCTCTCGAGCGTCCTTCGGTAGCATCGGACCGTCGACCTTGATCGACAAGACGAGCTTTGTCTCGGCATCCTCCTCGATCAGCATCAATGGCGCGCCGGCGTCGCCGGCAGGAGCTACCATCGGCGAGTCTGTGGCGCTGTCTGCGGGCTGGGCGCTGTCTGCGGGCTGGGCGTCGGCCGAAGCGGGCCCGGGCTGAGTGGAATCGGCTGGTGCCGGCTCCGGCGGCTTTTCTGGCTCGCTCGGTCGAGGCGCTTTTTCGTGCCGTGCGCTGGTCAGCTCGGGTTCGGGGCGCACCGACAAGAGGTTCGAGGATTGCCTCATCACTACCTCGCTCAAGCCGATACTCGTGACGACGCCGATGGCGCTCGCCAGCACGGTAGACCGGCCCCGCTTGACGCCGGCGCCGGCAGCGGTCACTCGCGGCAGCAACGCTACCAGGACCGATAGCACCAATGGCATGGCGGTGAGCCAGGCAAACCGCATGGCAATGCGCGCGGCTTCCCAATCGGCCGACGGTGACGAAACGCGTTGAGCGCCGGCGACTATGCTCGCAGCCCAAATCGCTCCCAGCGATAGCCACATGGCACTGACCAACTCAGCCATGGCAAGCCCATGCGGAGCGTCACGTTCCACCGCATTGAGCGAGGCTCCGAGTGACACGACGCCGACGACGGCGAGCAGCGCAGCCAGCGGTGCGACGTGCTCGGAGATGGCAGCCACACCAATCACCACCACGAGACCCAGGGCACCGAGGCGGAACGCAGGCGACTGATCGAAACGGATGCGGCGCCAGCGCGGTGAAATTCTGGCGGCTATGGCAGCCGCTCCGAACGAAAGCGTGATGGCGACCGTCAAGGCGCCAAACCCCAGCAGTCCCGCCAGTGTCTCGGGCGCCACGCCGCTCTCCGCACTCACGGCCGAGGCGGCATGCGCGAAGGTTCCGGCCACGAGCATGGCTGGCACCACCACGAAGGAAAGCGCGCCGCGTCGAGCAAACGCGGCGATCAAAAAGATGGTGAGCAGGGCTGCGGTAGCAATGCCTGCCAACAAACCGCCGTAGGGTAGGCGTGCGGGCGACAGGAGATCGCCCGAATAGTTCAAGGTCCACGCCAATACTCCGGCGTGAAGCAGACCCGCCAGCATCAGCCCGGTGGTGGGCCCCGAGCCTTTCTCGGCCGCTCGGTTGGCGGGCTTACTCTCGTCGGTGGCCGATCCCGTCATCTTCGGCGACCGTACTGCATGCGATACGAGCCTGCCACAGGAACCTGGCGTCTAGCGGGAGCCGGCTGCTTCGCGAAAAGCGTGGATGCCGACATTGGGCAAATCTGGCGGACTCGGCGCTGATCGAAGACCCGGGTGACTTATCGAACCTGGTGTAAGACCGACGCCGTATGCTCAGCGCAGCGTGACCAGCTCCTCCGCTGCGGTTGGGTGAATGGCGACGGTGTTGTCGAAGTCGCGCTTGCTGGCGCCCATGACGACCGCTACCGAGAACCCCTGGATCATTTCGTCCGCCGCCATGCCGATGACGTGGATTCCAACTACCCTTTCAGCTGCGCCCGCTGTGATGAGTTTCATCGCCGTGATCGGGCGCTGTTGGGTTACCGCGTAGTAAATGTTGCGAAAATGGTGGATGTAGCACTTCACGCTGCTGCCGTACGCGGCGCGCGCTTCTTCTTCGGTGAGCCCAACCGTACCAATGGGTGGATGGCTGAACACCACACTCGGAATATTCTCGTAGTTGAGCTTGCTCTCCGGTTTTCCGCCAAATAGGCGATCGGCCAGCCTTCTGCCGGCTGCAATGGCGACCGGCGTCAAAGGGCGCTTGCCGGTCACATCTCCCACCGCGTACACATTCGGTACGTTGGTGTTCTGCCACTCGTCGGTTTGAATGAACGACTCGCTGGTGAGCGCCACGCCCAAGCGCTCCAGACCCATGCCGGCTGTATTGGGGCTGCGGCCGATGGCCCACAGCACGCAATCGAAGCCACCGAACGATTCGCCCTCCACTCCCCGGACTTCGAGCCGCCCATCGGGTTGTCGTTGCACCTCGCCAAGCAGGCAGCGGGGCACGAGATTGATGCCTGCTTGCGTCATGGCTTCGAGCAGCGTCTCGCGCAGCAAGATGTCGAAGTCTTTGAGCAGCTGCTCGCCGCGCAAAATCAAGGTCACATCGCTGCCCAGGTTGCGGAAAATAGCCGCTAGCTCGACGCCGATGTAGCCGGCGCCCACCACGGCCACGCGCTTGGGTAGCGCTTCGAGCTCGAAAAATTGATCCGAGGTGATGCCCAGGCTCGCTCCAGGAATCTCGGGAACGTTGGGCCTTCCACCGGTGGCGACGAGGATGTGTTTGCTGGCGATCAACTTGCCATCCACCAAGACGCCTTCCCGAGACAGCTCCGCTCGCCCACGCACCAGCGTGACACCATCGACGTCCAGGTTGCGCTCGTAAATCTCGTTGAGCCGTTCGACGTAGGCGTCCCGCGCACGCTTGAGCTTGGCCCAATCGAAGCCCTCTCGCTCGAGGATGAACCCGTAGTCGTGTGCATGCTCGAGCCGCTCGGCGAGGTCCGCGGCGTTGAACATGATCTTTTTCGGGACGCACCCCACGTTGACGCAGGTGCCGCCCAGGCGTGCGCCCTCTACGAGCACGACCTTCGCCCCGTAACTTGCTGCTCGTCGCGCGGCGGCGAGCCCGCCGCTCCCGCCGCCTATGACTGCTAGGTCGAAGCCTCGTAGCATGGTGGACGAAGTCTGGAGCCCTGCGTCCGACTTGTCCATCGACTCTGGGAACAAAGACAGGCGTTAGCGCTCTGGGCTGGGCCGCTCTGGGCTGGGCGGAGCGCCGTAAACCGGAGTCGGCCCGCTCGACGTGTTGTTCAAACCGACGCCGCCGACGCCGCCGATGCCGTCTGCGTCTCCGTCTCCAGAGGCGCCGGCAGCGCCACCCGAGCCACCATCGCCTTCTCCGCCTGTTCCGCCGCTTCCCGTCGCAGACGCGCCACCCGTCGCTGGAGCTCCATACACCGGACCGACGCTAGTCGTGCCGCTGCCTGTCGTCGTGCTCGAGCCTTTAGTGGATGCGGTCGTGGAGGCGGTGCTGCCGGTGGTGCTCGCACTCGTGTCCGTGTCGTCACCACCCTCTTTCGTGTCGCCACCACAAGCAACGGTGCTAGTGGCGATCGTGCCCAGCGCAAACAACGCTGCTCGGCTCATGCGAGCAGCCGGCGCAGCTCGCCGCAACGGCCGCTTTTCGGTGAGCTCCACTCCGCAAAAGGGGCAGACCTTTTCGACGTCGAACACGTGTCGGTGACACGCACTGCAAGGAACTAATGAAGCGTTCATCCCGGCGACTCCGCAGCGAGCCTAGCACGGCGGAAGGGGCTCCTCCACGATTCGAAACAGTCCCTGGTCGAATGGCAACCCGGTTGCCTCTTCGATTTTTTCGACTCGTTCCCGCAAACCGCGCGCCTTTAGCTCGAGTGCCCTGTGGTGGCAGTACGGATTGTTGCCGGGTCGCCCAAGCAGCATGTCTGCCATCCAGGTGCAGCCCCCGCGGCAAACGTCTGCGTAGTAGCAGCTCTTACAATGGCCCCAAAGGTCCGCAACGCTGCGGCGACGGGTATAGCGCATCGGCCCGCCCCGTTCCCAAATGCTGGAAAGCGGTGCATCGCGCAAGTTGCCGGCACCCCAGGCTTCGGTCCCGAGCGAGGGGCAACCCTTGACGGTGCCATCGGCTTCGATGCCGAGCGTGGACATACCCGCTCCGCACGAGCCATGGTGACCCGCAGGCGTCCAACCCTTGAACAAAGTTTCGTAGGGCCCGAAGTAGCCCAGATTGTTCCCTCGCCAGATCACGATACCGGCGCGATCAGCGCGCCTTTTGAGCTCGGCGAGCATGGGGAATAGCGCCAACAGTTCGTAGGGCTGCAGCATCACCTCGGGCTCGTCGACCGCGCGCCCCATCGGCACCGTCAACATCAGCTGCCAGGCGCTCGAGCCCTGCTCGATCAAAATGTCGAGCAGACATGGCAGTTCGGGCATGGACAAGCGATTGATCTGCGTGTTGTTGAACACCCGAAGGCCCACCTTGCGGCAGTGATGCATCGCCGAAAGCGCCGCATCGAACGATCCGTCGACGCCGCGCAGGCGGTCGTGCGTGGCAGAAAGCCCGTCGAGCGACACGCTCACCGAGCTCAGCCCGGCGTCCTTGGCGCGAGCAGCCAATTCCCGAGTGAAACCCCGGCCACCCGTCGTAGTGCTCGTCGCGATCCCGTGCTGGGCCAGAGCCGCCACGATTTGGGTGAAGTCGGGTCGAAGGTACGCTTCGCCGCCGATCAGCGTGACCTCTTTGACATCCAGCTCCGCGAGTTGTCGTACCACGCTCAAGCACTCGTCGGTCGACAGCTCATCTGGGCGAGCGCGCCCAGCACGCGAGCCACAATGGCGACAAGCCAGATCACAAGCCAGCGTGATTTCCCAAACACAGTAGATGGGCCTCACCTTGTCGGAGGGCGCAACGTCATCGGCCAAGGGCAGATTACGCCGCGCGGGGCGAGCCAGCGGAGCCAGGGGTAGTTTGCGCGGCCGCGGCGCCTGCATCAAGGCCAGCCGCTCGGCAGCCGAGAGCGGATCCGGCGAATCGAGCTCATCCGTCACCCAAGTCAGTCTACCCCATGCAGCCGCTGCGCCAAAGACCGCAACGTGTGATGCCCATCCCCACCGTGCCTCGCGCATGCGCCGTCAGCCGGCGGTCGGTTCTCGGATTCTACGATTTCAGAGCGTACCCCGACCGGCGCACGAGCGCGAAGGCCAAGAGCAGCAGCGCGGGAAAGGCCTGACGATTCGAAGAGCCACCCGGTACGGTGCACCCGCAACCCGAATCCTCGTCGCCCTGCGGCGCAGGGGGAGTGGGCCCGGTTGTGCCACCCAACCCCTGGTCTGTACTGGTACTGGTACTGCCGCCTGCGGTAACGCTACCGGTCACATTGGCGCCGCTGCCCCCGTCGCCCTGCGTAGTGGTACTTCCGTCGCTCGTCGCAGCGCCGCTCGCGCCACCCGCGTCGTTGGTGCCGCTTGCCCCGCTCGCGCCGGCCAAACCACCGGAGCCATCCGTACCGCCGGAGCCATCCGTACCGCCAGAGGTATTCGAGCCACCAGTGCCGCTGGCGCCGCCAGTGCCGCTCGTACCACCGGTGCTACTCGCGCCTCCGGTTCCGCCCGAGTCGCCGGTGCCGCCCAAGCCTCCGGTGCCGCCCAAGCCTCCGGTGCCGCCCAAGCCT
>CBFGRJ010000090.1:0-21965 GCA_965651135.1 uncultured Myxococcales bacterium
GCGGTTGGCGTAAAGTCCACACGCACTCAAAACCATGCTGCGCTGCCCACACTGCGGAGAACCTATCGAAAGCACACCCGATCCGGGCGGTGGGGAACAGCAAAGCTACATCGAGGACTGCAGCGTCTGCTGCCGGCCAATTCTGTTTTCTGCACGCTATGTGCCAGAAACGGACGAGTTCGTCGTCGAAGCCCACGCAGAAATTTGAGGCGCCCCGATAGCTGAAGCGGTCAACCTTGGTCACGAGTCGACCGCAAAGGAACTATGGAGCTGGCGGGCGAGGCCCAATGGCCACGGCGGGGCGTTCGCTGGACGCGTCGCGCATCTTCCACGCAAACGTGGTCGCCATGGCCAGGTGATCGGAGAGGTGCGCGCCCGCTTGCCCGATGAAGCGACCATCGGCATTCCACGAGAGCGGCCGCAACTCGAGAGCTTTCGAGCTGCGATACAGGACGCGGTCGAGGTTCTGGCCCTGACACGCGAAGCTTTGGCAAACCTCACGCAGTCCGGTCTGCAACAGAAAATCATCGAGAATGGCCAGGTCCCTCGCATCGCGCTGGTCCAAATTCGTGTCGCCCGCGACAATCAAGGCTTGCCCCGCAAACCGCTGACTGATGAAAGTCGCCAGTTGCGAAAAACCAGCCCGCCGAGCGGCGACGTCCCCTTCGGCATGTCCGGCATCCGCGTGCAGATTGATCACGGCGATGTCCGCTCCCAGCGTGACGCTTAGCTTTGCGCTGGAGAAACCCTTGTCCGCCAAGCAATCACTCTGCGCAAACAAGTAGCCGTTGCAAGCCTGCCAGCGCTCGCGGGCATCGAATCGAACAGGAAACTTGGACAAGAGAGCAAGACCGTCCCCGAGCAAAGAAGCGCTCGGGGAACCTGGCCCGAGCTGGTAGCCGTGCACGGCGCTCTGCACGAGATCAGCGTGGTAGGCGAAGTCTTCTTGAGCCAGCACCACGTCGTAGTGATTCAGCAAGGGGCTGACTTGCCCGGTATTCGTCTCGGGATCGGACCCAGACAAGACACCGGGCAAACCGGCCACATTGTACGTCAGCAGCTTGAAAACGCCTTCCGCAGGCGTTCCTGGCAGCACAGCGTGCTCGACCGACGGCGGCGAACCCAGCGGCTGGGCGACCCTATCTTCGGCACGCACCCCCTCACCTTCCGCACACAAGAGCACACCAGCCGAAGCGAGGAACAAGCACACGATTCGCCCTATGCGACGATTGGTATGACCAGCAGCGCCAAGCAAGCCCATGAGATGCCACGACGAGAGCACGAACCATTCCACACGATCGCGTTGGGCAACGCCAAGAAAAGCGCGCACTCCACACGCCAATCAAGCGCGGTATTCGGCCCGAGTGTGCCGGGCAATCACACTTTCAGACGGGCAGTGACTCCAACGCCACGGTTTCGTGGTCACCAGCGAGCGGCGTAGTCGTCTTCTTTGAAACCAACCAAGACGAAGTCGTCCGCGAAAACCAGCGGGCGCTTGATGAGCTTTCCGTCCTGGCTCAAGGCGGTCAGGGCCTCGGAGTCGCTCATGGTTTCGAGTCGGCGTTTGTAGTTGCCGGCACGATAAGACTGGCCGGAAGTGTTGAAAAGCTTGGCGACCGGTAAGCCGCTCGCTTTGAGAGCACGCTTGAGCTTGCTGAGACTGGGTGGTGTTTCGACGATGTCGATCAATCGCACCTGGACGCCACGTTGGTTCAACCACTTCAGCGCCTTCTTACAGGTGCCGCATTTGGGGTAGTGATACACTTCGATCATGCTCGAGCAGTAGCTCAGGCTCGCGCCGGGCGTCCAGCGGGCTAGCACGCCCAATCAGGTGGCAGGAGCTGGCGTAGCCAAGCGCCTCGCGAACCAGACGACCTCGAGCATCGAGCTGGCGCCTCGCTCGCGAAAACGGGGTTCGGCTTCGAGGATGTCGTGCTCCGCGATGCGCTCGACGCTGTCGAAGTGCGACGAAAGTAGCTGTGGGGTATCGGCAATCGAAAAGGGTGGCCCGGAGCCACTGTCGTGCTCGAAGGTCGCGAGAAACAACCCCGCCTGCGGCTGGCTCAAGCGCGCCAATTGCTCCAGGTATTGAGCCCGTCGCTCGGGTGCTACCGCCACGAGAGCCGCCCGATCATAGATGAGATCGATCGACCCAACGGTGAGCTCGGGCAGCGCGAAGAAATCGGCCACGAGAATGCTAATGGCTCGATGTCGATAGCGAATCGCTCCCGCTTCCTGCGTCCGCTCCGGCTCTACACCCGACTCGCGAAAGAAGGCTTCGGCTGCCGCCTCGATGAATTCTACGCCGACGACCTCGTGACCTCGTGCGGCCAACCACCGCAAATCGGTTGACTTTCCGCACAGCGGCACCAGCACGCGACCCGGTGAGCTAGCAGGCTTGGGCCCGTACCGAGAAACGAAGGCCTGCCAGTGCTCGTGCAACCTGCGGTTGCCCCCCTGCTCGTGAAAGCCGATGCGCCCCTCGCTCCAGCGCTCAAACCAGAAGCTTTGTTCCATGCGACGGGTTTGGCGCCGGAGCTATGCGCCGTAAAGGGCAATTTCAGAAAAAGCCGGCCAACCCTGCCGAGACGCCGTAGTTCGACCAGCGATAATTTTCCTCTGTGCTCACTCCGTCGGAGCTCAACTCCCAGTTGCCGGTCAAGGCTTGGTCGATCACCGGCGAGATCAGGATGCCCACGTGATCGACGGGCGTCAGGACCAATGCTGGGTCGATAGTGAGCTGTGTACCCGTAAACGTCTGCTCGAAACCTGGATCACCCTCGATTTCCGGTTCTTCGACCTTGAACTGGTAGACGCTGAGCCCGCCTTTGATCCAAATGCTCAACATGGGGCTGGTTCGGATCATGTACCCGACGCGAGGATTGAACAAAACCGCCGAATAGGTCGCGTCGTCCACGGTGACGGACACGCCTTCGACCGTGGTTTTGACCTCGCCCGAGCGACTCATGTAGCCGAGCGCTCCCCCGAGCGTCAGTCCGCCACCGATCACGAAGTCGAACGTCGCACGCGGTGCTGTGGCGGGGTTGAACGCTTGGCCCTGGGAGCCAGTGCCAACCAGGAAATTGATTTGCGTCCCCGACTGCTCGACCTCGGAATTGGCGTCGATAGTCACGACTTCTTTGAAGAAGTAAAAGCCCATCAAGCGATCGGCACCCAAGATCAGCTTCGAGCTCGTCGTGGACCATGCAGTCGACTCCGGGGGTTCCGCCGCAATGGGAGCGGGTTGAGCCACCGGGGCTGGCGCTGGGGCTGGGGCTGGGGCCGGAGCAGGAGCTGGCGCTGGGGCTGGGGCCTCGGCGGGTGGCGGCGCCGCAGGCTGCATCTGGACCTCGGTGGTCTGAGGGTCCGCCGGTGCGGGCGCGGCCGCCGGATCCATGGTTTGCGCCTGAATCGCGAGTGGCGCGGTCATCACTAACGCGAACGCTGTTGCTGGCCTCATCAGAACTCTCCTTCACACAGCGCTCCGCTGTCCGCATCTCCCAGGACACCGGGCACCGCGTGGTCTATCCCTAGTTGAAGCTGAGACGCATACCGGGGCGCTCCACCAGAATCAAGCTTCTGACAGTTTTGTCGCGAGGTTTTTGCCACACGACTGGCCAAACGGCCGAAGACAGCGGCTGAAGGTTTGAAAGTAGGAGCCGCCTCACAGGCAGGTGCGAGGGCTACTTGTTTTTCTATTCGCCAGAAGCGCGAGGGCGAGGGGGCGGCGAGAGGCGGCGCGTGCGCGTTCCCGAAGCGGGCTGGGAGGTAGCCTGTTCAGTGCTGGTGTGAATACCCGAAGGCCTCGAGCTTACCCTAGCCAGAGCCGCCCGAAGCCGAGCGTGATCGCGAACTGGCCGCCACTGGGGTTGGCCAACCGGGCGCACCAGCGTGGTTTCGTCCAGGCCACCGCGCAGTACCGCCTTCAACAGCATGACCTGGGGCACTGGGCCCAACACCTTGGAGCCGGCACCCAACACGAGCCACTCGGGCTCTTGGGCCACCAATAGTTCTTTGAGCGTCGGACGGCGCTTGGGTTCGGTCATCTGTTTGGCGGTCGGGGTTGTTGGATACCGCTATCGAGATCTGTCAGGCAGGGACCAACCTAGTGCACCCTCATGCGTCTCGCGCGTCTAAGGGGGTGCTCATGCGTGTGCCTGCTCATGTGCCCTGCCACACTGCGATCGGCTCAGTAGTTCTGCCAGAAAATCATGTTGCACGCAAGTCGTCTTGCCACAGCGATCGACATTGACGATCACCGAGCCAAAACAATACGGCTCGCATCTCGTGGGCTTCGCTCTGGGCCATGAGTGAGAACGGCGCGCGCAGCGTGTCGCTTTCTATTCCTTCCCACTCGACGGTCGGCAGCCCGCGCGACTTGGAACGAAGGCCCGCGGTTTGGAGGCTGTCGGCCACGCGGAACACGCGAAAAAAAGCCGTGGCCATGGCGCGAGCGTAGTCTGGGCAGGGTCGGAGCTCCGTTGGAAATCTTACCGACTCCAAACCAGCGCCCCAACACAGCCAACACAAACATGTCCACTCCACACGCGCCTGCCGCATGAGCTGAGTTATCCCCAGATTGTCGACCGACAACCGTTCATCGACCTGAATCACGTCCTCGGTATCGGACTGATCCTCGGCCGGCTCATCGGGCCCGGCATCGGCATCGGCACCGCCTCCAGCCCAGCACTCGCCAAAGCTGTACTGCTCGAGCGCTACGTCCAAACAACCGCAGAAATCTCTTGGATCCGGCGGCAGCCAGGCAGGTGACTCTCGAGCGCCGAGCCGCTCGTCGAGGGCGTCTCGCAGTAGTTTCAGGCGAACGGCAGCCTTTTGGAAGGCTTGCTGCACCTGGTCGAGCGGTTGCGCCACCCGCTCGGGCAACTCCGGATTTTCGGGCAACTCGAAGGAATGGTCCTGCGGCCAAAAGTCGAACTTCGGGAACACCAGGCGTCGATAGTCAGCAATGAACCGGGCTGACGGCGACAACGCCGCTTCGAGCCGGGGGAATGCCTCGAGCGCAGCCTCCGGCTCTCCAAGCTCGAACCGAAGGAGCGCCAGCGTTGCGCGGTACGCCTGCCGCTCCGGGGCAAGGGACACGGCCAGCTCAGCGAAATCTGCGCCGGCCGACGGTCGAGACGCGAGCAGGCTTGCCAGCTGGTCGAGGACCGCGGCCGCATCCACGCCAGCAACCAGGGCCTGGATCCACAGAGCGAGCTCCGCCGCTCTGGACGGGCGAGGGGTGCGGCTCGAACCAATCCTCACCCGCTCGAGCGCCGCGACGCGCTTCTGGCTCTCTTGAGCGCTGAGCGGCACGACGGCTCGAGACAGCCGCTTACTGAACTCCTCCGCAGCGCGGCCCCCCCTCGCTTGCACCGCCGCTCGCGCCGCCGCGCACAGCGCGAGCCCGACGTGGCCCCCGTCTTCGAGCTCCCGGGCCAACTGCTCCCAGGCATCTGGACTGCGCTCCGGACCGAGCAACGGGTGATCGAGCGGGAGCCCGTGGCAGGGGTTGCCCCAATCGCGCTCATAGAGAACGTGACCTTCTCGGTCCGAAAAACACCAGCTTCCAGCTGGCTGTCCCCCTTTGTAGCTCCCTCGCCAGCTCGCAATCTGCTCGTCGGCGAACACCCCAGGCTCCACTAGCGGTTCGCTCGCCTCACCGTCGAGCACGTCGGCCACGAATTCGCGACGACTCGCCAAGGCGCCCGCTACCGAAAAAGTTTCAGCCAGGCCCCAGCGCTTTCCGGCCCGGTAGCGAACCTTCGCCGAGCACGCGCCGTCCTGCCACCACCATTGCCACAGTCCGTCGCGCAGGCCCTCTGCGTCGTACTTCCCCAAGCACCACCGAAGGCTCGCCTCGTCGAAGCGCGCCTCTGGGTGCACCGTCGATGGTCGCTCGGCCCTCACCGAGCCGTTGCTCAGCAGAGCTTGGCCAGCTTCGTTCTCGAACCATTCGTCTACGACACGGCCGTGGTCGTAGCGCGTCACGAGAGCCCATGCCTGCGCCGGGACGCAACAGGAGCGTAGCCGTTCTGAAGTGGGCTCGTGCGATCGCTCGGCCCGCCACACGCCGTGTGGCTTGCCTTCCACGAAGTCACCGCGCCGAGCCACTTCACCATTCGGATGGAAGCGCGTGAAGGTGCCATCGGCGACACCGGCGCGAAAGTGCTGCAGCGAACACTTGACTCCCGCTTCGCTATAGCCGGTGACCCATTCGTGCCAGCGCCCCTGGTCGTCTCGACTACCCGCCAGCCACTCGTGCCGATCGCCATTCCACAACGCTTGCTCGGGTACCCCATTGGGCCTGGTGGGCATACGAGCGGGTGAGCTGCCGGCCATGACCGAGTGTAACGCCAAACCGGCACGCTGTGGCGACGAACACGTCGCTCACCAGCGCTCGCTGAACGGCCTCAGGTCGAGCTCGAAGCTCCAGGCGTTGCGCGGCTGGCGGTGGAGCCAAAGGAACGTTTGGGCAATCGCCCTGGGGTCGAGCAGCCCATCTTCGCCCTTGGCCCCGGCTAGGTTTGGCATTTCTTCGGTAACTCGCGGCACGTCGATGACACCGTCGACGATGACATGCGCCACGTGAATGCCCTGCGGCCCTAGCTCTTTGGCCATACTCTGCGCGACGGCCCGCAAACCATGCTTGCCCGCAGCGAAAGCAGAAAACTTTGCGCTGGCTTTGACGGCGGCGGTGGCGCCCGTGAACAAGATCGTGCCGTGGCCGTGAGGCAACATGCGGCGAGCCGCCTCGCGACCCACGACGAACCCCCCGAATGCCGAGGCGCGCCACATGTCCTCGAAGGCTTCCGGTGAGGTCTCCAGAATCGAGCCCATAGTGAAACCGGCGGCGTTGAACAGCACGATTTCTGGAGCGCCTAGCTTTGCCTCCGCTTCGTCGAACAGGCCCCGAACCTGGTCGGGCTTGGCAGCGTCCGCAGCCACGGCAAGCGCGCGACCTCCGCGCTCTTCGATGTCTCGCACCAAGCTCGCCAGCGCCGCTTGGTTGCGACGCGACACCACTACGGCGTAGCCTTCGCTCGCGAGCAGTTTGGCGACTTCGGCTCCGGTTCCGGTGCCTGCGCCGACAATCACCGCAGACCCCCTGGAGCCCGATTTGGTGTTACCTGTCATCTGAACCCTCCTTGCGGTCAATGAGTCTGCCTTGCGTAACTCCCCGGCCATGCGACCGCAAGCGCAGTGAGGCTTCGGCCCGAAACGTTTTCGGCTACCGCCTCAAGTGAGCAGCACCGATTTGGCCTGATTCAGCTTGGCGGCAAAGTAGTGCGAGCCCCCCGGCTTGTCGGGATGGGCATGCCGGATCAGTTTCTTGTACTGGGCGAGCACTTCGCTCCGACTCGCCCCCTCGGACAAGCCCAACACTTCGAGCGCTTCGCTACGGCTCATGGTGTGGCCCTGATTGAACCCGCCCGGGGATTCTCCCTGGCGATGACCTGCGCGCCTCGACCAGCGCGACCATGCAAACGGGGCCGCCCGCAGCAAGAGGGGCAACCCACGGCGCAGCACGGCCCACGCCCCCGCGGCGATGACCGGCAACCAGTGGGCCCCGAAACGAAGCGCGAGCACGAGCCCCACGATCAGAACGGGAACCAGCGCCCACCCCATGACCTGCTTTCGGACTCTGGGCTCCAGATCTTTCCCCATCCGGTAGAAGAACCAACCCAAGAGCCCGAGGACCAAGAGGATGATCGCCAGCTGCACCCGAGCAGGTATAGCTCAATTCCAGCCACGCCCACAGTAGCCCGGGCCTCTTCGCGTACACGTGCCAGACTCACGCGTTACCGAAAAGCCACCGGCAACGGAGCCCGCTTTGCTCGACCCTCGCTTTGCCCTCGCCCTCGCGCTGCTCGCCGGCTGTTCCGGCTGTTCCGGAAGCGAGCCCCTGGTCACCGACGACGCCTCCGAGCCCGAGGTGCTCGTCGGCGTCCCGGGCGGCGAAGACGACTTGGACTTCGTGGAGCTGAAGCCGGGCGACCCGATTCAGTTGGAGACGTTCTTTCAAGGCGGTACGCACATCAATTTGGCGATACGCTGCCTCGGCTTGGGGGACCGAGCATTCATCGGAGTAGTCGTTGAAAACTTGGCTACGGGAGCCACGGTCGAAGCGATGACTTCGAGTGCCAATCCTCGCCCGCTCCTATGTCGCGACCCCCAGACCTGCGACTTGCTCCCGTTTCTGGTCATGATGTCCGGCATCACCGAGACGAACGAAGAGCTCAGCGGTCTGCAGGTGCAAATCACCGCCGAAGCCAAGGGGGTTTCGGGCAAGACGGCGGTGGGCTCGCAGCGGGTCGAGCTCCGCACCGACGAGCTCGGGTTCTAGCCCCCAGCGACGGGCATCGAACGCAACGTTCTTGGCCACCATGGGCCGAGCATTGCGACAATCGCGATCGCCGTGACCACCGATCTTGCCGAACTACATCCGAACAAAGAATTTCACCCCGAGAGCGCCGCCCCCAACCGCTGGAAACTCATGCCCTATTGGGTGGGAGCTGGGCTCGCCGCCCTAGCCGGTACGGGCTATGCCGCGTTTACCAGCGCCGCTTCCGGGGGCAACGGCGACGCCGCCCCTTCGTCTCAGCAATGGCTGACTGGGACGCCTGCCGCGCCCGAACCGGAATCGGAGCAGATCGCGAACGCGATCTTCGACGAACAGCCCGAAGCAGACGCTGACGAGCAGCCGGAGCCCCGAGAAGGAGCTGCACCAGGCGTCGCGCTCGAGCCCACCGCCGCACAGGCAGAAGACCCGGCGGACGAAGCGACCGAAGAGACTGCTGAACCAGCGGCTGATGGGGCCTATTACGTCCAGCTCGCCTCGTATCGCGTTAAAGAGGACGCAGAAGCCCACGTGGCGGAGTTAGCAAGCCGCAAAGTTCAAGCCAAAGTGGTCGCATACGGCGGACCGTCCGCCGGTTGGTGGCACGCTGTGAGGATGGGACCTTTCGAGGAGCGCGCCGATGCCGAAGCGCAGCGCTTCACACTCGAGCCACATGAACGCCGCGCCGCCTACGTGCTGCCCCGCTCGAATGGCAAGTTTCACGTGCAGGTCGCGTCCTTCTCTGAAGTCGAAAAAGCCGAGCAAGTGGCGAAGCGATTCCGCGCGGAGGGTCACTCGACGAAAGTCACCCGTGTCAGAATGTCCGGGGCATATTGGCACTGCGTGCGTATCGGTCCCTTCGATACGCGCGAAGAAGCGCTCGGCTACAAGCGGTTGGTTCGCGATATCCCAGGCAGCCAGAGCACCGTCATTCCATTCGGTCCGCCACAGCAGACACAGGGCACCTGAGACAGCGTTGCTCACCCCGAGAGACTTGCGCACGGCATGAGCTCGTGCTCCCGTAGCTTGGTGGCGACGCTCACTCCCGTCGAAGTCAAGCTCGGACTGACACTGGACGATTACGCAGAAAACGCCCTGCTCGCTCCCAAAGTCAGCGAGTTGCGCGCGGTGGCCAAGGCGGCGCTGGAACCCCTTGCCGGGCGGACGCTGTGGATGGTCAACTCTGCCGAACGCGGAGGTGGGGTTGCCGAAATGCTGCCCAAGCAGGTTTCGCTCTTGACCCAACTGGGCATTCGAACGCGCTGGATGGTCATAGGCTGTGACGACCCACGCTTCTTCGAGCTCACCAAGCGCCTGCACAACCTGATTCATTCCACGGGTGATCCGCAGCTGGGGCCCGGCGAGCGCGCGCTCTACGAATCCGTCAGTCGGGCTCTAGCCGAACAGTTCCAACGCTGGCTCGAGCCCGAAGACATCGTCATCGTGCACGATCCCCAGCCGGCAGGCATGGCGGCCATGCTGAAGCGCGCGTTGCGCAACCTCGTCATTTGGCGATGCCACATCGGGCTCGAGCTCGAAACAGCAGCCACCGATAGTGCCTGGTCGTTCCTGGAACCGTACCTTCGGAATGTCGACCACTTCGTCTTTTCGTCGACCGCCTACATTCCGCGCTACCTGTCGAAAAATGTCTCGATCATCAGGCCCGCGATCGATCCGTTGACCCACAAAAATCGCGAGCTCCATCCCGTCAAGCTCGCGGGAGTGCTGAGCAACGCGGGTCTCATGCATCCAGACCAGCCGGTACTCACGCCCTCGTTCGGCAAACCGGTAACGCGCTTGATGTCCGACGGGCGCTTCGCTCCAATCGGCGCGGCTTGGCAGCCTGGCTTGATGTTTCGTCCCACGGTCAGCCAAGTGTCGCGTTGGGATCGCCTCAAGGGCTGGCACGGGTTGCTCGCCGGGTTCGTTCGATTGAAACGCAACCTGCGCGCCGGTGCTTATGAGCTCAACGAGCGCAAGCGGCGGCGCCTGGAAATCGTGCGGCTGCTCTTGGCCGGGCCGGAACCCGACTCGGTGCAGGACGACCCGGAAGCAACGGAGGTACTGGAGGAACTGATTGCCCAGTACCAGGCGCTCTCGGACGCCGAGCAGCGAGACATCGCGATACTTTCGCTGCCCATGCGCTCCGTTAAAGAGAACGCCTTGATCGTGAATGCACTGCAGCGTTGTTCGAGCGTCATGGTTCAGAATTCGCTGCAAGAAGGCTTCGGATTGGTCGTGACCGAAGCCATGTGGAAGCGAACACCCGTGCTCGGGTCCACGGCGTACGGCATTCGCCAACAGATCCGGCACGGCATCGACGGAGTTCTGATCGCCGATCCAAAGAGTGCCGAGGCCGTCGAAGCCGGCATCCTGCGCGTCTTGGAAGATCCGCACGAGCGCGCAAGATGGGCGCGTAGTGCTCAGCGCCGCGTGTACGACGAATCGCTGATCTTCCGACAGCTGCTCCAGTGGCTCGAACTGCTCGTCGAGCTGGTCGCGCGCCCCGCGGCCGGAAAGCTGAACTGACCCGATGCAAGCGCGTACGACGGAGTTGCTCGCTCGCGCGACGCAAATGGCGCTGTTGGTCGCCGCGTGCGCGGGGCTTGGCTGCCGCACCGAAGCGGGCAAAACAACCACCCCCGTCGAGCCCGTCGAGCCGCAGGCGGCGGCGACGGGGATGCCGCCGCCATTGGCCAGCGCACCGCCGTCAGCATCCGCGCCCGAACCGCCAACACCACCCGCATCCGCACGTGCCTCCGAACCCCAGTCTACCTCCGTCGCTCCCCCAGCCGTGTTCGGTGAAACAGACGAGGCGCGGCGCCGCACCTTGGCGAGCTCCACCATCACCGAAGTCGTGCTCGCGCGCGGTGGACGCTCGGTGTCGTTCAAGCTGACTCTTCAAGACGGCAGTCAGGGGCTCTACAAGCCGGAACAGTCGTTCGCCGCGAACTGGTATTCGGAGCTCGCTAGCTACGCGCTCGATCGATTGCTTGGGCTGGGTCGCGTGCCACCCGCGATCGGTCGCCGCCTCCCGTGGGCCACCTTGGAACCGATAGCCCGGCAATCAAAACATGCCGACGAAGTGGTGGTTCAACGTGATGGCAGCGTGCGAGGCGCGCTCAGCTGGTGGGTCTCTGGCGATCTGGTCCCGCTTTCGCCGCCCGATGGCTGGGAAACATGGCTCCGCAACGAACCGCCTATTGGTCCTTCGCCGTATCGGCGTCGCGAAGACTATCAGCGAGCCAAAAAGGTCGCACACGAGGCGACATTCCCGGAGCGGGTGCCACCACCAGACGTTCCCGATCGAATCGCCGAGCTGTCCGATCTAATTTTGTTCGACTTTCTCACGGCCAATCACGATCGCTGGGGTGGCGAATTCACCAATGTCCGCACTCTGGGAAAAAAAGGCCCGCTGCTCGCCATCGACAATGCAAATGGCTTTCCCAGAGCAGGCGGCACCGACGCTCACGCCCTCGCCAAACTCGAGTGGCTACAGCGATTTCGCGGACGTACCGTGCGTGCTTTGGAGCATCTCGAGCTCTCTGCGTTCGAGGCAGCTCTAGGGCAAGACCCCTTGGCTCCCCTCTTGAACCAGACGCAACTCGAGCATTTCGAGCGACGCAGGCAACGAGCCCTGGCACACATTCGCGACATGCAAACCAGGTTCGGCGCCTCCGCGCTGCCGTGGTAGTTTTCCCGGGGGTCACACCTCGGGCCGAGCGCACCCGTGAAACTGTGCTAGAAACCAGCGGGACGCGCGTTCATGGTTAGCCTCGACCCATTCTGGCGCTCGGCGCGCCTCGTCGGCCCGTTGCTCCTGGCGGTGGTAGCAATCGCTTCGCAGCTCGGTGCACAAGCTCCAGCCGAGATTAGCCCGAAAGCGCGCGTAGCCGCGCGACTGGAGTCAACCGCGCTGAGAGAGCCCGGGCCATCCCCCTACACCACCCCAAAGGCTCGCCCTGCCGCGTCGATCGACAAGGGCAACCCACTGCAGCCTCGGTCATTCCGTATTGCCGTCATTAGCGATCTGAACTCTGCGTACGGCTCACTGACCTATCAACCGAGCGTACATGCCGCGACCCGCGCGTTGGTCGATCGCATTCAGCCTGATCTGGTGCTGATCACCGGAGACATGGTCGCGGGGCAAAAGCCTCACCTCGACTACGCGGGCATGTGGCGCTCGTTTCACACAGTGGTGACCGAGCCGCTGCAGAGCGCCGGCATCATCGTAGCACCCACGCCAGGCAATCACGATGCGTCGCCGGCAAGAATCTTCGCTGAAGAACGCAGCGAGTACCAAGCTCAATGGACAGCCGAGGCCCGCCTTCCTCGAGTCACATTCCTCGACGGCAGCCACTATCCTTTTTATTACAGCTTCGAGTACGGCGGGGTGTTCTTTGCCTCCATCGATGCAGCCCGAGTCGGACCGCTCAGCGAGCAGCAGCGAAGCTGGCTCGATCGAGAGCTTTCACGCACCACCGCAACGATCAAAATCGTGTTCGGCCACCTTCCGGTTTACCCGTTTGCGGTTCAGCGGGAACGCGAGACCTTGAACGATCGGGCGCTGGCCGACTTGCTCCGCCGCCACGCGGTCAGCGCGTACCTGAGCGGCCACCACCACGCCTACTACCCCGGGGCCGTCGACGGCATCAGGCATGTCGCCATGCCGTGCCTCGGCAGCGGCTCGCGGCGCCTGATAGGCGGGAGCGGTGCGAGCCCGACGGCCTTCGTGGTCATCGACATCGAGGACGGCCAGCTCGAGTCGCTAGAAGCCTTGCGCGCCCCCGATTTCCAAAGGCCGGTGGCGCGCGCGAGCCTGCCTCCGCGCATCGAGTATGGCCAGCACCGCATTTTGCGCGACGATATCGCAGGACTGGTTTTCGAACCGAACCCCGAGCTCGTCACCCTGCACGAAGAGGGGACTCACGGTCCTGCATTGGTGCCCAAGAGCTTGCCTAGGGATGCAACAGCCGAGGCAGAACACCGCGATCGATCGAACGTGCCGCCGCGTAGGAGTCCGCACCGGCCGGGCAATTTCGCGAACTCTTCAGCACAATAGCGGCGTTGCGCGTTGAGCCACCGTCCTGCCACGTCGGGGCCAAGGTGCCTCGCCTCAGCCGAGTCGACGTTGGTTCCAGTATGCCGATACAGGCGAACAAAGAGCAGGAAGACGCTGGCATCCGCCTTGCTCGGAGTCGCCCAGGCTTTGTCAGCATCACTCTGGAGATCCGTATGCGCATTGCACAAGTCGCCCCTCTTTACGAAAGCGTCCCTCCCACCGCCTACGGGGGCACCGAACGTATAGTCCACTACCTCACCGAAGAATTGGTAGAGCTTGGGCACGACGTCACCTTGTACGCCGCCGGTGACTCGACCACACGTGCGCGACTGATAGCGCCTTGCCAGCGCTCGCTCCGCCTCGACGAACACTGCGTGGACTCATTGGCGCATCACATGGTTCTCTTGGACATGGTGAGGGCGGATTGCAGAAACTACGATGTTTTGCATTTTCACATCGACTACCTGCACTTCTTGCTTTCTCGTGAGCTGTGCCTACCCCAGCTGACGACGCTGCACGGGCGGCTCGATCTCCCCGACTTGCAGGGCGTTTACAGTCGCTTCAACGACATGCCCACCGTATCGATCACGGACGCCCAACGTATACCCTTGCCGCAAGCCAGCTGGATTGGGACCGTATACCACGGCCTTCCCGCAGAGCGGTTCCCGTTCACGGCCGAGCCGCGAGACTACTTCGCCTTCATCGGCAGAATCTCACCCGAGAAGCGCGTCGACCGCGCCATCGAAATCGCCAAGGCCCTAGGTGTACCGCTCAAGATTGCCGCCAAGGTCGACAAGGCCGATCGCGAATACTTCGAACAGCACATCGTTTCTTTGCTGGACCACCCGCTCGTGGAGTTTCTAGGTGAAATCGGCGATGCTCAGAAAGGCGAATTTCTGGGGAATGCGCGGGGCCTGCTGTTCCCCATCGACTGGCCCGAACCCTTCGGGCTGGTCATGATCGAAAGTATGGCTTGCGGCACGCCGGTGCTGGCCTTCCGCTGCGGTTCGGTGCCGGAGGTATTGGACGACGGCGTGACCGGATTCATCGTCGACGACATGTCCACGGCCATAGAAAAGGCCGCTCAGCTCGGGCAGTTGAGCCGACAGCGCGTACGGGAGCGGTTCATGGCACGGTTTACGGCAAGACGTATGGCAAAGGATTACCTTCGCCTGTATGAGTTGATCGCGCAGCCTCCGAGTGAAAAACTACTTTACGGCGTTCGCGCGGCCTAGCGTGAACGCTTGCAAGAAAGATGATGAATCCGGCCACCAACCCGTTCGTCGACGACCCCTATCACGTCGTCGGCTCGCCCGAGCACGCGATGGATGGCATGCGGGTGCTCAAGCGAGGCGACACCTTCGTGGTCATGAATCGCTCGGGAGAGATTCGCCGAAGCGGCTTGGGAGAGCAGGGGTTGTTCTTTCGGGGCACCCGACACGTCTCGACCTATCGATTGCGCGTCGAGGGGCAGCGCATGCTACCGCTGAGCTCCGGTGTCGATTCGGACAACCTGCAGCTGACCGTCGACCTGACGAACCCCGATGTGTACGACTCTCAGGGGCGGCGCACCGTCTTGTATGGATCGCTGCACGTCTCGCGCTCGCTTTTCGTCAGCGACGGTTCACTGTCCGAGCTCTTGCAAGTGACCAATTACGCTGATTTTCCCGTCGATCTGTGTTTGGACGTGGAATATGGGGCAGACTTTGCCGACATCTTCGAGGTGCGGGGCACGCCCCGCAAAAGGCGGGGCACGCTCCTCGATGCGGTCAACGATGGCACATCGAGTCGACTCGCCTACCAGGGGCTCGATGGTGTAGAGCGAGCGAGTCATTTTCGGTTCGACCCACCGCCCACGCGTTTCGAAGGTCAACGCGCGATCTTCGCAGTAAGGCTGCAGAGCTTCGAGCACCAGGCGATCAGGATTCGTATCGAGTGCGCTTGCGGTAAGCCGACGAGGCCTTTGTCGAACAGCCCGTCGCAGAGTCATGAAGCACTGTTGGCAACTGCACGCGAGCGCCTGCAGCGCCGTGTTCAAACCGAATGCCACGTCGAGACATCCAACGAGCTGTTCAACGAGTGGCTGAACCGTTCGCGCGCCGACTTGAGGATGCTGCTGACGGCTACACCATTCGGGCGCTATCCCTATGCGGGAGTACCTTGGTTCAGCACCCCGTTCGGGCGCGACGGCATTTGGACCGCCTTGCAGACGCTGTGGCTCAATCCGAGCATAGCGCGCGGCGTGTTGCGCTTTCTTTCGGCCCACCAGGCGACGGAAGTGGACGAGGCAAGAGACGCCGAACCCGGCAAGATACTCCACGAAATGCGCGACGGGGAGATGGCGGAATTGGGTGAGGTGCCCTTCAAGCGCTACTATGGAAGCGTCGATTCTACACCGCTGTATCTGATGTTGGCGGCGAGCTACCTGAAGGTCACCGGTGATCGCGAGCTCATCGAAAGCTTGTGGCCCAATTTAGTGGCCGCCGCGGAATGGATGGACAACTACGGCGACGCGGACGGCGATGGCTTCATCGAGTACGGCACGCGCACGCCGAACGGTTTGGTCCAGCAAGGGTGGAAAGATTCCCACGATGCCGTGTTCCATGCCGATGGCTCAGCGGCACCTGGGCCGATAGCGATTTGTGAAGTCCAGGGGTATGCCTACGCCGCGTTTTCGGGGATGGCTCATTTGGCGACGCTGCTCGGTCATTCGTCGCTCGCTGCGCAATGGCGGGCACGAGCCGAAGACTTGAAGCAGCGGTTCGATGCCGCCTTTTGGTGCGACGAAATCTCGTGCTACGCGCTGGCACTCGACGGCAAGAAGCGTCGCTGCGTAGTCCAGACCTCCAATGCGGGGCACTGCTTGTATACGGGTATCATGCTGCCAAAGCGCGTTCAGCCCCTGGCTTTGCGCTTGCTTTCGGATCAAATGTTCTCCGGTTGGGGCGTGCGCACGTTGGCCGCCAACGAGAAGCGGTACAACCCGATGTCGTATCACAACGGCTCCATTTGGCCTCACGACAACGCCGTGCTGGCCGAAGGGTTATCCATGAACGGGCACAAGAAGTCGGCAGCACGGCTTTTGGGTGCGATCTTCGATGTGGCACTGTTCATGGACCTCAGCCGTTTGCCCGAATTGTTCTGTGGCTTTCCCAGGCAGCCCGGCCTGGCACCCACACGCTACCCCGTCGCCTGCTCCCCTCAGGCCTGGGCCAGCGGCGCGGCCTTCTCCCTCTTGAAGTCCGCCATTGGGTTAGAGGTGGATGGCGCCGCGCGCCGCGTTACCTTCAGAAGGCCGGTGTTGCCGCCCTTTCTCGAACAGGTCAAGCTCCAGCGTCTGCCGGTTGGCGACGGCACCATCGATGTCAAGCTGGTGCGTCAATTGGACGACGTAGGCCTGACGGTCCTGCGCGCCAGCGAACACGTCGAAGTCGTCCTCGTCAAGTAGGGCGTGCTGGCCTCGAGGGCTAGTCATGCCCTGAACCAGCATAGTAGCGAGCCACCGCCGAAAGCTCCGCTTCGGTCAAAGCATGAATCGCCGTGTTGCGCATCAAGTCGGCGTACTGGGTGCCCCCGCGGGTGCCGTCTGCGAACAACTCGAGCTGCTGGCGCAGGTAGGCAACCGGCTGCCCTTCGAGCAGCGGATAAGAGTCGTTGAGCGGATGGGGAGCAGGTCCGTGGCACCCGCTGCAGGGGGGAATGCGACGGTCGGGGATCCCGGCGCGGGCAATGCTTCGACCGCGCTCGTGCCCCGAGGCACCGGGCACACTAGGGGAGTCGAGTCTTTGGCGAGCATACCAATCGGCTGCGTCGGACCTCTGCCGCGCCGTCAAGGTCGCCGCGATGGGTTGCATGATCCCGCTCGGCCGCCTGCCGCTGGCAAAGGCCACGAGCGACGCCTCGATGTAGCTCTGCTTTTGGCGCGCCAGCCGCGGAAAAGCCCCCAGGCCGCGACCTTCACCGTGCACACCATGACAGCGCGCACAGCGTTCGAGGACGACGGCCGGAGCGGACGCGTGGGTCGCGCTCGTGCGATCGAGGCGTGGCTCGCCCCACACCAGCGCGTCGTACGCTTGTGGCGATAGCTCGGGCAGCGCCCGAAGAAACGCGACGACGGCCCACACCTCGTCATCGCGGCTCGGCGCCGGCCAGGCGGGCATGGCCGTGAACTTGATGCCGTGACGCACGACATAAAAGAGCTCGGCGTCGTCGAAGCGGGATTCTGCGCGCCAGAGCTCGGGTGGCGCCGGTGTGGCGTGTCTGGGCACCACCGGTGGGCGATGCCCGGGAGCCCCATGACAGAAGCGGCAGCCGCCTTCGTAGTGACCGGCACCGATGAGCACGAGCCGATTGCTCGTGAGATTGGGAACCTCGATGCCCAGCGAATGGGTCGCCACTGACCTTTTCATCACGAAATGCAAGAACCATTCGGTGGCGGCCCAATGCCCCGAGCTGGCTTTGACGGGGATGAGTCCTAGCCCGACGATCAGGGCAGCTGCGACACCGGCCAAGACCACCGCAAAGAGTGCTGCTCTTGGCTGGAGCTTCATGAGCGTTCCACTCGCTTCGAAGCGCCAAGCAGGGCGTCACACAACAGCGCGACGCCCCCCACCAGATAGCTCAACGCTCCCCAGAACAGCATGATGATCCCACCGAGCTGTTGATCCAAAAGCGGGTCTACGGCGCCCGCCGACGGGTGGTGCGCGTAGAGCACACGTGGAGTCAGCGCGATGAGCGCCCCGAGCAAGGTCATGTGCATCGAGGTGAGCAATAGCCCCGCGACACCCGAAAGGCTGCGCGCCCGGCGTAGCTCCGAGCCGCCTCCCATGGCGGACACCCACAGGAACAATCCCGCAGCAAGGAAAGTCCCCTGCTCCAAGGCACGTGCTGCCAGCTCGTTGCGAGCAGCGTGATGGAGGGCAGGGGCATGCCACGCCCAAACCGCTAACAGCTCCAGTGCCGATGCGACGATCGCCGAACAGGCTCCGGGCCAGCGACGAACCGGGTCCAGCGGTCCTCCGATGATTCCAAACGCCAAGAGCGGCGCGGCCAAGGCAACCACGGCCATGTGCATCACCATGTGCGTGGCAAACGGTGGCATCGCGAGCGAGTGTAGCGGCCATACCCAAACGGCCGCGAGCACCGCGACACCGGCACAAAAGCTTTTCGGACGCGTCAACGACATGTTGCCAGGTAGCCAAAGGGTAAAAAGACGAAGACCACCGCCAGCGCGCTCAATGCGTTGAGCAAGAGACCGGCAAACCCCAAAAAGCGGTGGCGAGCATCGGGCGTATCGAAGTCTTGGGGAATGGTCCCCCGCCTGTGCCGCCGGTAGGCATGCCAAAAGGAGGCCCCGATGCCCAGCAACGCGATGGCCGTGTAACCTCCAGCCAGCCAGCGCGCAGTCCCCAAAGGTCCGTGCTGGGTTGTCAGCTTTTCACACCAAAGAGCCACGGTGATGTAACAGGCCAAGAAATGGGCCATCCAAATGGCCGGACCGAGCGTCAACCACCAGAGGCTCTCTTTGTGTTCGGGAGGAGAATCCATGACAGAACTCAGGCAA
Source organism: uncultured Myxococcales bacterium (assembly GCA_965651135.1). Lineage (GTDB taxonomy): Bacteria > Myxococcota_A > Polyangia > Polyangiales > Polyangiaceae > JAICQQ01. The sequence goes on from CBFGRJ010000090.1 coordinate 18,967, forward strand.
CGGCAGGAAAGCCAGCGACCACGGCCACGGTGGTCAGGGTGGTCAGCGCCACGAAGTGCCAGTACAGAGTAGCGTTGGTGATTTCTGCGTCGTACTCGTGCGTCATGCGCCCCGCTCCACGTCGCGCCATGCAGTAACCGAGCATGACGATGCCCACCAAGACATGCAGCACCGTCCAGCCCACCAAGGTGTAGACCATCGCCGGGTACACGTGAAAGGTCGGGTCCATCCCGGAAGCTCTCAAGCTCAGCACCAAAAGCACGGCACCCGCTGCTGCCAAGAGCACGGCCGCCATGCTCGCTGTGTAGAAGTGCGGGGCGCGGTTTTGGCGGTTGTAGCGCCGGGCAAGGCCCGTGCACAACCACGCGCCGAGCACGCAAGCGAGCCCTGCACAAGGCCAGTGCCAGCCCAGCTCGGCCACAGCGCGCGGTGGATACTCGTCGTGCACCGTCCAATAGAAGAAATAGCCGAAGACAAGGGAGACGAAAGCCACCATGTCTCCGAGCATCGTGATGAGCATGGCCCACCAGCCCACGGCTTTGGGTCCCGAGACATAGAGCGGCAGCGTCAAGCCCAAGCCGACCTCCTTGCTTGGCTTCTCCGGAATTAGCGCCGTTCCCGTCCAAAGCCAGACGAGAATCGTCACGAACGCCAACGCTCCGCTGACCAGCGCCGGCCACCAGAGATGAAAAGTGCTGAAAATGAACAGCCCGCCCACGAACAGGGCGGCGAACAAGGTGAGAAACGTGGGCCCCGGCACGCGCAAGCACTGCACCGGCTTGCCATCGACCGGGCTGGTCACCAGCGTTTCGCGCTTACCTTCTTCGGCATCAGGAAGGTAGAAGCGGCCCTCGTCGACATCCCGCATGAAGTGTGCTTGCTGCCAGAGCGGGTAGCGCCCATCGATTTCTGGAATGGAGCGGACCCCCCACGGTTGGTCGGGCATTTCTGCAAGCCACTCGAGGGTCCCCGCGTTCCAGGGATTGCGCGGGCTGTAGGGCTGTTCGCCTTTGGGCCGCAATACATCGTAGACGAAGACAAGCAAGCCGAGCGCCAACACGAATGCGCCCACCGTACTCACGAGGTTCAGCTCGTCGAAGCCCACGTCGGCCGGGTACGTGTAGACCCGACGTGGCATGCCCAGCATGCCCGTAAGATGCATCGGCACGAAGGTGACATTGAAACCAATGAACATGAGCCAGAAGGCAATGCGCCCCAGGCGCTCCGAGAGCTGCTTGCCGTTGACCAGCGGAAAAAAGTAGTAAAAGGCGGCAACGATGGGAAAGAGCGTTCCTCCGATCAATACCGAGTGAAGGTGCCCGACCACGAAGTACGAGTCGTGTGCTTGCAGGTCGAAAGGCAAGAGCGCAACCATCACCCCGCTCAAGCCACCGACGATGAAGCTGGAAAACCCTCCCAGCACGAACAAGATGGGTACGCTGAACGTGACACGACCGACGAACAGCGTTGCGATGAAGCAGAACAGCTGAATACCCGTAGGAATGGCAATCGCCTCGGAAGCCGCGCTGAACAGCGTGAGCGAGATGGCCGGCAAGCCCGTGGTGAACATGTGGTGCACCCACAAGCCGAAGCTCAAAAACCCGGTGCCCACGGCGGCCAAAACCACCCAACCGTATCCGACGATCGGCGTCTTCGCGAACGTGGGGACAATCATCGCCACCAGCGCGATAGAGGGCAAAAACACGATGTAAACCTCGGGGTGCCCGAAGATCCAGAACAGGTGCTGCCACAACAGCGGGTCGCCCCCACGGCTCGCATCGAAGAACGGCCAGTCCAAAAGCCGCTCCAGCTCCAACAAGATGTCGCCGGCAATCAACGGCGGAAACGCAAACACGATCATCACCCCCACCACCAGAATGTACCAGGAGTACAACGGGATCAGGTTGATGCGCATCCCAGGCGCGCGACACTTGAGCACACCTACGATGAGCTCGACCGCCGCGGCGATCGACGCCACTTCGATGAACGAGAGTCCGAGCAGCCAAACGTCTACGCCGGTCCCACCCTTGTAGTCGGTGGTCAGGGGCGGATACATGAACCAGCCGCCTTCGGGCGCGATGCCGAAGAACAGCGAACCACAGAAGAAAATCCCCCCAATCAAAAAGCACCAGAAGCCGAAAGCCGAAAGCCGAGGGAACGGCAGGTCCCGTGCGCCCAACATTTCAGGCAGCACCATGATCGAGAACGCCTCGAAGATGGGCACGGCGAACAGGAACATCATGATCGAGCCGTGCATGGTGAAGAACTGGTCGTAGCGCTCGGCGCTGATCAAATCGTTGTTGGGGACTGCCAGCTGCAAGCGCATCAACAGCGCCAGAACACCCCCGAACAAAAAGAAGGCAAAGGCGGTGGCCGTGTACCACAGGCCTACCTCGGTATTGTTGACCGCGGACCAGTACTTGAGGCCTTTTGGCGTTTCCCAGGCCTCGAGCAGCCGCTCGGCTTGGGCGCGGCGCACCGAAAGCGGAGCAGGCTCCGACAACGGTTCTGGATCGCTCGGCTCGATGCCGCCCTGGGGCTCGGAGCTCACTCGAGGCCCTCCAAATAGCTGGCCAGCTCGCTGAGCTCCGTATCCGACAGCATATCGAAAGTCGGCATGTGAACACCGGGCTTGAGGCGAGCAACCTCCAGCAACCACTCACGGAACCCCTTCTCGGTGTTCGGCAGCACTCCTGCTCCGAGCGCGACTCGTCCACCCACGTGAGTCAGATCAGGGCCGATCACGCCCTTCGCCGTGGTGCCACGTAACGTGTGGCATGCTGGGCAGCCGTTCGTCGCAAACACGCGCGCGCCGGGCACCTGTGCGGGCGCTGCATCAGCGGCTTGGCGCTCGGCCCAAGCTTCGAACGCACTCGGCTCCACGACAACGACGTGCAACATCATCTTGGCGTGGGAAAGCCCGCAATACTCCGCACAAATGCCCATGAATACCCCGGTTCGGGTGGGTTCGAGCGCCCAGCGGTTCATGCGGCCGGGGA
>CBFGRJ010000091.1:0-21805 GCA_965651135.1 uncultured Myxococcales bacterium
CAGCAGTGGCATTTCGCACTGGAGGGTGGCCACGCCGTTCATTGCGAGCATCGCTCGAACCGTAAGCAAGCACCACCGGTAGACCCGTCGAGTGCCGCTGGCCCGTCGATTGCAACGTACTGCAATCGACGCGCTGGCAACGGTGCATCCGCACGCGTGCCTGGAACGCGCATCAAGGAGAACACCATGGTTGCTGATACCGAAACAACTCGCGGTTTTGCCGGTCGTACAGCGGCCACTCATGAGTCGAGTCCAGCAGTGCAAGCCACGCAGATCCTGCGACTTGCGTTTACTGCCTTGCCGATCGTTGCCGGCCTCGACAAGTTCGTCAACGCGCTAGCCAACTGGGGTGAATACCTATCCAGGGCCTATGCGGCGCTGTCCCCATTCAGCGTGCCCACCACCATGTACCTGGTCGGTATCGTCGAAATCGTCGCAGGGTGCATCGTGGCGTTCAAGCCGCGTGTCGGAGCATGGATCGTAGCTGGTTGGCTAGGTCTCATCATCATCAACCTGGCGTTGCGCGGCGGCTACTGGGATATTGCTTGGCGGGACGCTGGCTTGATGCTCTCTGCCATTGCGCTCGCTCGACTGGCTCGCCGGTAATGACAAGCGCTCGCGGAGCACCGGCTTGGTCACCTTACCGAGCGCATTGCGCGGCAAGGCTTCGACCTGGATGATGTCCCGCGGGACCTTGTAGCCGGCGAGCTCCTGCTTGAGGGACTCTCGCAGCGCCTCGGTTTCGATGGGTCGGGCGGCGACCACCGCCGCCACGACTCGCTCGCCCCAATCGTCGTCGGGCAGGCCGACCACGGCGGCATCCTCTATCTCCGGGTAGCGCCTGAGCGCCTCCTCGATTTCTAGCGCGCTGATCTTGTAGCCACCGCTCTTGATGATATCCACCGAGGTGCGGCCCAGTATCTTGACGAATCCGTCACAGAGCCACAGTGCGGTATCGCCGCTCTTGAACCAGCCGTCCGAGAAGCTGCGAGCGGTTGCCGCGTCGTCGCCGTCATAGCCGGAAAAGACGCTGGGGCCGCGAATCCAGATTTCGCCGGGTTGACCCGGTGCGACGTCGCCACCCTGATCGTCGACGATGCGCACCTGCATGCCGGGCAAGGTCTGTCCGCAACTTCCGGCGCGGCGCTCACCGAGGAGCGGATTCGACAGAGCTACGCCGACTTCGGTCATTCCGAAGCGTTCGAGCGGAATCTTACCGGTGAGTCGCCGCCAACCGAGCGCTAGGCTCTCCGGCAGCGATGCCGAACCGCTCGTAATCAAGCGCTGACGTTGCGCAAAGCTCTGCCAGAGCGAACGCACCTCTTCTGGCTGGGCAGCGAAGGTGTCGAGCAGTCGCTTGTGCATCGTGGGCACCCCCATGAAGACACTACTGGACTCGAAGCCTCGCCAGACGTCTTCTGCCACGAAACGCGCCAAGAAGTGCTGGCTTGCACCGGCCAAGGCACACAACACAAAGGCGATGCTCAAACCATGGGTGTGATGCAGCGGCAGACAATGCAGTAGGCGGTCCCGCTCGGTCATTCCCCAGGCTTGCCCGACCAGCCTCGCCAGCGCCTCCAGCTGGTCGTGGGACACCACGGCGCGCTTGGGCTCGGCGGTGGTGCCGCTGGTGAAGAACAGCACCGCAGGCTCGTGGCCCTCGACCCGTGCCGGCAGGTTCGTAGGGTCTGGAGACTCACACAGCAGCGCCTCGAGCTCCACGAGCTCGACGGGCGCTGCCGAGGGGTAGACTTGCCGATGCATTCGCAGCGCGTCCGTAGCGCGCTGTTTCAGCTCCGAGCTGATCAAAAGCCGCGTGACTCGAGCGGCTGCCAGCGCGCGGGCGTGCTCCGCCGGCGGATGGTGCTCTGTGAGCGGCACCAGCAGATGGCCCGCCTGGAGTATTCCCCAGAATGCCTGAACCCAGCGGCACGAAGCCGGCACCAACAGGGCAACGCGCTCCCCACGCGGCGCTCGCGCGGCGAGGCCAAGCGCCAGGCGCCGAGCGGCTTCGTCCACCTGGAGAAAGGTCGCGCTCTCCCGCGCGTCCGAGCAGCACGGTCGCCTGGCGTGGCGCGTGGCCACCTCGCGGAAGCGGCGGAGCAAGCGACTGTCGCTCGGTTCGGACATGACTCCAAAGCTTTACGCGGCGGTGTGATTCAGCTGGCGATCATGCCAGAGCAGCATTTCCAGCGTTCCGACTTCCCTGAGCCAGGGTTGATTGTGCGGGCCGGGCGACAATCGGAACTGATTGGGGATGCCGCGCGCTGCCAGCTCTTCGGACAAACGACGGCTTGGCTCTCGATACGGATCCTCCGAAGACGTTTCGATGTGGATCGGGCAGGGGCCCACGCGCGAAATCAGCTCGGCCATGCGAGCGGCATAGCGTACCGCACCGGCCTGGCCAATCGCTGGCTGGACTACACCAAGACTCTGAAAAGCCTCGGCACGACGCAGCCATACTTCCAACCCCACGTAGCCTCCGAGCGAGCAACCATCTAGTCCGACACGCACGCTCGCGGCCGCCCCCACCCGCTGACGAACGGCTGGCAACAAAGTATCAACCAGCCAGCTCGCATAGCGCTCGAGGATCGTCGCCGGGTTGCCGCGGTGAGGGTTCGGTGTCACGGGGCACACGAACACGGCGCCCCGGTAGGGCTGACGTTCGAGCGACTGGTTGAGCTCTCGAGTCCGCGCTTCCTCGAGGTAGTCGAGCTTCGGGTACTCGCGGCTGATCGGTGGGTCGTGCAACCGCTCGTGGGCACGCACCAGTCCGTAACGCTCTCCCCACGCATGAATACCCAAGAGCTCGTTGCCTGTTTCTCCGAGCCCGTGTAGCAGCACGAGCAAAGCTCGGGGCTTGACCAGCTCCTTGGGCACCAGCACCAACGCTCGGCGCGCCAGGCGCGGATCGCCTTCTAGGGTCATGTCGATGGGCTCGAGCGTGTCGGATTTTGGGGTGGCGGCCCGTGCCGGCACGTGCTGGTGCCAGATCGATACGCCCGCGGCCATGGACCCAAGGAATGCTCGGCGATTCACCTTGCTCACTTGCCGAAACACCATAGCCCGCCCCCTCGCACATGCATCATCTCCAGTTTCCGAGCCTACACATTTTAGCTCGAGCGGAACGAATCCATGCTTGGTCTGCTTTTGTGCAGAACGGTCGTCCTTCATGTATCGTCTCGTCCGAGGTAGGTATTCACCCATGAGATCACGTCTTTTGCCGCTTTTTGTTGGTTGTTGGCTGCTCGGATGCGGGAGCGACGGGCCCGAGCCGCCCCCGAACCCGCTGGCCACCGTCTCGGGCTTTTGCGTCGAATGGGCCAAAGTCGCCTGCAACAGCGAGGTGGTGGACGCCTGTCAGGCCCGCGATGAAGAAGCCTGCCGCGATACCCAAGAAGAATTCTGCCTCGACCTGGTCCCCAGCTCCGGCTACGAAGCCACCCACGCCAAAGCTTGCTTGCGAGCGGTACAGAATGCCTACGCGGACGCCGAGCTGACCGCGAAAGAGCTCCTCACCGTTCGGGCGCTCAGGGGCGATTGCTCCAAGCTGATTCGAGGTTCAGCCGACGAGGGTGACTCTTGCGATGAAGATTCCGACTGCGACACCACCAAAGGCTACGCTTGCGTTCGGCGGCCCGACGGAGGCACCTGCCAAATTCCAGAAGAGGTGGGCGCAGGCAAGTCGTGCCGAGCGGAGAACGCGGTATGCGAGGAAGACTTCTTCTGCGACGGCCGCAACTGCGTGGAACGACTTCCGGAAGACGAAGCTTGCACCCACAGCTCTGAATGCGCGAGCGACCTACGCTGCCAAGCGGTCGCCAACGGTGAGGGCGGGTCGAGCTCTTCCGGCGATGGCGACGGCATGTGCGTCGAGCGCGCGGCGAACACCGATCCTTGTAGCTCCCACGACGACTGCCGTTCGGGTTTTTGCCTGATGTCCGATTCAGGCTCGGACGGCGAATGCCTGAGCTTGATCGTGCTCGGCCGCGCTGAACCCCTGTGCGCAGAGCTCAAGTGAACCATGAAACCCCGAGCCTTCGCCACTTTGGTACTGGTCCTGTGCGCTGCGTGCGAGGGTCAACCACAGAAAAATCCCTTTGACCAGGGGCCAGACCAGCCCAAGCCGCTCCCGAAGACCACCGCCGTACCCGAGCCAAGCGGACCGCCCGACTTCGAAATAGACAGCATTGGCGCCAAGGTGGGTTTCGAGCGAACCATGACGGACAAACCCGAGGGTATGGCCAAGCTGCGCTCGGAGCTCGACAAGCACAAAGAGCATGTGCAAGGAAAAGATCTGGTCCTTCGCGTCGATCGCCAAGCCAAACGGCCGTGGGTCGTGAGCACGCTAGGCGCGTTGTTCGAAGCGGGCGCGCAATCGGTCACCATCAAGACGGACACGCGTGAGGGATACCCCACGGAGCTCAAGATTTACCCGCAACGTGAGGCGAAGAATGCGCCGCGTTGCACCACGGTGGCGATGATCATGGACGACCGTCAAACGGCGGTGTGGAAGCTCTCGGGCGGCACGGCGAGCAAGCGTCAAAAAGGTATGGCCGGCCCTGATCTCTCGATGACCGGCGAAACGCTCGAACGCTACGGAAAACAATGCAAAGACACCAAAACCCTGCTCGTGTCGGCAGGTGAATCGGTCGAGTGGGGGCTCATCTACGACTTGGCTGCTTCATCGCAGCGCCTGGAGAAGTTCAGGTTCGAAAAGATCGTCCTGCTCGACGAGGTCCCCACACCCGGGCATAGCGTAGAGCTCTAGCCAACAGCTCAGCTTTTCCCCATTTGCTTGAGCATGGCTTCGACGTCAGCCATGTGAAATGGCTTTTCGAGTCGACGCCCCGAATAACCATCCAAAAAGTCGCGTGCGGTATCGGTAAACGCGCCGCCGGTGATGAACACGAATCGATCCAAGAGTTCCGGCTGGCGCTCCGCGATCACCTCGTAGACCTTCATGCCGCTGAACGTCGGCATCATGAGATCGCACAGAATCAGATCGAAATCGGTGTCACGCTCCAGGTGATCGAGCGCCTCGCGACCCGTGTTGAGCACCACGACCTCGTATTGGCCCTCGAATGCGAAGCGAAGTGTTTGACCTAGCATCGGCTCGTCATCGATCACGAGTATGCGTCTTTGCGCTTGGGCCACGAATCCATCTCCCGCGTTCAGCCGGTTTCTTCAGGAACATGTTTGGGGAACGCTGTGTTCCTGCCCCCAAACCGTTCGCGGAGGATGGCACGATTTCGGGCGCAGCGGTCAAAGTGAGTAGTCGTTGCGTGCAAAAGCGCCTCGCGCGGAAAAGACAATCGTTTGCACTTCGTCCCTTCGGCCCAAACTGAAACTATGCACAAGGTGAGCGAATTCGGGCGGTTCCCCCGAATTCGCGGTAACGTGCAGTCATGCCTGGACTCCCCGGGTCTTCCAGAAGCCGAGCGGTCGGACGTTACGACCTGGTGGTCGAGTTGGCGAAAAGCCAGCTCGGGCCACTTTGGGCTGCGAAGTCGAATGGCGGTGGCGGGCCCGAGTTGTGCATGGTGCGGCGGATGGCGCTGCCTTCCGGTGCCGGCCAAACCGACAGAAACGCTCTGATCGCGGCGGCTCGTTGGTCCGAAGAGGTGACCGATGATCGAGTACTCAGCGTGCTAGATACCGTGGAAGAAGAACGAGAGCTCGCCATGGTGAGCCGCTTCGTGCCCGGAGAAACGCTGCGTTCTCTGTTGCGCTTGTCCAACTTCAAGCGACAACCCATCCCTTCGCGGGTCGCCCTCAGAATCATCCTCGATACCTGTCGCGCTCTTGCAGCCGCAGAGCTTCGCGCGGTTTCGTCGCCACTGGGGCCGGACTTCATTTACGGGGGCCTGCTTCCAGACAGCGTCGTGGTGGGCACGGACGGCACGACCCGGCTTGCCGACGTCGGCTTGGCCGCTGTTTGGCGCCGCATTCCCGGTGCCTCGGAGCACGCCGAAATCACCGCCTACTCGTCGCCGGAACAATTGAGTGGGGCGTCCGTCGACTCGAGCTGTGACTTGTTCATTCTCGGCGCTCTGCTTTGGGAAATGCTGTCGGGCGGAAAGCGCCTGTTCGTGGGTTCGTCGCATCGCGCCGTCGCCGAGAAGGTGTGTCGGCATCCCATTGGCCCTATTGCACCCGGCAAACCTGGCGAATCCGTGCCTGCAATCGTCGACCAGCTGGTGAGCAAGCTGCTCGAGCGAGATCCACGACGTCGCCTCCGCAATGCGGGCGAGCTGATAGACACGATAGAGACACTCGATGCCGCCGACGTCGCGCTGCCCGTCGAGGTCAGCGATTTCTTGACGACGCTGGCTCACAGCGCATTGACCCTGCGGGAGCGAGTGCTCGATCGAGCACTCGAGCGGCCACCGCGTCCCGCGGCAACACCGCCTCCCGAATCGCCGAGCAGCGCAGCTCCCAAACCGGCGGTAGCTCCTGGCGAAGCAGTGCCGGCGGCTAGCGTTGCACCAGAACGACCGGCGCTCGCGCCGCTCGGCGCGCGGCCTCTTCCGCTACCGGCTCAGGCCAAGCTCGGCAGCAGGATCTCCGCACCCGAGGTCGTGTTGCCGCCGCCACCTTTCCCACAAAGCGGCATCAAGGTGCCGCCGCCTCCCGTGAGGCCCACCCCCGCGACGAAGCAGGATGCAGAGAGCGTGCGGGCCGCAGATATTCTGCGCGCCCTGGCGGTCGAGGACGCACCAGCCAGCGACGAGCTCCCCACCCTGCCGCCCGGCGTGCCCATGGAAGCATCCGTCGTAGTCTCGGAAGCTTCGGCGGAGGAAGCGCCCGCTGCGCCGTCGGAGCTTCTGAGGACCGAGGCGCGGGAGCAACCACCACCGCAGGCCCCAACGCGCCCGGCCGATGCCAACGAACGGGCGAGTGACGAAGCGATCGGCGGACTGCCCGCTCGCCAGTCCACCTGGGGTCAGCGCCGGTTTCCCATATTGCTCGCGGCGGGAGCAGGGGGTTGTGCACTGTTGATCATGGGCCTGGTCTTCGCTCTCGGCTCGGGCGGCTCGACCGAACCCAGCCAAGCCGCTCAGGGGGCTCCCAAAACCTCGCACGCAAAACCCAACGCTCCCAAAGCGCCGGTCACGCCACAGCAAACCGCGCCGAAGCAAGAACTCGAGACGGAAGCGAAGCCCGAACCAGCGACACAAGCGCCTCCCGAATCAGCGAATGAAGAGGGTCAAACCTCCGAGCCGGCTCCCCCACCTGACCCGGCACCAGCGGTCGCTGCCCCCGCACCACGCCCGGCCAAACCCCAGCGGCAAGCCTCACCACCCGTCCGGAGATCTGCACCAGCAAAGGCGGCACCGAGTCGCTTGCGGGCGAAGAGGACCTACATTCCGTCGGGGATATAGCATTGGAGCTGAATCGACCGGATAGAGTTTGGTAGTCTGTTTGCCATGAAGCCCACACGGCTCTTTCCCATGCTGGTTTTTTGTGCCGCGTGGCTCTCAGCGGGGGTTGCACTCGCCGACGGAGCCTCTTTGGATTCGGCAACCGCCGCGGACAAAGAAAAAGCCTCCGCTCACTACACACAGGGCATGGCGTCTTTTCAGGCCGGCGATGCCGCAGCCGCGCTTACCGAGTTCGAACAGAGCTATCGGGCTGTACGAAGCCCCAATTCTCATCTCATGATCGGCAAAGCGCTGATCGATCTCGCCCGCTACGTCGAAGCTCACCGGGCGCTCACCGAGACCATCGAGGAGGCACGCGAGGCCGAATCCCTCGACCCCAAGTACGCTCAGACGCGTCTCGCTGCAGAGGAGGAGCTAGCCCGTTTGGAAGGCCAGGTGGTTCGACTCTCCGTGACGCTGAGCGGCCCCGGCGATGATGCCGTCGTACGTGTCAACGGCAGCGAGTACTCCGGTAGCGAGCTCGAAGCGCCTTTGGTCCTGCCACCGGGCTCGCTCGAAGTCGAGCTCGTCGAACACGGCAGCGTGGTAGACCGTCGGCATCTCACCGGCGGCGCGGGTGACTCGCTCGAGGTTACTCTGACCCGAGGTTCCGAAGCCCCAAAGCCCTCCGCCCCGAGCCAACCGGCGCAAAGCGCCTCAGTGAACCCAACCGTAGAAAAGCGCGCCTTTCCCCACCGCCGCGAAACGGCATACGTTGCCGGCGGGCTGGGTATGGCAGGGGCGCTCACGTTCGGCGTATTTGGCCTGCTCAACCACGCCAAATACTCCGACCTCGAAGACGAATGCGACAATCGCGTCTGCAACAGCAGCCAACGGAACGATGCCGAGCGCGGCCACACCTATCAAGTCGCGGCCAACGTGGGTTTGATTGTCGGCGTCGTGGGTCTGGGGACCGCGTTGGCCCTGATATTGACCGAAGACGAGACCCCCACGGCCAAGCAGAAGGGAACGCGAGTGGCCCTGGGGCCCGGGCAGATCACCGTGAAAGGTACGTTCTAAAATGCATCACCATGGCTTTCGGGGTGCACAGCTCGCAAGGCTGCTGTTCACCGGTGCGTGCTGGGCATTCGGTGGGCTAGCGCTCTTCGGTGCTGGTTGCACCAACGAGTATCACGAGCTGGCCTACTTGTCTGAGGAGAGCGAGCCGAGTGGTCCCAGCCCCATGTTCTGCAACAATAATGGCGATTGCGCGGGCGACGCGCAGTGCCGTGCTGGTGTTTGCAGCTGCCTGGGCGGCTCCCCGTGCAGCACCGGTGAAACCTGCTGCGCCCCACAAGGGTGTCGCGATTTGGACGATGACCCACAGCACTGTGGGGGGTGCGGGCAAGCCTGCCCACCGGGCTGGAGCTGCAATAACGGCACCTGCCGACCCTAATCGACCCACAATGCTTGACGATACCGAGCTGGCGCCGTAGCAGTCCTGGCCCAAGATTTGTAGTTTCGAAGCACGTGGCCACTCGAAAGCGAAAAAAATCGGCATCCCCGCCTCCAGCCCCGGTCGAGGAGCCGCTCGAAACCGAGGGCGAGGAGTCCGACAATCCTGATGACTTCAGCGAGTTCGGCAGTGTGGACGATCACGACGGTGACGTCGTTGAAACCTCGGCAGAGGTACTGGATGCCAACATTCTCAAGCCGCCACGTGGCGAGACCGGGCTGGCACGCCTCGACCCGCTCCAGGTCTACATGCGCGAGGTGCAGCAGCACCCGCTCTTGACCCCGGAAGAAGAGCACCAGCTTGCCGTCGAGTACGAACAAACCGGTAATGTCGAGGCGGCTGCGAAGCTGGTCACCTCGAACCTACGCTTGGTGGTCAAGCTCGCTTACGAGTACCGGCGCGCGTACCGCAACATGATGGACCTGATCCAAGAGGGGAATATCGGGCTGATGCAAGCGGTCAAACGCTATGATCCCTACCGAGGGGTCAAGCTGTCCAGCTACGCCGCCTGGTGGATCCGCGCATACATGCTTCGGTACATTCTGAACAACCACCGGATGGTGAAGATCGGCACCACCCAGGCGCAGCGCAAGCTCTTCTTCAACTTGGCCAAAGAGAAAGCACGGCTGACCGCCATGGGCATCGAACCCACCCACGACGAGATCGCCAAGAGTCTGAACGTCGATGAAAAAGACGTGATCGAAATGGATCGCCGTATGGCACGCGGTGACGCCTCTCTCGATACGCCTGTCAACGAAGCCGATGGGCGGGCCACGGCGCGCATCGACCTCTTGCCGTCCGCATCCATGGGTCCTGAAAACGCCACCGAAAATGCCGAGCTCAGCCTCTTGGTGCGCGAAAAACTAGAAGAGTTTCGAGAAACACTGGGCGGCAAAGACATCATCATCTTCGACAAGCGCCTGGTTGCCGAGGACCCCGTGACGCTCCAGCAGCTCGGTGACGAGTTCGGGGTGTCGCGCGAACGCGTTCGCCAGCTCGAAGCCCGCCTGCGCAACAAGGTGGGCGTGTTCCTGAAAGAGGCGCTCGGAGACGCCGTAGAAGTCACTTGAATGCCCGCCGGGTCCAAGGCTTCACAGGGGACCCTCTACTTGGTGGGCACGCCGATCGGCAATCTTGCGGACATTACGCTGCGAGCGATCGATGTTCTGAAGCAGGTGCCGCAAGTGGCTGCCGAAGACACACGGCGCACGCGAGCCCTGCTCAGTCACTTGGGCATCGCTGGCAAGCGTCTCCACACGGTGAGCGCCAACACGCGTCCCGATCAACTGGACCGCCTGCTCGATCACGTAGAACAGGGAGCTGATCTGGCGCTAGTCACCGACGCGGGCATGCCTTCGGTGAGCGACCCGGGAGCGCACCTCGTCGAGCGGGCTCGTCAACGACAAATTCGAGTCGTTTGCATTCCCGGACCCAGTGCCGTCACTGCAGCGGTCGCGCTGTCGGGGTTGGTGCAGGGGCCCTTCTTGTTTTTGGGCTTTCTGCCCCGCCATGGAAAGAAACGCCAAGCCGCCCTCGAGCGCATCGAACACTCACCCGAACCCGTCGTGTTGTTCGAGTCACCGCTGCGCACCTTGGGCACATTGGCCGACCTGGCCGCGCGTATGCCCGAACGACGCGCAGCGCTAGGTCGCGAGCTCACCAAAGTGCACGAAGAAGTGCAACGAGGTACGCTCGCCGAGCTCAGCCAGCAGCTCGAGCCCCTGCGTGGAGAAGTCACCCTGGTGGTGGACAAAGGGCCCAGTCAAACCAGGCCCAAGGCCCTTTCCGATACCGAGCTCGAGCAGGCGATTCGGGAGCTGCTCGCAGCGGGCAGCTCACCGAAGGGAGTGGTGCTCGAGCTCTTCGACAAAGCCGCGGTCTCGCGGCAAGCGCTCTATGCGCGCGTTCAGGCCATTTACGATCAGCAAGACGCCAAACGGCAGACGGACTAGCGGCTTTTGCTCAGTCGACTTCGCCCGTAGCGATAGCCTCCGCAATCAAAACAGCGGCTTCTTCTGCGGCATCCCCAGCGTTGCCGCCCCAGGCACCACTCTGCACCCAACCCTCTGCAGAACCGCTGATGCCCGGGCTCTGTACCTTCACCAAGATAGTCCCCTTACCGGCTCCGAACCCGACGAAGAAGCGCAATGCGCGATTGCCTGGATCCCACTCGACTACGGTGACATCCGCTCCGGTATCCCCGCCGTTGCTGAATGTCGCCTTGATGTCACTGTCCTCGAGCTCCTCAGCGAGGGTACTTTTGAGGGTTTCAAGCGCTTCTTCGTGCCCTTCTGCCTTGCCTTCGTCGCTGATCACGATGTTCAGGCTCTTGGGAGGCTTGTATCCCGGTTCGACTTTGACGTCTTTCCAAGCCGCGCCGGCACAGCCGACGAGCAACAACGAACCCAATACTAGTCCACGGGCAGACGCCCAGTTTGATGCACTCACTTAGTCCTCATCCTTGCTGTGAGTATCCCACCCCGGGATACTCGCTCGCATAGAAGTCCGCCTCTAGATCGAATGCAAGAGAAAAGTTAGCTCCACAACCGTTAGCGGCAGAAGATTAACGAACTGACACAGCCCGTGGCTTGGCTTTGGTCGTGAACGAATTCAGTGAGTTTTGGCCCGAAGAAGCACCTTGCAGCTCGCTCACACTCTGCTCGCATGTGCGCTTTTCGTGTGCGGATCCGATTTCTGACGATTGGTCAAGTTCGAAGGATGCACCGGTGGCCTTGGCCCGAGATGGGCAAATGCCTGCCGGTAGCCCCCTGGCCTCCCTCGATCAGTTCAAAGCTCGCCCGAAGGTTCGGTTTCCGGCGAAATCGCTGGTCGCTGAGGAAAGCGCGGAGCCCGGCGAGCGCTACCGAGTGGCGCGCCCCGCTGACCAAGAGCCCGCGGGCGCAGGCGCCCCGAATCACGCGCTGCTCGGGGTGAGCGATCACCAGGCAAGCCTCTTGTAACCCCGGCCGCTTTGGCGTCCGCAAACGTGACGTACCCGAAACGAGAGGCCTTGTGGAAGTTGCCCTTGTCCAGAATGGGCGACCACGCGACGCCTCCGTTCTCTTGCATGGCGTAGAAGTTCATACGCCAAACATCGCCAGGTTCCGGCGGAACCTTCTTCGCCTTGTCGAAGGACTTCCAGGGAAGCTTTATTTCGACGACGTAGCCCTGATCCTCGTCGTCAGGCTTGTCCAGGGTTCCAGAAATCGTGACGGCGCTGGTAAGACCCGAGGACCAGTCTTCGTGTCCGAAGGGCCCTTCGCTATCTGACCCCCTGGGTTGGTTGTAGTCGTCGAACCGACTGTCGAAGACGAGGTTTTGCGGATTGACCTGGATTTCGTAGTAGTCCTTGTTATCGCCGTCGCCGTCGGGATCGATCATGATTTCGACGGTGTCCCGCGTCCACAGGTGTGGGTCCTTTTCTCGCTTGTCGAATCCGCCCCTCACATCGGGATCTTTGATGTCGAAGCCCAAGTACAGCGCTTCGTCGTCGTATAACAGCTTGACCTTGCCATTGACGGGAAACTTGGTGTTTTTCTTGCCGGTCTTCACGTCGACGAAGTAGCGCGTGCCTGCGGCGCGCCGCCAAGCAGCCTCGTCGAGCACGCCATCGATTTTGATGTTCTCCTTCGAGTCCAGCTTGTCGACGCGGAGCCGCGGCACCCGCGGTTCTTTGGGCGGTTTGCGCCTCTTGGGCTTCTTCGTCTCGGTAGTGAGCTCGAGCGTGGCCACGCGCCCGCGGTGCTCGCTGTCGTGAGGGCCCTTGACGACCTTGAGCCGCTCTTCGCCTTTCCAGACCCCCGCCACAATCTCGATTCGCTCCGATCTGAC
This sequence comes from uncultured Myxococcales bacterium, assembly GCA_965651135.1. Lineage (GTDB taxonomy): Bacteria > Myxococcota_A > Polyangia > Polyangiales > Polyangiaceae > JAICQQ01. The sequence continues at coordinate 12,712 of CBFGRJ010000091.1, forward strand.
GCGGGGAACGATGAATTTCTGCTCGTCGACGTAGACTTTGCCTGGCTCCCAGTCGGCTGGTGACAAGACCTGACTCGAGCCCACCCACTTGCGCAGGGGCCCAACGTTGTCGATGTTGAGTAGGCGAACACCCTTGGCGTCCAACACGTGGGTGAATAGATTCCAGCCCTCGGGCAAGTCGCTCTTCAGCTGCCAGTACATGGTCAGCTTGATCTCTTTGCCGGGGCGGTAACCCGCGGCGGGCTCCAGAGCGTAGCCCAAGAGCACGACCTTGCCGTCGTAGTCGATGTCGAGCTTGTGGGGGATGTTCTTGGGAACCGAGTCGAGAACGAAGCGTGAGAGTCGCTCGCGTTCTGCTTCTAGATCTGGGCCGCCACTGCCTACGCAACCGCTCAGGTATCCGGCGAGAGTCAGCGCTAGGATTGTCCGGTGCTCAACCATCCTTGGTCCGCTCGGCGCTCGACGCCCGCTCTGCGGTTTGCTTGCGCGAGGCTTCACGCTTCACGCCGGTTTTCAAATGAGTGACGAAGCCACGACGATGGGCATCCGAGCTGCCCCCCAGAACATCCAAGCGCGCCAAGTCCTTCCACACTCCTACCGCGATGGTGATGGTCTCGGTTTGCAGCGGCACCTGCTCTCCCCCTTTTTGCTCGGTGCGCGGCACGTCGAACTCGAGCTTGTCGACGTAGATCTTACCAATCTGCCAGTCGCTGGGCCCTAATGCCTGACGACCGTCGGCGTTGACCTCACGCAGCGGTCCAGAGCTGTCACGCTGCGCGATTTGACGCCCGCGTTCGTCGAGAATGTGAGTGAATAGGCCCCAGCCCTCGTCCAGCGCGCCCGTGCGCTGCCAGTACAGCGTCATCGAGATCGTGGACCCCGGCGGCGCCACGTCGCTCGGAGAAATATCGTAGCCGAGCAGCTGTACCTTGCCGCCGAAATCCAGAAAGGTCCGGTGCTGGACCGTGTTCGGTAGCCTCGACAACACGTAGGGCGCGAGTTTCTCGTCCAGCTTCTTCTCCTGCGCCTCGGGAGCGGGTGTCGCGCAGCCGGACGTGAGCACCGGCCAGCACGCGGCAAAGCACAGTACGGCCAAGCGCTTCATGTTCTGCTCAAGACAACGCCTCATCGCTTTCCTTTTCCTTTCTTGCGGGCCGCGCGCTCGCGCTTTCGCTGGTTCTTACGCGCGTTTTTCTCGGCGCGACTGAGCGTCTTGATGCGGCCGCCTTGGGCACCTGCAGCGGGTGCGCCCATACCGGGCATTCCCATACCGGGCATTCCCATACCGGGGAAACCCATGCCTGGCATACCAGGCATACCAGGCATGCCCGGCGGCATTTTCCCACCCTTCATGGCGCGCCGCATGTTACGCGCCATCGCCAAGTTCTTCATACCTGGGATGTTGCCGAGCAGACCGAGGTTCTGACCCATGCCGGACATCATTTGCTGCATGAACAAGAACTTCTGTACCATCTCGCTCACAGCGGGCTCGGCGTGACCAGAACCCTTTGCGATGCGTTTCACTCGAGATGGTTCGCGCACTAGGGCATGCGGGTCTTGCTTCTCGAATGGGGTCATCGATTGGATCATGGCTTCGATGCGCGTCAGCTCGCGATCATCGAGGTTTGCTTCCGCGCCCGGAGGCAGCATGTTGCCCATGCCTGGGATCTTTTCCATCAGATCCTTCAGCGACCCCATTTGCTGGATGGTGCGGATCTGATTCAAGAAGTCATCCAAGGTGAATTGGCCCTGCATGATGCGCATGGCATCTTCTTCGGCCTTTTTCTGATCGATGACCTCCTCGAAGTCCTGCATCAGGCCGACCACGTCGCCCATGCCGAGCACGCGCCCCGCAATACCCTCGGGGCGAAACGGCTCGAGCTTGTCGGTGGTTTCACCCAGACCGACGAACAGCACAGGCGCCCCGGTGATCTCCTTCACACTCAGCGCGGCGCCACCACGCGCATCACCGTCGAGCTTCGTGAGCACTACCCCGCTCAGGTCTAGGACCTGGTTGAAGCCCTTAGCCGTTTTTACGGCGTCTTGGCCGATCATGGCGTCGATCACCAAGAAGATATTGTCCGGCGAAACCTGCTCTTTGATCTGCCTGAGCTCGGCCATCAGCGGTTCGTCGATCGCCAACCGGCCCGCGGTGTCGTAGATGATGACGTCGGCGCCGAGCTTCTTGGCTTCTGCGCGGGCCGCAACGCAGATTTCCACCGGCGATTTGTCCGGCAGGTTGAACACGGGCACATCGATCTGCTCGCCCAAAATCTTGAGCTGCTCGACAGCAGCAGGCCGCTGCATGTCGGCGGCGACCAAAAGCGGAGTCTTGCCCTCTTTCGAGAAGTAGCGGGCGAGCTTTGCCGCTGAGGTCGTCTTACCCGACCCCTGCAAGCCCACCATCATCACCCCCGTTGGCCCGCTCGGCGCATAGTTCACCAGCTCGCCGTCGTGCCGCATGATTTCGACCAGCTCGTCGTGGCAAATCTTGACGAACTGCTCGCCGGCGGTGACCGTGTGGGTCTCCCCAGCATGCTTGACGCGGGTCTGCACCGTCTTGCCCAGCGCTTTGGCTTCCACACGAGCTAGGAACCGTTTGACCACCCCCAGCTCGACGTCTGCTTCGAGCAGCGACAAGCGCACCTCACGCAGTGCAGCCTGGATGTTCTTTTCGTTTAGCTCGGTGAGACCGGCGAGGCGGTTTTGTGCCTCGCGGAACCCTTTGGACAGTGCTTCGAACACGGCGCGGGTCTTAGCACAGAACGAGGCCTCGAACGCCCCGAAACACGCTCGTTACGGGCCCTAAAGCCGGCCAATGGCCGCCGATCCGCCTGGGACGGCTCGGACCGCACCCCCCTTAGTCCCAAGAGCCTGCCCAGTAGGGCGCAGCGGTCGGAAGCGCGCACTTTCCCAATCCTTGGCGAGTCTGGTGCTGTTTGCGGCTTTCCGGCTCGAACGGGATCAGGCTGTCAGAGCCATGAACCCTTCTCGTCCCGCTCGAGCGCCACATGGCAGAGCTCGAAGGCCGAAGGCTGAGGACCAGGCAGCGGGCAGCGAAACCGACCTGTGGGTGAATGCCAAAACTAGATGCGAAGTTCAATTTTTCTTTCATTTCACAGGAAGACGCCACGACAGGAAGAATTTTGGTTTGAACCCGGCCGGACCATCTGCGGTGATGCGATGATGATGATGAAACCGGTTCTCAGCCGATGACCGGAAACGGGAAAGTTGCCTTCCCGCCTTGTTGTACAAGTTGGGAACCCAGCCAGCCTGCGATTTCCGCAACGTTCTTCCCTGTAACGTTCGGATTGTTTGTCTTTTCTGCGCCTTTCTGCGCGCTAGCGGTTCGCTAGCAAGTCCAATCGGGGTTAACTGCGTTAACACCCTTTTTCGAGCACGACGGGAGCTAGTACAGAGGTGTCAGAGATGGGCACATGTGTTAGGAGAAGGCGCTTGGGTGAGACACTTTGATCACACTGCCTTTGATCACATTGTCTTTGGCGGACACTTGGAGGATGGCTTATGCACAACGCATTCGGTCGCGAAGCTCGACCTAACACTACACTGATAGATTGGCGCGACAAAGCTTGGCTGCTCGGCGGTCTGGCTGTGTTGGCATGCGGATGCAGCACGAAGCTGGTATCCGATGGCAAAGAGGACACGGCTGCTGGCGGGGCAGCAGGCGCCGACGGCGATGCCGGCGGCATGACCGGCTCGGGAGGAACGACGCTCGAGACAAGCAGCGGAAGCGGCGGCTCGTCCGGTGAAGGCGCCAGCGGTGGCAGGGATTCGGAAGCGACCAGTTCGGGAGGCACCAGCAGTGGGGGCACCAGCGCGGGAGGCACCAGCTCCAGTGGCTCCGGAGGGGGTGCGGGCGCGCCCGCCACCGGCAAGGCGCTGGGCGAAAGCTGCTCGACCGATGACGACTGCGACTCAGGCGAATGCGCAGACGGGGTTTGCTGCAACGAAAGCTGCGACGGGGTTTGTATGCGCTGCGACGCGAGTGAATCCCTTGGCACCTGCGTAGCTGCGGAGAACGACGCCGCTTGCGGCGAGCTCACCTGCCCGGAGAGCACGGAATGCCGCGAGTACGTTCCCGGTGACCTGGCCAGCAACTGCGCCGGTCGGGGCGTTTGCCTGACCGAAGCTCCATGCACGGTGCAGGACGATCCCGACGGCGCGACGTGTGGAACGCAGGCCGACCCAGGCACGTGCGACGGCGACGGCGAGTGCGTCGTGCCCGACAAGGCGGGCCTGGGCGACTCCTGCAATACCGACGACGACTGCGGCTCTCAGCACTGTGTCACCGGAGTCAATGGCACGAACATTTGCTGCGACTCCGCATGTGACGGCGTTTGCGAAGGTTGTGGCAGCGACGGGCGCTGCAACGTCGCCCCCGATGACGACGATCGCTGCGCCGTCGACTGCAACAACTCGACGAGCTGCACGACGTATCCCGCTGACCCAACGAACAATCGCTGCAATGCGTTTGGTCAATGCATTACCGAAGCGCTTTACTGCACGCCGTCGCACAAAGCTGCTGGCACCAACTGTGGCACGAACCGCTCCTGCAACGGCAATGGCTCTTGTGTGCTCACCTGCCCGACGAACACCGGCGCCGGCCGCACTTGCAGCTCCGAATGCCCCTGCGATACTGGCGAAGGCGTGTGCACGAGCAACTCGCACTGCGCTAGCGGCCTTTTGTGTGCCACTGGCGCGGGCGTGAAGTTCGGGTTTGCCGGCCACGATACCTGCGTGCCTGCGCACTGCGACAACGATGTGAAAGATGGCACCGAAACCAGCGTCGATTGCGGTGGAGAATGCGGGTGCACCGCCAGCGTGGAGTGGTTCAGCGGTTCCGGCGCCATCGAAGGAATTAGTGACGATGGGACGACCATCGTCGGGCGCACCTTCGGAGCCAGCGCTTACGCCTACTATTGGAACGCCAATCTCCAGTTCACTCAGTTGACCGGTAGCGCAGCGTATGGAGCCAACGGTAGCGGCAGCGTCATCGTGGGGGCCGCGGGTACCGGGCCCGCGCAGTGGCTTGGCGGCGGCATCACGCCGTACTTGCTCAGCGAGGCTGAATTCTCCGGCGGCGTGGCCCATTCCTCGTCGGCGAACGGTCAGCTCATCGTGGGGTCCGGCTACAACGGTGTCGGGTTTTTCGGCTTCGTTTGGAACAACGGAACGGTGACCTGGAATACCGATTTCACAAGTTTTCTTCAGGTCTCCGCAAATGGCCTGGTCATGCTGGGAGATCTGGCCGTGGGCGACTACGTGGTCAGGCAGGGCTCGAACAACCAAACCATCCAGTTGCCTTCAGGCAGAGCCCTCAGCGGCGCACCGGTGCTCAGCCGAGACGGGAAGCTGGTCGCGGGCCGTGCCGCTCTCGATCCAGGAGGTGGAGACATTCGGGGCTTCGTGTGGCAGGTCGGATCTGGAGAAGCCGCCACCCTGTTCGATGGCAACGGCAGCCCCTATCCGAGCGCGGTCGCGAATACGGGCCTGATCATCGGTCAGATCGGCGCCGGCGGTGTACCCGGCACTTATTGGCATCCGGACGACTCGTATGTTCCACGGCTGATTACAGAACTCATGGCTGCTCATGGCCTCGAGCCCGAAGCCGGTCTGACGTACGGCGGAGTCGAAGCCATGACCCCCGACGGGCGGGTCATGGTGGGCACCGGCACCAACGGCAAGTACAGGCTCAAGTTCGACCGAACACCCTGAGCGTCAACCTGGCTCCGGATCTTTCACGGGGCGCAGCAGGCGGTAGAGCCCATACGCGCCGAAGCCCGCGAATCCGATCAACAGCACCAAGACACCCAGCGTCCAGCGCGTCGTGGCGGGCGCTTCGCCGTCAATCAAGAGCCAGGCATCTTCGGGCATGGCCGCGCCGCTTGCCTCTACCGATTCTCGGAGTCCGCCATGCCGTAACCCCGCGCCTTCCACCGGCAGAAAGCGGCCCACGAACGACGTCGGCGGCACGAAGTGCGGTCCCTCCATGCCCTCGGGAACGCGTACCTGCACCCAAATCTTGGAATTGCCTGCGACGGGAGCCAATCGGTACGTATCGGCTTCCAACGGGCGGCCGTAGCGCACCGCGCCCGCCGTGCCGAGCAGGGCCTCGGCACGCACCCAGCGGTTGGCAAGCTCGCCCGTGGGTGAAACGCTGACCAGCGATCCGATGTCGACGGGCGGCGTCGTGATCAGGCCATACGCCACCTCCTTGGCGAGCGCCGCAGCCATGGCGAGCGAAGCCACCGAGGTCACAGCCAGCGAAACCAGTGTCAACCGGCGGCCAGGCCGCCGTGGTTCGGGCAGCGCTTCGAGCTCGGGATCGGTGGTGAGCTCAGCCCCGATCAGGGGAAGCTCGGCTGCGGATTCAGGGCGATGCATGATTGAACAGGCGATGATTGAACAGATGTCGAGCAGCAGTATCGACAGCGGATGCGAAGGTTTGGTTCCGCGGCTCGGCGAGGTGCCGAAACAGCACCCATTGTGGTTCTATTCGGCCTCACGGTCAAAGCCTTATGCATGAGCCGCCATGGTCAGTACTTGGGGAAAGCAGCCAGGCAAGCTACCCTAAACCACTCGCAGGTAACCCATGGCAGCTCCGAAAAAGATCATCTGCCCCTCGTGCGGGTGGAAGCACACCCCTCCCATCCCCAACAATCGGTGCGTTTCGTGCGGCGCAAAAATCGAAGACCTCAGGCGCTCGCTCAATCGCCAAGAAGAACTCGAGCGGCGCTATCAACAAGAGGGGTTCAGCCTTGCGTGGTTCGCTATTTCGATCGGCATCATGTCGGTGCTGACAGCCGCGTTGGTCATGGGGTTGCCCGAGGTGGTGCCCGCGCTCGACTTCGAGGGTTCTGCGGGCATGCTCGTGTCGCTGCCGGTTTGGTTTCTGGGAGGCCTATTGGTCGGGCTCATCTCACCGGGAAAGACCTTCATCGAGCCCGTGGTCGCGGTGTTTTTGGTGGCCATTCCGACGGCATTTCTTTTGTTTCACTCACAAACTGTCAAGGTGATGCCGGTCTTCATGTACGTGCTGCTGTCGGCGCTCGGCATCATGTTCACGCTGATTGGGGCGTACCTGGGCGAGCGCATCCAAATGGGGCCCCCGCCCAAGGCTTCGGACTGAACGGCTCTGAACGCTGCGTAGCTGGACACTGACCTGGGCACTAGCCCTCTTGAGCTGCAGCAAGACGCCCGACGCAGCCAGAGTCGCAGAGGCTGCGGCGATCGCTCACGCCATCGACCAACTGCGACAAGCACCCAACAGCGCCAAGCGCCCCCACTTGTCCGCGCTGGCCAAACAGCCCTGCACCGCTCCGCCGATTTGCGAGCTCAAGAAGCTGTGCCACCGAGCTTATGCGGAACACATTTCGGCGCTGGATGAGATCGCCAAAGCAACGGACGAGCTCGACCGCGTCGCTGCCGCCGAATTGGACCGCCGCCTGGAACGCGCTCGCTCGCGGCTAGTCGCCGCCGAGCACGCCGCTCAACGATGCGTGACGCAGCAAGCAGCGCTGCGCGATGAATTTGGCTTGAATCAGTGAGAGCTTCGCTAGTGCTTTGGTCAAGCCAGGCAATGGCTGATCTGACGAACCAATTCCTCAATACCAGCGTTCTTGTGAAGGAAGCGCTGCACGGCATCGTTGGCTAGCACCGCCGGGGGGACGGGGCGACTGGAGATCAGGATGCGCGCCACGTTCGGAAATAGCTCCTTCGCTTGCCCGAGCAGCCACGCGCCTCCTTGGGTACTGGGCATTTCGTAATCGCTCACCAGGACATCGACGCGCTCTCGGGCCAGTATCATGAGTGCCTCAGTTGGGTTAGAGCTGATGAGCACGTAGTAGTGGCTTTTCAGCACGCGCCGGGTGGCGCGCAGCAAGAGCTGATCATCGTCGACCAAGAGCAACCTAGGCTTCTCCGAGTCTGCCAAGTCGATGCCTGCTGCACTGGTCGTAGCAAACTGGGCCTCTTCGAGGATGGCAGAAGGTTCGGTGTCTTCCTCGTAGCCGTTGCTCAAGAGCGCTCGTTTGCACGCTCGTTGGTGTGCGTCGGTTGCAGCCGCTGAAAGCTCGCGGAGCATGCTTTCGGTGACGATAAAGCGACCCATCAGCCATTCCAGTATTGGGTGCTCGGTGCGTAGCTCGCGAACACGTCGCCGCGCCAGGGACCGACGTAGCCTTGCAGTCGATGGAAGGGTTGAGGTGCTCATGCGCGTTCAGAGGTTTCTCGGCGGCGACGCTCAGAACGTTGCGCGAAAAGAAGAGGCGCTGTCTCTTCCGTCGGGTCGAAGTCGTGAAACTCAGAGATCGGAAAAAATCACGCACCGAAATCGACGTGGAAGCCGAAGAGCCCATAAATGACAGGTTGCAATGAGAGAGGCGGCTCGGGCGGCCATCCGGAACCGGAACCGGCTCCTCTGATCCTCGAGCTCAGAATGCGCGGGTGCTCGCACGTGTATGAGCTCCGCGTCGGTGAAGAGCGTGCAGTGACGGTGGGTTCCTCCCCGAAGGCCGATCTGCAGGCGAATGAGCCTGGAATTGCGCCCGTTCACTTTCACTTCGAACGCGAGCAGGACGAATTGTGGGTGATTCCTACTGCTTCAGCAGGTGTCACAGGAGCAAACAGATGGAGCAGCAGGTGGAGCAGAAAATCGTGAAGTCTTGGGCCCATTTTACCGAGACTCGAGCCCGCGTAGTGACGCTGGCCTGGTGCGTCGGTATTGCGAGCGCGTGCTCTAGCGCGCGCGAAGCGAATGACCGACTGGGCTTTTCGCCCGAGTTCGACGGCACCGCCGGCGCGGCAGGGGCTCGGGGTGACCGAGGTGGCCCTGGTTCCAGCACTTTGAGCATGGGAGGCCAAGCAGCGGAGGATGGGGGTGGCCAGGATCAGGTGGGAGCTGCGGGAGCTGCAGGGAGTCCGGACGTGCAGCAGTGTCAGCCAGGGGCGGACGCGCCGGACGACGACTTCGAGGACACCAATTGCGATGGCATCGACGGTGATGCCAGTCAGGCCATCTTCGTCTCGACAGCTGGCTCGGACGAGGCTGCCGGCAGCAGAACCGAACCGGTGC
>CBFGRJ010000092.1:0-21684 GCA_965651135.1 uncultured Myxococcales bacterium
CGCTATTGGAGACGTGGTCGAGGTTGTAGGCGGACGCCTGATTCGGAATCTCGGTCTCGGTTTCGATCTGAGTGTGCATGCCACGAGTGTACACCCTGAAATTTGAAGCCTCTGGTAGGCCCACCGCGCTGCTTTCCAATGAAAAATGACTTCGCGCTCGCCAGGGTGCACAAGAGCCCACTCCCGTACCGCTAACGAGTCAGCAAACGGCCATCCACGAAGGCACCGCCGCGATCGCAGCGTCGCGCCGCTCGGACCCTGTCAACAAGAATCGTCGTTGGCATGATTTTAGACTGAGTCGCTGCGCTTCGCGGCATTGCGCTCTCGTCGGTACCGACGCTCGCCTCGACTTGCGGTGGTGCACTCGATATGAGCGAAAGGGCAGCGGAACCAAGCGAAATCCGGCTTCCGACTTGCACCCTATGACGCCAAATACGGTTGCTTTACGATCACGAACACAGGAACTGCCCCGCGCGTAGCCGCTTCCCCGGCGCTCACCCCCACACTGGCCCACTCTGACAGGATAGTTGTCGCCTCCGATTAGGCAGAAACACGGGGCGCAACTCTGAGGACAGGATGCAAACGAACAAGCCATACCCGCAGGAGGTCCGCGAGGCCGCAGTGCTCCGGTACCTGAATTGCGCGGCTGGGTGAAGGAGTTATCAGGGTGCAACGATGAGCTCGAAGAAGCACGAGACGTTCCACCGATGAGCGAAGCGCGGTCGAGAAGCTGACCCTTCTACTCAAGGCCAAGGCGTTGCCCGACGAGCAGCTGGGAGCCTTTCTGCGAGAGTCCGGAATTCGTGAAGGCGACCTCGAGCGCTGGGAGCAGGAGGCCCTCTGCTGAATGGAAAGGGGGCCGTCGGACAATAGCAACCAGCGGCGCACCCGAGACTTGGAAAAGCGCCTTCGGGAGGCGGATGCGCTGCTGGACCTTCAAAGATTGGGCTATCGGCTAAAATATAGCGGCACGCCGCTCGAGCACCCGAAGGTCGCACGAATTGGGGCATGACGAACCTTGCCGAGGCGATCACCGGCGCGTGCCAACACTCGCTCGCTTTTTGGGCGCCTTCGTGGTCTTTGGCGCGCGCTCCTTCTCGGTGAGCTCGGCGAGCCGGGTGCGAACGAGCGCGCGCACGATCTTTTGTGGGAGCGGCGCGTCGGGTGGGAACGTGATGCCGCCTTTCGTCGTCTTGTACCTATCGAGGAGCGCGCCGAGTTTCGGGATGACGTTACCGCTGTGCGGGTAGTATCCGCAGTTCTTCCCGAAGAAGGCGAACCCTGCGGCGACTTTTCCGTTCGGCAAGCGAAAGGCCGGCATGTCGTAGCTGATCGTCTCCGTCGCCGTCGGAAGCAGATCACGGAGCTGGGCGCAGAGTCGTGTGAGCGTCGCGCGTGCGGCAGGGTTCTGGATGCGGGTGAGATAGGCGTCGATGGGGCTCCTCGCAGAACCGCGGGGCGACGTCTTGGGAACCTTCGTCGCTGACGCGTCGCGTGCACGCTTTGTGTAGTTTTTTGCAGTGAGGGTCTTGAACGACTTGCGGACGATCCCCTTGAGCACGCGGACGTCGACCTTGCTGAGCTCTTTGATATAGAGGCAGCCGACACCGGTGGTGTGGGGCCCGAGTTTGTCCAACGCGGCTTCGTGGTAGGCGATCCCGTCGAGGAGGTAGATGGTGGTTGCCGCCTTGCGTGGCGAGAACGCTGCTGCGGGCGCCTTACCCTTGCGACCACTGTCGTACTCGTAGGCATACTCGCCGAACCCTACGATCGACGCGCCGTACATCTGCGGCTCGAGCCCGGTCACCTCGCGCATCAACTCGAGCAGCACGAGCCCGTCTCGTCGCCGCCCGGCAGGCGTCGCGGCGTTGATGAACGCCACAGGATCGGTTCGAGCTTTTCGAGCTTTTGCCACGGGTGTCGAGGGTACCTCTGCTGCGGGTTCGTCACCAGCCGCGCGTGCTATCAGCGAACGCCGGTTCGATCTTTTCTGCGCGGAGCGTCTCCTGCACACTCGGCAGCGTCTCGACGCGCGCAGCGAGCCCGGCCAGGCGTTCCGGCAGCGCGATCCCGGAGCCGCCTGCCCAGCGCGACATCACGTAGAGAAAGCCGTCGGCGGGGCTGAACCTGTCGCCGAGCAAGTAGGCTCGCTCGAGGCCGCTGGCCAAGAGCTCGAAGCGCCGCGCGATCGCCTGGCTCGCCGCCTGCTTCTCCGCGTCCGCGGGCGAGAACAAGAGGCGCATGTAGCTTCTGTGGATCTCCGTCGCGATGAACGAAGTCATCTCGAGCAAGCGACTCCGACCGAGCGCCCCAGGCGGCAGGAGCGAGGGTTCTCGCGCCGCAGCCCAGTCGAGGATGGCGACGTTTTCGGTCAGCACGCTGCCGTCTTCGAAGCGCAGCGCGGGCACGTAACCCTTCGGGTTGACTAGCTGGTAGTCCTCGCCGCTCTCAGTGCGGCGCGCAGCGAGGTCGACGTGCACGAGCTCCGGGGCTACGCCGGCCGCGCGGAGCGCGATGTGCGCCGCGAGGCTCGACGCACCCGGCGTGATGTAGAGCTTCATGATGCCAGGTACCTTTCGAGCTCGTCGAGCGTTGCCTGCCAACCGCTGCGATGGCCGTCGCGCGCAGCTTCGCTCTCGAAGAAGGCCTGATGCAGCCGCAGGCGCGTTTTGCCACCCTGGGCCTGGAGGGTCAGCGTCACGATCGTCTGGTGCGCGGCTCGACCGTGCTTGCTGGAGAGCCAGGCGTGCGTGAAGACGAGCCGTTCGGGCGGCACGATCTCGAGATACTCGCCCTTCAACCAGTGATCCTCGCCGTCTGGACTGCGCATGCAGGTGCGGAACCAGCCGCCCTCGCGGATTTCACCTTCCGAGAAGGGGATGGTGAAGCCGGTCGGACAGCACCAGCGCTCGAGGTGCTCGACCTGCGTCCATACCTGAAACACGAGCTCTCGCGGGGCATCGAGCGTTCGCTCGACGACGAGCTCGGGGGCACGGTGCTGCTGTTCGATCATGGTTTGCGTTTTCCTTTCTGAATCGTCTTCAAATAGCCATCCAGCTGGTCGAGGCTGCCTTCCCAGTAGTTCCGGTAACGCTCGAGCCAGACTGCCACCTCGCGCAGTGGCGCGGGCCTGAGCTTACGCGGGCGAAACTGCGCGTCCCGGCCCTGCTCCACGATGCCGGCCCGCTCCAAGACCTTCAGGTGCTTGGAAATCGCAGGCAAGCTCATGTCGAACGGCTTGCTGAGCTCGCTCACGGTGGCTTCGCCCCGGGCCAGGCGCGCGATGATGGCGCGCCGCGTGGGGTCCGCGAGCGCCGAGAGGGTTCGGCTGAGTGAATCCGTCGTCATAAATAACCTAAAGGTTAAGTAACCTATAGGTTAAATACAGCGCGCTCGGCTGCCTGTCAAGACCCCGCGCAAGCAGAGCGGGCGTTCAAGCACGTCGAGCGGCTGCGCGAGGCCGATGAAGCAAAGCCGCGGGTGCGGGAGGTGGAGCTAACCGGGCCAGCGCCATTCTGCGATTTCCGGCATGTCGGTCCCGTGCTCGTGGGCGTAGTGGCGGCAGCCGATTTGCAGGTTGCGCAGGCGCTCTTTCGCGTGGGCGCCACGGGTTTGTAGCTTTTCGACGCGATCGATGACGTCGATGGCAAGACTGAAGCGGTCGATTTCGTTGCTGATCGCGAGCTCGAGCGGCGTATTGATGTTGCCCTTTTCTTTGTAGCCCCGCACGTGCAGGTTCTTGTGGTTGGTGCGGCGATAGGCGAGCCGATGAATCAACCACGGGTAGCCGTGGAAGTTGAAGATGATGGGCCGGTTGGTGGTGAACAGGCTGTCGAAATCGCGATCGGAGAGCCCATGGGGGTGCTCGCCAGCGGGCTGCAGGCGAAACAGGTCCACCACGTTGATGAAGCGAATCTTCAGATCCGGAAATTCCGTGCGCAGCAAGCTCGTTGCCGCGAGCGCTTCCTGCGTGGGAATGTCGCCGCAGCCCACCATCACGACATCGGGCTCTCCACCCTGGTCGTTGCTGGCCCAGTCCCAAATGCCGATGCCCTTGGTGCAGTGTTTTATGGCCGCATCCATGTCGAGGTATTGTAGGTGCATTTGTTTGTCGGCAACGATGACGTTGATGTCGTTGCGACTGCGCAAACAGTGATCGGCTACCGACAGCAAGGTGTTGACGTCGGGCGGCAGGTAGATGCGTGTGACCTCGGGGTTCTTGTTGACGACCACGTCGAGAAAGCCCGGATCTTGATGGGTGAAGCCGTTGTGATCTTGGCGCCAAACGGTGGAGGTGATGAGCAGATTGATCGAGGCAATGGGAGCGCGCCACGGGATGGTCTCGCAGATGGCGAGCCATTTGGCGTGCTGGTTGTACATGGAGTCGATCACGTGCACGAAGGCTTCGTAAGTGGAGAAAAAGCCATGCCTGCCCGTGAGCACGTAACCTTCGTACCAGCCTTCGAGCGTATGCTCGGACAGCATTTCCATCACGCGTCCGTCGGGGGCGAGCTCGGCGCCGTCGGCGTCTTCGGGAAGATAATCGAGCAGCCAGAGCTTCTTGCTCGCTGCGTAGATGTCATCCAGCTTGTTCGAGGTGTTCTCGTCGGGGCCGAAGACGCGGAAGTTTTGCGGATTGTGCGCCATGACGTCGCGCAGCAGCTGGCCGAGCGGGCGAGTGTTGGGCGCGAGGTCGCGCGCGGGGCTCGGGACCGGCAGCGCGTAGCTGCGAAAATCAGGCAGCCTCAGCGGTCGCCGCAGCAGGCCGCCGTTCGCGTGTGGGTTGGCACTCATGCGGCGCGTTCCCTTGGGTGCCAGCTCTCTGAGCTCCGCCCGCAATCGACCGCTCGCATCGAATAGCTCGTGAGGCCGGTAGCTCTGGAGCCATTGTTCGAGCAGCGCCAGGTGACTGGGGTGCTCGTGCAGCCCCGACAGCGGGACTTGATGCGCGCGCCACGAGCCCTCGATTTGGTGACCGTCGACCTCTGAGGGGCCCGTCCACCCTTTGGGGCTCCGGAGCACGATCATGGGCCAATGCGCGCGGCGCGCCTGACCGCTGTGGCGGGCGTCGTTCTGTATGGCTTCAATTTGGTCCATACAGTGATCGAGCGCTGCCGCCATTTGCCGGTGCATGAAGGCAGGGTTGCTGCCTTCGACGAAGTGGGGCTGCCAGCCATAGCCCCGCAACAACGCTTCGAGCTCGTCTTTTGGAATGCGCGCGAGCAGGGTAGGATTGTTGATCTTGTACCCATTCAAGTGCAGGATGGGCAACACCGCGCCATCGCGGATGGGGTTCAAGAACTTGTTGGAGTGCCAAGCTGTCGCCAGGGGGCCCGTTTCGGCCTCGCCATCACCCACCGCAACGGCAACCAAGAGGTCCGGGTTGTCGAACGCGGCGCCGAAGGCGTGCGACAGGCTATAGCCCAGCTCGCCACCTTCGTGGATCGAGCCAGGTGTTTCGGGCGTGCAATGGCTGCCGATGCCGCCGGGAAAGGAGAATTGCTTGAAAAAACGGCGCAAGCCCTCTTCGTCTTCGCTGATGTCGGGGTAGATCTCCGAGTAGGTTCCCTCGAGGTACACGGGTGCGAGCACGCCGGGAGCGCCATGCCCGGGCCCGGCGATGAAAATAGCGTTCAGGTCGCGCTCTACGATCAACCGATTGAGGTGGGTGTACATGAATGCCAGGCCGGGGCTCGAGCCCCAATGACCGAGCAGTCGCTGTTTGATGTGCGCCGTAGAGAGCGGCTCTCGCAGCAGCGGATTGTTTTGCAGATAGATCATGCCGGCGGCGAGATAGTTCGCGGCGCGCCACCAGGCATCGTAGAGCTCGAGCTTTTGGTCACTGATCGTGCTGGTCCTAGTCTGCTCGTTCATGAGTTGCTCCTGGCTGGTTAGAGTGCAGCGCACCGTTTCGTGCGAGACACTCGCGGGTAGCGCTCGCGATCTCGCGTTCTTCGTCGATGGAAACGACCAAGACTCTCACCGGCGTGGATGCTGGGCTGATGTCCACCACGCCATCGTGGACACTGGCGTTTTTCGTGTGCTCGGCGGCGATGCCGAGTGCGTCGAGCTCGGCGCAGATTCTTGCTCGCACCGTGACCGAATGCCGTCCGATACCGCCGCTGAACACCAGCGCGTCGATGCCGTTGAGCACGGCGAAATACGCACCGACATACTTGCGAGCACGGTAGCAAAACATGTCCAGGGCGAGCCGAGCGCCGGCGTCACCGGCGTCAGCCAGCTCCTCCACGCGGCGCATGTCTCGTTGCCCGCACAGACCCAAGAGCCCGCTTTGCCGCTGCAGCAGTGTCGCGACTGCAGCGTTCGAACCAGTCAGGCGTTCGGCAAGGTAGCCTGGCAGCGCGGGGTCCAAGTCTCCCGCGCGGGTACCCATCACCAGGCCCTCCAGCGGCGTGAAACCCATCGACGTGTCTACGCTACGCCCGCCGCGAATGGCGCACGCGCTGGCGCCGTTGCCGAGGTGCAGAGTGAGCAGCTTGAGGTCGCTCATGGGGCGCCGCAAAAACTCGGCTGCGGCTTTGGCTGCCGAAGCATGGGCGAGGCCATGAAACCCGTAGCGCCTAATGCCATGCTCACGCTGTATGCCGAGCGGCAATGCGTAATAGCGGGTCGGCTCCGGGAGATGGTGGTGAAACCCGGTGTCGAACACCGCCACCTGCGGCACACTCGGTAGCCGTTGGCGCAAGGCCTGAATGCCGGCCAGCGCGATGGGGTTGTGCAAGGGTGCCAGGTGGTTGATCGCTTCCAGTTGCTCGGCAACGACGTCGTCGACAATGACTGGCGCCGCGAAATGTTCCCCTCCATGCACCACGCGGTGCCCGACTCCTGCCAGCTGGTCGGGCGAAGGAAGCAGCGCACGAGCACGCAGCGTCTCCAAAATGAGCTCGAGCCCGTGAGCGTGATCGCGGGCTCTGGGTGCTGGCAGCGTCGAATTGGCGTCGCCGTGATGCAAGGTCAGCGTCGCATTCGATGCGCCGATGGGCTCGAGCTCACCGCTCGCCATGGCCCGGAGCGAGTGCGGCTCGAACATCGCGAACTTGATGGACGAGCTGCCAGCGTTGAAGGTCAAGATCGATCGCTGCATCTCCACGGCCCAACTCCGAGTCAGGGTAGGGCGCAAATAAGCACAGGTCGTGCCAGGTGGCGCCGGCGAGAAATGCTAGGGCGCTAGGCTGATGGGGGGAAGCGACGCGATTCCTCGCTGCCACGTAGGCGCAGATTGCGCGCGATCTGTCACGTCGGTCCTCACATTTGGGTCCTGGGCCGAAGAGGGCGCAACGGTCAGGCTAAGAGCCTACTGTCGCTCTGCTATGGCTTGAACCTGGCGACCCACAGGTCGACGTAGTCGATGCCGGCGCATCCCGGGGCGCCCATGCCGCTTGAATCTGGTTCTGGTGGACTGTTCAAGCAGTCCGGCACGTCCGCTCCGCGCACGCTCAAGGCTCCCGTCAATTCGCCCGCGTAGATCTCGGCGGTCAAGGCGACCTGGCCGTGATCGTGAGCGGAGAAATCGACGGTGTGATGGATGCCCAAGCTTTCCAGCCAGTCTGCCGTGTTTTCGCTAGTGGTCGACATGGAGGCCTGGCTCACGAGCTCCCCGTCCGCCTTGACCTGGCCATACACTTCGACCGGGAAGACTCCGTCGATGACTCCGTCATCGCTTTCGAGCGCGAGCTCCGCCTGGAAGCGGACTTCTCGAGTGGTCTCGGCGCCTCCCGTGAGCGTTTCGCACACGGTAGCGTTGGCGTTGAGCGCGAGACGGAGGGCGCTGCCGTCCATTTCTGGCTCGTAGCTCAGCTCGAGCGGCTCAGGAGCGTTGAAGCCATCGAGCACGCGCTGAGAAGCGTCGCTCTGGTCCGTTGGGACGGGGAACCCGAGCTCGCAGGGGTTGTCCGCCGGCCAGCGAGCGATGGGGCCGCCGCCGCCGGCTGCTAAGCTGCCCCCGTCGCTGTAGGTCGCAGTGACGCCAATCCTGCCGGCGAACCCGACGTCGGCGATTCCCACGTCGAAGGTTAGGTTGGCAGGACCCTCTGGCTCGAACCCTGACGGTGGATTCAGGGTGACCTCCAGCTGCCCGGAGACCTCATCGGTACTCACGGAAAAGCTCGACGAAGCCAGGCGGGTCGACTCCGCGCGGAATACCGCCTCGACGCGTTCGTCGAGAGCGCCGTCAGCACTGGTGATGAACACGGTGGCATCGAGCTCCAGCCGATCGTTGCAGTCCCCGCCGAGCCCGGCGAGCAAGCCTTCCTGGCCTCCGCTGGCACGCTCGCTTTGCACGAAGCGGGCCGAGTCGCCTACCTCCACCCTTACCTCGAGCTGTGTGGAGCCGTCGAACGATGGGCTGGCGAGCTCGCCGTCCAGCCATTCCAAGGTTTCGGTGTGAGTCCCTTCGATCATCGCGGCGACGTCTTGCGCGCTGAACCCGAGCGAGGTGGTTTCGTCCATCTCGATGTCATGCGGGGCTTCTTTGCAGGCTCCTCCCAAGCCGGGCTCACCAGGCTCGTCATGCGGATTGCCGGTCTCGGTGGCGCTGCTGCAACCCGCACACAGAAGTGTCATGATGATGATTGATCGTTTCATGCTTCGTTACCCTTTGTCCCCGTCTCGGTGAGCGGAAATAGCTGAAAATTGATCTGCACGACGTCCGTCGGTGCAGCGTTGCCAGAGGGCTCGAGCGCTTCTTGCAGAAGCTCTTGCCGGAACTCGTATAGGCGGCGTTTGAGCTCCGCCAGCTGTTGCCGCGAGACGCTCAAGGTCAAGCTCGCGACTTCTCTCTCCTCACGCTCGCACGTATCGAGTGCCTCGGCGGCCCGTTCGAGCATGGTGCGATGATAGGTGACCACGTGGTGCCCCAATGGATGGTCGTCGCCCGTGCTGACGACGGGCTCGTTCTGCTCCAGCTTGCCTTCCTTGTTTCGGACCAGCAATCCCAGCTTGAGCAAGATCGAGAGTGCGTGTTCGGCCTGGCGGGGCGAGATGGCGGGCTTGAGCCGGCGCGCGATCCACTTCGGATCGTCGACGAAGCCCTCGCAGACCACCAGCTCTCGGATGGCCGGAATGTACCATTCGCTGTGATATTCGGCGTGAGCGCTATCGAGGCGAAAGGCTTGCCGGTAGCGCCGGTAGCGCGTGAGCCGTTGATAGCAGCGCTCGCGCTCCTGAGTGTTGGCAGCCTGGTTGAACTCGACCAGATCACAAAAGTAGCTTGCTGCCTCGCCACCCAACCCGAGCGCCTTGGCGAAGCGTGAGGCCATTTCCGGAGAGAGGTTGCGCCGCCCGTCTGCAACCAGTTTCAAGTAGTTCGGAGCCGTCGAACCGACTCGTTTGGCGAACAGCCGATACGAGAATCCGTATTCTGATTTCTTGCGAAGTGAGTAGCAATCTTGGAGATAGCTGCGATAGTCGCGGTATTGGAATACATCGGCTACTGCTGCGGAATCCACAGCATTTATGGTCGCACGGCCCAAGGCTTTCCGCCACCCGGGCGCGGGTAAAAATGTATTCTGTTAGAATACGAAATTGGGAACAGAGCCCCCTGTTGCCGCCGCGTCACGGCCCCTTGTCGACCGGCGTTCACGCGTGGCTCGAGATGCTGAGCAAAATCGCGCTGTTTCGCGCCGGTACGCGGATTGCAACCGGGGCGCCGCATGCGGCTCGGTGTGGTGGTGGCGGGGACGGTGGCGTTCGGTTTGCACGCGAGCGCGGCAGCGGCTTGGCTCCCCCTCTATTCGCCGGAGGCGGTGGTCGATGCGCCGGAGGTCCGCGCAGTGGTGGCGCATCAGGGGCCGCATTCGACGCTCTGGGTCCAGCTGGTCGTCGAGATCAGCGACGGTCGGCTCGTGCTCGTCGTTCCGCTCGCCGACTCGGCCGCCCTCGACGAGGGAGAGCCGGCCTGGTTCTCCGCAGTGGAAAGCGCGACGGCGCCGCGTGTGCTTCCCCCTGCGGATGCGCGCCTACCCGAGTGTGGCGCTGCCGCAATGGTCGAGCATACAAACGGAGAGCCACGCGCCGAGCTGGCGGAGCTCGAGGCCGCCCACGTGCTTTCCGACCGAGCCGCGCTTGCCGAGTTCATGGAGACGGAAGGCTTGTCGGGACCGGACGCGCTGCCCCAACACCCGGGGGCGTTCGTGGCGTTGAGCTATCGCGGTGCTGAAGGCGCGCCACTGAGCGTCGCGCTTCGACTCGATGCAGAAGAACCGCTGGAGAAGCTGCTGTCGAGGCTTGCTCCGCTCGGTCATTGGGGACCGACGCCGCTCACTCTCACGATTGTGGGTGAACAGCCCGTTCTGCTCGAGGGTGCCCACACTCTCGAGCCCGAAGACATCGGTGCCACCTGGTTCGCCGACCTAGGCAAGAGCGACTACCTAGAGGAGCGCCGCGCTGTGCTCGAGCAACGACCCGGCGAAGTATGGGTCACCGAAACGTTGGGTACGACCGCGCTGTTCGAAACGTATTTCCCCGACGCGCAGAGCGAGGTGCCACCCATCTTCAGCGACTTTCAGCGCCGGCTCGAGGCGCGAGGTTACGAGTGTCCCGATTGGGCGGCGCTATTGTCGAGGGCGCGCGCGGACCATGCAACGGTGGCGCCGGCTTGTGCAGAAGGGCTCCTCGCACGCGCAGGTTCGGCGAGCTGCACCGAACCCAACGGTCTAGGTCCCGCTCTCGCCTGCGAGGGGATCGCCGACCTTTGGTTTTTGCTCTCCGGCATGAGCCTGACCGATGTGGTGCTCGTGCGGCACGTCGGTTTCTTGCCAAGCGAGGCAACGCTCGTGCCCCGAGACGCGTCGAGCATCGAGCACCGCACCGTCAAGGTGTACGCCGACGCATTCGAGCTCGGTGACTGCGAACCAGCGCCGATGCCTGATTTTACAGGAAGCACCGGATTCGATGGGTTTCTACCCGTCGGTACTGGTGGAGCGCCTGGTCAGGCCCCGACCGATCCGCATCGGCCGCGCGAGCCCGACCCGCAGGATCACGTGGCGGTCGTGGTGCACACCGAATCGTGTAGCTGTGGCAGCAGCAGCTCTAGCGACGGCTGTTCGGGGGATAGCTCATCCAGCGGCTCTGACGAGTCCTGTAGCGGTGATAGCTCGAGCACGACGGGGTCCGACGAGACCTGCGCAGGAGACAGTTCTTCGAACAGCGACCCTGCCGGCGAGACGTGCAGCTCCGAAGGGACTGCGGATGTCGAAGGAGAAACGTGTGCGGGTAGTAGCTCGGGCAGTGGAGGAGAGTGTGCGCTTTCGGCGCACGGCATCCCTCGGCCAAGGCTCAGCGTTGCCGTGCTATTGCTCGCAGCCGGTCTGTTGCCGTGGCGTCGCTACTCTGGGCGGCGGTGCCGTCGTAGGCCGGCTGGGGGCTAGTTCGGCCCAAATTGCCGTACGGAGACAACGGTTTGTGATACTTACCGTTCTGCGAAGGCGCGGCCGGCAATGCCAGTTCAGACTCCGAGTTTCAAACGCCGCTGGGCAGTCCCGCTGTTGGTGCTGGGGAGCACGGCGTTGGTGATTTTCTGGGGGCTTTACAGCCTGGATCACTGGCTGGGCACACCTGTGCTGGAAGTGCCGCCCTCGAATCCGATTGAACGCTACATGCGGTTCGATCCGGACAAGATCACTGACGCGGTGAGCTCACTCGCCGGCATGATCGCTGCCGTATTCGGCATCGTGATCACGGTGGTGTCGATCATTGTCCAATTGTCGGCCGACCGGTACACCGGCGTGGCCCGCATGTTCTTGCGTGACCGCGTCAACCTCGGCGTCATGACCTTTTACGTGGTCGCGTGTGTGTGTGGTGTTTGGCTCAGCGTTTCGCTGCAGGACCATTACGTGCCGCGAGTCGCGCTGACCGCGATGATTGTGGCGACCACCGTGGGTCTCGTGCTGATGGGCCCTTACTTCGGCTACGTGTTTTGGTTTCTCGAGCCGATGAACATCATCGATCGCATCCGTCACGACGCCGTGGCCGCTGCGACCAGCGGCGCTAGCAGCACGCTTCACCCTGTCGTGTCGAGTTGCCAGGCTCGAACGCTCACCGCCATGGAGGAGCTGACCGACATCACCAGCAATTCGATTTCGGGCAAAGACAAGATCATCGCCAGCGGTGCTGTCGATGCGCTCAAAGACTTCGCCCTCGAGTATCTCAAGAACAAACCTCGCGCGAGCGGCGATTGGTTCAAAATCGGCGAAGACATCTTCAAAAATCCGGATTTCGTGGCAATGGACCCGGAAAGCCTCAGAGATCTCGAAGCGCGCAAGACCTGGGTAGAGTGGAAGGTCATGCGACAATACCTGGGGATCTACGGGGAGGCCCTCGGCACGATGCGTGACATCAACTACCTGATCGCGATCGACACGCGCTACTTGGGCGAAGCGGCGGGCGAAGCACGCGACGAGGAGCTCATCACTCTCGTGTTTCGCTTCATGAATTCTTATTTGCGCGCGACTCTGAACGCTCGCGACGTGCGTACGGCGTACAACGTGCTCAACCAGTATCGGCTCTTGATTGAATCCATGCTGCGTTTGGGAAACGGCGCTGCTGCGTTGGATGGCGTCCGCCACATGAAGTACTACGGCCACGTTAGCTTCGACATGAACTTGACCTTCGTCACGGAAACGGTGGCTTACGACATCTCGTCGTTGTGTGAGTATGCGCACGAGCTCGGGTCGTCCGAAGAAGACACCATGCTCGACAACTTCTTGGAGCTCGATCGCCCGTTGCGCGTTCGGAGCCAAGAAAGCGCACTTTTGGGTGTGCGCAAGGCTCAAGTCAAGCTGGCTGCCTATTATTTGCTAAAGGGCGAAGTGGGCAAGGCACGCACCATTTCCAAAGACATGCAGGACGAGCCCCAAGATCGGCTCTTGGCTATCCGCCATTCGCTCGAGCAAGTGACCAGCAAAGACTTTTGGGAGATCATCGACCGAGGGCGCAACTTCGAATACATGCCGCCCGCCCAGCGAGCCCACCTGGCCACGTTCTTCTCCTGGCACCTAGAGACCAAGGCTTAGTCGCCGAGGTCTAGCTCGGCGTAGCTGCGGACCACGCGTCTGGCCGCGGCGAATGCGGACGAATCCATGTTGGCATCTGGTAGCGCGATCACCTGCATGCCTGCTGCGCGGGCCGCCGCCACGCCTGCCAACGAATCTTCGACCACAAGGCACTGCTCCGGGCGCGCACCCAGCTCGCGCGCTGCGACCAAAAAAATGTCGGGGGCGGGCTTCAGCTGCTTCACCTCGGGGTGATCGGCGCAGACAACGGCATCGAAGCTCGAAAACCACGCATGACGCGTGATTTTGAGGCGATAGTAGGGTGTCGAGGAGCTGGTCGCGACCGCCAGCTTCAGACCGCGAGCCTTCAGGTGCGCTACCAGTGTCTCGGCGCCGGGTATCGCTTCGCAATCGGGAAACGAGGCAAGCAGGAGCGGCTCTTTTTGACTCAAGTACTCTTCGGGAGTCAGAGGTAGCTCGAGCTTTTCGATCAAGTGTCGCGCGCTCGTCCACGCATCGCGCCCCATCATTGCCGATTTGACGGACCAGTCGAAGACCTTGCCGAAGGGCGCAATGACCTGTTGTGTCGCCCGGGTGTAGAGGGGCTCCGTATCGAGAAGCACGCCATCGAGGTCGAAGATGATGTGCGAGAATCCGGAAAAGTCACCCACGGGGCCGGGGGTTTAGCGAATCTCGAAGGCTGGGGGAAGGCCCGAATCAGCCGTCAAAGGCTCGAACCGCGCTCGCCCTTGGCCACTCGTTGGCGTCCGGACCCCGAGCGCTTTTGGCTGCTGACGATTTCCAAGAAATCGCGCCCAATCACCTCGCCCGCTTGGTTCTTTACTTCGACACGCACGACCCACGGGCCACGCATGTTCTCGGGAGGCTCGACGACGCCAGTCATGGAATTGCCGTCGCGCTTCCATTCCACGCGAGTCGGCGTCAAATTGACGGACACATCCGCCTTCACGGGCTGCGCGTCTGCCACCGGTTGACCCGCGCCATCTACCAGGCGCACCTTGACGTGGACTCGGTCACTGGGCCAGCGGGCCGTGCGTGGACCCACCTCCACCTGGGCCTTGAGCACGTGGGGAGCGAGCAACAGCTCGACCTCCTGCTTCGTGCTGGGTTCACGGAACCGTACCGTCGTGGCATCAGCCCGAGCCAGCCCCACGGACTTGGGCGCGTCCACGAAGTAGCTGCCGTTGCCGTAGGTCATCTTCAAGCCTTCGGCTGCGATGAGCGGCAAGCGCTTTTTTGGCGGCAACAGTACCACGTTACCTTGCGCTTTGGCGCCGGGTGGTAACTCGAACCCAAAAACACGAACTGTCGTAGCGGCGGACACGGCGCCGGCGACGCCGAATTCGTCGAGGGCGCGTGCTGCAATCAGATAGTTGCCGGGCTCGACGCCACTGAGCTCGGTGCGGGTGCCGCTGGTACTGCTGTGGGCAACCACCGAGAGCTTGGCACCCTCGCGCTTGAGCAGGGCGACCTGGTACTTGGCTGCGTGCGGTATGGGGTCGAATTCGACAGCGGTTCGAAACCCGGCGCCGGGCATGGTCACCATCAATCGCTGGCGCACCTTCAGGGTTGGCGCTTTGGGAACCTCGAAGTCCTCTACCTTGCGGGACGCGAGTGAGATCTGCCGAGTCATGCCGGGCTCCAAGGCTTTCCATATGCTGCCCTTACCGATCAGCATGTTGTGGTCGCGCGCCGTAAAGCGCACCTTCCCCGAGCCCGCCACCGCAACGCTGTGCCCGCCGCGCACGACGCCCGATTCGCCGTTGGGTCCAATCACCAAGACCGCTACCTCATGAATGCGGTTTTCCGGAATCAGGACATCGATGCGACCGCTTTGGAGTCGGTAGACGTGCGTGGGTGTCGTCTTGCCCGGCGCCAGCATCAGGCGTGTGTTGGGCGCTTTATCGACAACGGCTCCCGCAGTGACCTTGACCACCACCCCATCTGCCAGAGTCTGTGTTGCTGCCGGCTTGGCGTTCGCAGCGGGAAAGTGGTCGTGAGGTGAAGGCCCTAACACATTGGCTGGTTTGGGCTCCGCGCTCGCGGAGGCGGCCAACAGCGTCGTGCCGACGAACAACGACCAAAGATACCTCGAATGCACACCCATACTGAGGCTGAACGGCCAAGTGGCTGCTCATTTGAGTTCTGGCGCGTCGATGGGCCGCATTCGAGTGTGCTCTTGTGGGCTTGTGTTCGGTCGAAGTTTACGAAATGGCGAGCGCGAAACCTCGTGGTTGACGCTGACCGATTTTTGCCCGAAACCGAGGACCCAGTGAATGCCACCGTTTCTCACACCCGGGCAGAGCGCGTCTGGGCCTCGCTGAGCGCGAGCCCTCTTGGTGCGTTGCTACTGCTCTTGGCGGCCGCGTGTGATCGAGCTCCGGCGCATGTCGATCGGCCCCCGACCTCGCCGATCGCGACGCCCCGAGATAGCGCCTCCGCCGAGGCGGTGGCAAGCGCTGCCCCCAGTGCAGCGCCGGCACCCCATGGTCAAGGTGATGCGAAGATCCCATTCGATTTTCCGCAGGTGGCCACGGCTGCTCCGGTCGGTGGCTATGTGCTCGCCCCGCCGCGTTCGTGGATCGATGCGGCCCTGGAGACGGGCGCCGACAAGCAGGCCTTCATCTACTACGGGGGCTGGATGCGAGCGCCTGGTCCTGCTGCGAGCCAGATCGAGACGCTCACTCAACAGACCAGCGTGATTCCCAACGCGCTCATCGTGGCGATCCCCAAAGGCAAGAAGGCCGAACCCGGGCAACTCGTGCTGACCAGTTGGGCTTCGGGCACAGGCATGCAACGCGCCATCGTCGTGCCTGGCGGCAGCCCGGACAGCCCCAAGGTGCGCTACCTGGACATGAGCCTCGAACACCCAACGGGCTGGGGAGAGCGCGAGGATCGACTGCCCAAAGACACCTTCATGCCTCTGGAGCAGGCGGGCGGCATAGGCGCTACCGCGGCCTGTCGCGAAGGCGACTACCGCATGCGCTACATCATCACCGCACGTTCCGGCGACCGGCTGCTTGGCTATGGGTTTGCCGGCAAGATCGCCGCGTTCTCGCTCAGCGACTGCGAGCTTTTGCCGTTGAATCCCAAACTACGCGAAGATGCGCTGGTGTTCGCTCCCGTGCACGGACGCTACACCAAAGTCAAAGTCCGCCGAGTCGATCCGAAGCTTGGCAGGGTGTGGGCGCGCCACAAGTCCGAGCAAGAAGACCACGTGACTGCCTTCGCCGTGCTCGACGTCGCTTCGAGTCTCGACTGAAGCGGCCGCTCACGCGGGTTCGGGCTGCGGTTCGTCATCGCCGCTCTGAATGTAGGTTTTCTCTTTGTACCAGGCCGCAACGGGAACGAACAGAATGGCGGTGATGAGCATGGCTGCCGAGAAGAACAAGTAATAGCCGGCGCCTTCCAGCGAGGCCGATCCATCTGGATTTTCGATCGCCAGGTTGACGACAGCCGTGAACAGATTGCCCAAGGTTACGCTGACCAAGAATAGGGCCATGACCAGCGACTTCATACGCTTCGGAGCCTGCGTGTACGAAAATTCGAGACAAGTGATCGAAACCATGATCTCCGCGGCGGTCAAGATCACGTACGCCAAGAATTGCCAGCCGATGTTGGGCTTGTCGCCGGCGGTCAGACGCATTTCGATGTATGCCGGGATCAGGAAAGCCAACACGGTCACGAACAGACCGATCGAAATCTTGCGCAGCGGTGTGACGCGAAACACTTTGCCCATGGCCGGGTAGACGACATAGGAAAACAAGGGGATGAACAACATGACGAGCAACGGGTTCGCGGCCTGCGGCTGTTCCGGTAGCCAGGTCATACCCAGAAATTCCCGGTCGAGATTCTTGGCTTGGAGCACCCACGCCGACGCCGTTTGATCGAAGAGTGCCCAGAACATGGCAACGAACAGATAGATGATCAGCAGCCGACCCGCCGCCGAAAGACCTTCGCGGCTGAAGGTCTCGCGGAAAAAGCGGCGGCCTCCGGCCGGTACGTGTGCGAAGCGATGTCGTCCCGCCCAAAAGGTGATGGTGGCGATGGCCATCAAGATACCCGGCACGCCGAAGGCGACATGCGGCCCATAGTGTTCGAGCAACAAGGGCACCAGCATTTGAGCGAACATGGCGCCGAAGTTGATGGCGAAATAGAACCAGCTGAAAACTCTGGCCAAAAGGTCTTGGTTCTTCGCTCCGAACTGATCACCCACGTGCGCTGAAACGCAGGGCTTGATGCCCCCGGCACCGATCGCGATCAGGCTCAGCCCGATGAACAAGCCGATGCGAGTGTCGTCCAGCGCCAAGGCCAGATGACCCAAGCAATACACTACCGACAGCCTAATGATTGTAGCGTATTTGCCCCAGAAAGCGTCAGAGACGATGGCACCCAACAGCGGAAACCAGTAGGTGGCGGCGGCAAAAATCGCGAACCAGTAGCGCGCCTGGACATCGGTCATGGTATCGAGCTGCCCGCTCGGGCCCATCAGGTGCCCCGTCATGAACACGACTAGAATCGCCTTCATCCCGTAGTAGCTGAAGCGTTCCGCCGCTTCGTTGCCCACGATGTAGGGGATGCCGGGCGGCATGCCCTGAATGTCGAGTGGTGCCGTCCGGTATTTCTGCTCAGCCATCCGGGCGACCATACACCAACTGCAAAGAGAGGTCGCGAGCTAGCCCTCGGGATCGGCGGGCGCGCCTCGTTCCAGCCCACAATGCAGGCAGCTGCGGACGCGGCCGGCATGCCACCAACCGAGCTCCTCGGAGACTCCAAAGCGCTGGCTGCAGCGGGGACAGCGAAAACCCTTCAGGCACAACGCCTTCAGAGGCGCCGGGAACATCACTAGCAGGATCCACGTTCGGAAGCGCACAGCCAACGTCACCAGTGCTACGATCCAAAGCGCCAACAACAAATACGCGCATGTGACGCGCCAGCGGTACTCGCGCCAAGCCGCCGCATAGGGAGCTTCGGTACGTGGACGCCGAGTGCGGTAGGGACGCGATGCCGAGCTCACCGTTTGCCTTCTTGTCGCTCCGGGAAATGACTGATCGCAACGGAATTCCCTTCCGGATCTCGTGTGTAGGAAGTGAACTCGGTGCGCCTTTCTATGCGAGCGCCTACGGCTTCGAGCCTTCGCTCGAAAGCGTTGCGCTGCGCTACTGAAACTTCGAAAGCGATGAGAAACAAGCCGGGTCGCGGTGAGCGTGCTTCCGTCGCATCGGTGTGGGCGACGAGTTCAATCATCAGCAGCGTGTCCTCCGCCGACAACCAGATCGAGCGCAGGGTTCCGTCCGAATGCTGGTGGCGCGCGCATTCTGGGAGCTCGAACACCGTCCGATAGAATTCAGCGACCCGAGCCACGTCGTGGGCGCCAAGCGCCAGATGGTGAACTCTCACGGTATGTTTCGCTTACGTGCATCCACGAAGCCCGTCCAGCAATGGCTCGTGGGCAAATATCGGCCGGCAGCCCGACAGCGGACAGTCGTTCGCCACGAGTGTCCGCCCTGACAGCAGTGTCATAGAAGAGGTTTGACGCCGAGTCACACGGCACAGCGCGAGCGTGACTCCCGTGTCGCTCCGTCGCCACACCCCGATCGTTGCTGTAAGTAGGCGCGACCATCATGCGTTGCTCGGTTGCTTCGAACTTTCCGCAGCTTTTGGAAGATCGAGACGGGCTATCGCGCGTCCAATCCAGAGCGCGGAATGAATCGTGCACAGCAACCGTTTCATCCCGATGAAGGCCCACGGACCATGAGTAACGACCCAGCTCCCCGCCCGGTAGTGTCCCTCACCGCAGAAGACGAAGACGAAGCGTCTCAAATTCGTCGCCTGCCGTCCGACCTGCCGAACCGGCGCCGACGGCTCCACAAGCGGCCGAAGGGCGAACGAGCCGAGCGCCAGGCGGCGCTGTCTCGACCCACGCTGCCGGACCTCACGCCGTACAGAGATACGGTCCCTTCGCCCCCGCCCGGGCCAGAATCGTTTCGTCCTACGGATCTGGAGCGGACCCTCAGGTTCGCGAAACTGGTGCGGGATACCCTCGTGCCGGAGCAAGCTGCCAACGCTCATGAGTCGGGGGTCCGTCTCGGTTCTTCGGGGCACGCGGCTTCTACGGCGGCCCATACCGTCCAGTTGCTGGACATGGCGATTGCCCGTCGCGACGCTGCGCTGCTGCGCGCGATTTTGAAGCACCTGTACGACGATCAACAGCGGGCCCGGGCCGAGTTGGAGCGCCAAGCGGCTCCGGAGCTGGACGAAGCCGAAGAAGCCGAGGTGGAGCATTCCACGCGGCACACGATCTTGCCTCCGCCGCCAGACCCGGCCGTGAACGCCGCTACGGGCAAAACGAGCCGCTGAGGGGATTGCTCTTTTTTTGACCCCGCTCCGCGCGCTACGGGACAATTGCAGCCACTCGAGCAACGAGAGGCTAGGCGAGAGCAAATGCAAGACGGTAGCGTACGAATTTCCGGGGCCATGCAGCGCCCGCGGTGGCTGGTATCCAACGGAGCGACGGTGATTGGCCCGGTCAGCACGGACCTCTTGATCCGAGGTTTCGAAGCGGGGAAGGTTCCGCCTGGCTGCTGGATCCGCGATCAGGATTGGTCGGAGTGGCGTGAGGCGCACCAAATTCGCGAGGTGAGCCACTGGTGCCGGGCGCAGTTCGACCCCGGTGTCGACCAAGATCCCGCGGACCTGGTTCCCGATCGCCTGCAGCTTTGCCAAGGCATCGAAGACGTCGTGCTGTTCGCGCTCGAGGCGGCCATGGCAGCGCTCCATGCCGATGTAGCGCTGGCTCATCGAGTGCGTGAACCACTGTGGCTACCGGTGACTTCTTGTGTTCACGGTCTCGAGCCCGATACCGCGCTGGGCCAGGTGATTTGGCAGTACGATCCAGCCTACGCGACAGCGCGCCAGGGGCGGGTCGTGCTCGAACGCGCCGGTGCTTCGTCGGCGGCTCGCGCCATCGGCAGTCGGCTGTGGCAACCCTTGGCTCAACCCGTGGGCGTAGCAATGCTCCCCGTGCTGCATGGAGACGGTGTTGCCGCCATGATCGAGCTGGGACGCAGCGACCATCCATTTCGCAGCACGGACGCGAAAACCCTGACGCGGATCGCCTTTGCAGCCGCGGCCCAGCTTGCGGGGTAGTGGAGCGCTAGGCGCGCGTGAACGTGTCGACGGCGGCGAGTATCCCCGCGTCGACGCTGGCTTGGGTCTGCCCCGAGCTCTTCAAGTGAGCTTTTGTGGCTTCTAGCGAATGATTGCCTGACTCGACCACGTAGAGCTCACTTTTGGCCTTCATGTTCTTGCGAACCGAAGCCAGGAGCTCCAGGGGACACAGGCTGTCCTTGGTGCCCTGAACGAACAAGATGGGCGTTTCGAGGGCGAGCAACACCTCGTCGCGCAGCTTGCCCGCCTTGCCCATGCCCTTGAGCGGGTAGCCGAGGCAGACGAGTTGATCGACTCGCTCTTCTAGAGCGAGATGACAGCCCACGCGTCCACCCATGCTCTTGCCGATCAGGATGACGCGGCCAGAGTGCTTTTTGGTGGCTGCGCGTAGCGCCTGGCGATGCGCTTCGATGAGCTTGTCGAGCTTGTCGGGGGAGCGGCGTCCGGCCAGCATGTAGGGGTAGTCGAACCTGCTTACCTTGCCCAACGTCTCCAGCAGACGAGCCCAATTGGCCATCCAGGGCGAAGTGCTTGGTGCGCCAGCGCCGGGCGCGAAGAGAAAGAGCCGATCGGGCACGGCGCGTAGTCTCTCCGAGCTTGCTCGGTGGGTTGAACAAAAAACCAAAAAAAAGCGGCCCAAAGGCGGGGGAGGGAACCTTTGGGCCGCGAAACCTGCGATTTGAATCGCTAGGAGACTGGTGAGAAAAACAGCGGCCCAGAGGGAGGGGGGCTCTCCAGGCCGCTGGGGAAAAGGGGAGGAGATGTTCCGTTCGGGGGGGCATTCCGGTACATCGCCTACGCCAGCTGTTTAAGCACGACGCGTGCCAGGCTCTCCGCAAAGGATTACCAGGGCCTTTCACGAGCTCAGTGCGCGGTTGTCTTTCAACCCCGCAATCTGGGCTTGCATCGAAGCT
The DNA here is from genome assembly GCA_965651135.1 of uncultured Myxococcales bacterium. Classification (GTDB taxonomy): domain Bacteria; phylum Myxococcota_A; class Polyangia; order Polyangiales; family Polyangiaceae; genus JAICQQ01. The sequence continues at coordinate 21,116 of CBFGRJ010000092.1, forward strand.
ATCGGGTGCCGCCCCAAGCGGGCTTTTCCAATAGGCCTAGAGGCCGGCAAAGGCGGTTCGGGCCCACTCCCGAGCGTGCGACTCCCGGGCGCGTACCGAGTACGCTTATGACCAGGATGGCCAGATGAAATGGTCCTTACGACTTGCCCGGGTGAGCGGGATCGACATCCGGGTGCATGCGACCTTCGGGTTCGTATTGCTCTTCGGTGCCGTCCAGTACGGCGAATACCATGGCCCCCGCGGCGCCTGGTTTGGCGTCGTCTTCATGTGCTGCTTGTTCGCCTGCGTCGCACTCCATGAGCTGGGACACAGTCTGGTGGCGCAGCGGCTGGGCGTGCGCGTGAGAGAAATAGTCCTGTTACCCATCGGGGGGATCGCGCGCCTCAGCGGCGATCCCAAAAAGCCCCTTCACGAGCTTTTGATCGCACTGGCGGGGCCGATGGTCAACGTGCTGTTGGCCGCCCTTGGACTAGTCGTGGCCCTGTTGGCGTTTGGTCCGAGGGCTGTCTTGAGCGAAGCCTTTCGCGACTTTTACCAGCTCGGCCCTTCTTTTACCGCGCTGCTGAGCG
>CBFGRJ010000093.1:0-21600 GCA_965651135.1 uncultured Myxococcales bacterium
GTCGTCGTCGCTGTCGTCGTCGCTGTCGTCGTCGCTGTCGTCGTCGCTGTCGTCGCTGTCGTCGTCGTCGTCGTCGCTGTCGTCGTCGCTGTCGTCGTCGCTGTCGTCGTCGCTGTCGTCGCTGTCGTCGTCGTCGTCGTCGCTGTCGTCGTCGCTGTCGTCGTCGTCGTCGTCCGGTTCGTCGCCTTCGAGCTCGTCGTCGTCGAGCTCGTCTTCGTCGTCGTCCTCGTCGGCTCCCTCGCCAGCGACGGCTCCGTGCGCTGCGGGCGCGGGGTGATCGTCGTCGTCGTCGTCGTCTCCGGCCTCGCCCGCTTCATCCATGTCGTCGCGCGCCCCACCGGCTAGGTATGCTTCGAAGTCGTCCGGCCGGATCAGGTCCTCGACGTGCAGGAACGCCGCGCGTTCCATACCTACGTCGATGAATGCGGCCTGCATGCCTGGCAAGACACGCGACACCTTCCCGAGCACGATGTTGCCGACAGTGCTTCGGTTGTTGGCGCGTTCGATTTGCAGTTCGACGATCACCCCGTCCTCGATCAGAGCGACGCGGGTTTCACGGAGATCACAATTGATGACTAGAGTATTTCGGCCCATGGAACTGGCTAGACCGCGCCGCGCGGCGCGGTCCGCCCAAAAGAATGAATGGCGAGTTTCGCCCAACGGCTGCGGCCGCACCACTGGGGGCTAGCGTTGGGGGCATGACAGCGACGTGACCACGAGGCGGCCCAGACGTCAAGACAACCTAAGTCTTCGAACTTGCACACTATTAGGTTTGGGGCTCCCCGGTACCCCCGCCACGGCCCATTTGACCCAGGCCAGGGTTGTGGCAAACCCGCCCGGGCTTGGCCGCGGCGACTCTGGTTCTGGATATAGAAACGGTGCTCGATCCGGAGCTTCCCATCGCCCAAGCGGCGGACACCGAACGGTTGCCCGCTCCAGCTCACCATCAGATCGTCACCATCGGGGGGCTGTGGATTGATTCACACGGCATGCCACGGCGCCTGGGCATCGTCGGCGACATGGGCGACGAAGCAGGTATACTCGCCGATTTTGCCAAGCTTCTCGAAGAGCGGCGCCCGGCTTTGGTCACCTACAACGGCCGGAGCTTCGACCTGCCCGTCATCGCGATGCGTTGCCTTCGCTATGGCATTCCCCTGGCCTACTATTATCAGTCCCGCGATGTCCGTTACCGCTTCTCGCCGGACGGGCACCTCGACCTGATGGATTTCATTTCCGATTTCGGGGCGGCCAAGGTCTCCAAGCTGGACATCATCGCCAAACTCTGCGGCATGCCCGGCAAAGTCGGTGTGGACGGCAAAGACGTGGGGCCGTTGGTGCACGCCGGCCGCATTCAAGAAGTGCGCAACTACTGCTTGTGCGACGTCGTGCAGACCGCAGCGGTCTACTATCGCGTGCAACTCTTGCGCGGTCAGCTCACGAGAGACGACTACCTGCGTTCGGTCGAGGCGCTGCTCACGATGATCCGCGAAGACGAGCGCCTACAGCCGGTGGCCGAGGGCATGAACGTGGCGCGCCTGATGCTGCAGACTGCTGAGTGAGTAGCCGGGGGGTCGCCAAGCATCAGCCTTGCTGAAAGAACACGGCCTGACGGCAATGTGAGTGGGCAACATTTCGCACCACCTCAATCCGGTCGACATCTGCTGTCCAGTCGAGTGGACACCTTGCCTTCTTGCAAGTGGCCCCCTCGCAAGCGCGAGCCAGCAATCCGGGTGGTATTCGGGGTAGTATCGCGTGAAGTGATCGCGTATAACATGCCCGGCTCGGGTGTGCCGAGGTGCTCACCCTTGGTCGATGTAGCGCGGGTACTGGCCCGCAACAACGGATTGGGAGCAGCGTATGAACAGGAATGCGGAACACGGACCGCCTCCGATGACGCCAGGCATGAGAGCGGCGCTCATGGCTGGGTCGCTCGCGAAATGGCAAAAGAGGCACAATCCTTATCCAATCGTAGTCCCAGAGGGTGTCCAGGGCGTATTGCCGATGTCCCTGCGTCGCGCCCATGGCGTCGTCGAAAGTGAGCGACTGAGGGGAGACGGCGGCAGGTTCGGCTGCTGGTGCCTGGACAGAATGTTGCGCTCCTGTGACCACCCGGAGCACGCGACCGTTTTCTCGGACAAAGCCGTGCACGAAGAGCACGCGGGCTATGGACAGCGCCGCATCTCGGCCTTGCAAGCGGGCAAACCTCAGAGCTGGGTGGACACCGACGTCGACTTCGACGGGACGACCTATGCGACGACGATCAAGGTTTGGTCCGCCTTCACCGATGTTCCGAGGCAGAAAGGCGAAGGGTTCATCAAATTGGCCGAGCCCCCGAACTGGCAAACCCATTCAGGCCTGTTCAAGAAGAGCATTCCAGGAACGTGGGACCCTGCCAGAAGCGAATTCACCCCAGGTCAAGCCAACGGCTCCGAATACTACCTCTACGAGCAAGCCGAATGGGAGTGGACGCCGGAGGTGAGCGGCGGGCTCGTCAACATCTTGAAGATCACGAACGAAGATCGCAACGGCCCTTTCACGGACGTTGCCAAGGATGTTTTGGAACACCTGATCAGCGAGGCGAAATCGGGAGAAAGCGACGTGCTCGAGGAGACGTTGAAGAAGTACTACGCTACCTCAGCCACCTACAAGACGAGGTACAAGTACAATCTCCACCGCAGTATTCAGTCGCGGCTCGTCTCAGCCTGGCAGCCTGGAGGCCTCGCCAAGGATGACGGCGAATACGCAGCAGCATGGTTTCCCAGCCAATCCAACGGAAAGAGTGATGACCGAGGGCTCTTGTGCATCCGCATCACCAAGGAGCTTTTGTTCTCACGTCAGGCGGACGTGTTCGCAGACTACTCTAAGCTCTTGAACCTGTTGGCGCCCGCGCTCGGGTCCCTGCTCATGGAGCAGCTCGCCCATGATGGTGTGCTCTGGTTCTTGAAGCAATCCGCCAACCCACCGTCAGACGGCGATCAACCCGTGGGCCAACGACCGTCAAAGAAAGCTGACCAGCCAACAGAAGCGACAGCACTATGAAGGACACAGACCCTTTCAAGCCACCGCCAGTCGGTTCTTTTCCATTTTTCGATGAGGCCGTGAAGCTCGCCAACGTCTGGACGAGGATGCTGACGGGCCAGGGGCGCATCTTGAATGACCAGTGGTTGAAGCTCAAGAACGGCACCTACCAGGCCAGTGACTGGTATGCCGCGCTGGTCAACGGAACTGAGCTCACCGCCTCGGCGATGATGGAGATGTTCACTCAGCTCACCGGCGATCCCACTCCTCCCTGGAAGAGCCTCAGCTGGGATTCGAAGGACGAGGTGTTGGTCACGTTGCGCGTGTCGCTTGGCGTGGACGATGAGTTGACCGTGTCCCAACTGTCGATGCTCGGCGACCCAAGCAAGGTCGGGAACCTGCCAAAGATCACCGCCATTCGTGTTCACGGCAACCCGCGAGCCATCAAGTTGGCGCTGGGAAATCCGGGAGACGAGAAAGTCACGCCCGGCGAATACATCGGGTTCGTCATGCGGAGCACCTCGCCGGACCCGGTAGCCATCATCACCGTCAATCGCCCATGACCGCGTAGGGTCGTGGCAAGGCGTGCAGAGAGTCTTCCCGCGTGACAGGCGCTGATACGCCCGACTCACGCCGTGATGAGACGCCGGTGGGCGAGTCCAGAACGAAGATTGCGATCATCGGCGGTGGCTGCGCTGCTCTCACTGCGGCATTCGAGTTGACACGGCCCGAGCTCGGCAAGCGCTTCGACGTCACCGTCTACCAAATGGGGTGGCGCCTGGGAGGCAAGGGTGCTTCCGGTCGCGGTCACCACGGGCGCATCGAGGAGCATGGGCTTCACCTGTGGATGGGTTATTACGAGAACGCGTTTCGCTTGATGCGCGAGTGCTACAGCGAGCTCGAGCGCCACGGTCGCGGCGACTTCCCCTGGCGTTTCGAAGATGCTTTTTCGCCCGCCAACCACAATGGCGCGATGGACTGGTCACCGCTCGGCGGCTGGGTGCCTTGGCAGGTCCGGTTTCCGGGCATGCCTGGGTTGCCAGGTGATCCGAATCCGCCGAAGTTCAGCGTTTCGGACTACCTGGTCCACGCGGTCCAGCTGGTGCGGACGCTGCTGGCGACGTTGCCGGTAAGGGCGCCGCGGCCGCAGGAACCCTTTCCGGAGCTCCATGCCGGCGTGCTCACACCCGAAGTTCTGGCTCCAGCCCTGAAGCGGCTTACGAAGTACGCCGCCGTAGCGGGTTTGGCCGCCGCCATCGAAGCGCTCAACTGGCTCGAGCTCCTGCTGCGACAATTGCCGCGCGGGCCGCAAAGCATCATGGCCGGTCTGACCGAGCTGGTCATGCAGGTGGCTCGTGCCGAAATCAGTAAGATGAGCGCGACCGACGACGAGGTGCGGCGGCTGATGGAGGTCACGGAGCTGCTGCTCGCCACGATTCGCGGCGCGATTCGCTTTCGACTGGCGTATGACCCGCGCGGGTTCGATGCGATCGACGACTACGACTGTCGCGAATGGCTCAAGCTCAACGGCGCCTCGCAGGCAGCCATCGACAGCGCTTTCATTCGCGCGCTCTACGATCTGGCCTTCGCCTATGAAGAAGGAGACCCCGAACGGCCCGCTATCGCGGCAGGGGCGGCCATACGGGGCGCCTTCCGCGCCTTCTTCAGCTATCGCGGGGCCTTTTTCTGGAAAATGAATGCCGGCATGGGGGATGTGGTGTTCGCACCCTTGTACGAAGTGCTGAGGCGCCGCGGCGTGCGCTTCCAGTTCTTTCACAAGCTCACGAAACTGGAGCTAGCAGCCACCGGCTCAAAAGCTGCGCATGTGGCCAGGCTCGTGTTCGACGTGCAGGCGCAGATCGAATCGGGACAGGAGTATCGCCCGCTCGTTTCGGTCAAGGGGTTGCCGAGTTGGCCGTCTCGCCCCCTGTTCGAGCAGCTGCGCAACGGGCAGGAGCTAGAGGCGAGCGGAGTCGATCTAGAATCCCAGTGGGATCGGAGGGGAGCCGAGCCGCGGGTGCTCGAAGTAGGCATCGACTTCGATTTCGTCGTCCTCGGTGTGGGGCTCGGCGTGCTTTCCTCGGTGTGCTCGGAGCTCTTGCAGGACAACGAGCGCTGGCGCGACATGGTGAAGCGCGTCAAGTCGGTCCCCACACAAGCCTTCCAACTTTGGCTCGACCGCGGCGCGTGCGAGCTGGGTTGGACGGATGAAGCCATCAACCTTTCGGGCTTCGTGGAACCGTTCGATACTTGGGCCGACCTCACGCACCTTGCTCGGGTGGAGGACTGGCCCAGCGAGCCTCGCTCCATCGCCTATTTCTGCAACGTGCTGGCAGAACCTGCGGCAGATGCCGACGACCCGCACGGTAGCGCGTACGTGTCGCGAGCGCTCGACAGCGTCCGAGCGAACTGCATCCGCTTTCTCGAGGGCGACATCCGTCACCTGTGGCCCGCGGCGCACGATGCTCGGGGAGCGTTCTGCTGGGAAGCGCTCTGTGGAAGCGCTACCGGGGCAGGCTCCGAGCGGTTCTCGGGACAGTATTGGACCGCCAACGTGCGTCCGAGCGATCGCTACAGTCAGGCCCTGCCGGGCACGACGCGCTACCGCATTTCACCGCTCGACCGCAGCTATGACAATCTCACGGTGGCGGGGGACTGGACCAGCTGCGGCGTCAACATGGGCTGCGTCGAGGCGGCCGTGATGTCCGGCATGCTCGCCGCTCACGCGCTCTCCGGTCAGCCCGCTTTGGAGCAGATCGTTGGCTACGACCATCCTTGAATCGCCATCAGCGACGGACAAAGCTCATCGCGCCCACACCCAACCAGCGAGCCCAATCTCATGACCCAGCCTAGTCGTCGCACCCGACCCGTTCCCGAGCGAACCGAACCGAAGCGGTCCTGGGCGCAGCACCTCGACCCGAGTGCGGAGGCCAATGCCGGTCGAGCGCCGGAGCCCTCGGAACGGCCAGGCGCCGGCTCGCCGCCGCCCTTGGATGGCGAGCCCGCGTTCGATGCAGTGAGCAACGCCTATCGTTTGATCGACGACTATTTGCGCCAAGGTCAGCGCTTTGCCGACAGCCTGTGGCTGCCATTTCAGGGCGACGCGCGCGGCTCCCAATCGTTCAACCCCCCGGGGCGCTTGCTGCGAGCCATGAGCGACATGACGAGCGCCTGGTTCGAGCTCTTGCAACAGTCTGCCAAGAGCGGAGACGCCGGGGCAGAACAGGCACCGGTCGGAACGGCAGGTCCCTTCTCGTTCGGCGGTTCGCCCGCAGCGGCGGCTCCCGCCACGCCCGAAGCGCAGCCGAGCCAAAAGGTCCACGCGCCTCTCGGAATCAGACTACGAAGCAGTGGGGCCGTCGAGGTGGCTGTCGAGCTCAACCCTGGGTGCGAGAGCTCCGCGCTGGTTGCCACGGAGCTATCGTCGCACTCGAAGCAAGGCGAGCCCATCAGCAGCGTGACCGTCGAGCTCGGCGACGGGAAAGCCCCCGTACTAGCCATCGACGTGCCCAAAGCACAGCCGCCCGGAACGTACAACGGGCTGCTGTTGGACCGCGCCACGCAACGGCCTTGCGGGATCGTCTCGCTAACGGTGCTTGGCGAACCTTGAAAGCGTTGCTCGTATGGGTGTGACCTCGGCTTCGGAGCTGGTACGCGCCGTGCTGGCCGAATACGGCAGTAAGGCGCAGTCGGCGCTGGCCGCGTATTTGGCGCATGCGACCGAGCGCGACGCCGTGTACCGTTTGGCGGCAGACTACCCGCTGCGTAGGGGGCGCAACCTCCGAGCCGGCCTGTGCATCGCGACCGCACGTGCGTTCGGTGCATCATTCGACGACGCGCAGCTTTCGGCGATTTCGCTGGAGCTGTTGCACAGCGCCTTTCTCGTTCACGACGACATCGAAGACGAAAGCGACGAACGCCGCGGTAAACCGACACTCCACAGCCTGGTGGGCGTGGCGTCTGCCCTGAATGCCGGCGACGCGTTGATCACGCTGGCGCTCCGACCGCTGCTCGGCAACCGCTCGGTACTAGGCCCGTTCGTGGCTTGGCGAATCATGGAAGAAGCCGAGCGCATGGTGCGCGAGTCGGTCGAGGGACAAGCCATGGAGTTGCGCTGGCGACAAGAAAATTCCGCGGCGCTCACTGAATCGGACTACCTGACGATGATTCTCAAGAAAACCTGCTGGTACAGCACGTTGTATCCGACCCGGGTGGGGGCGTTGATCGGCACGCGGGGCGACATCGATGTGGATCAGTTCGCCCGCTTCGCCTTTTTCTTGGGCGCCGCGTTTCAGATCCAAGACGACGTGTTGAACCTGGTTGGCGATCACGCTCTGTACGGTAAAGAACTGGCCGGCGACTTGCTCGAAGGTAAGCGTAGTCTCATCCTGATTCACGCGCTCCAGCACATGCAAGCCGGGGAACGCGAACGCGCATTGCGTTTGCTCGCGCTGCCACGCCGACAAAAGCCGCTCGACGAGGTCGCATGGCTGGGCACGACCATGCGGCGGCTCGGTTCCATCGATCATGCGAGCCAGGTGGCTCATGCGCTCGCCGGCGCCGCCGCGCACGAGTTCGATGTCTGCTTTCGAACGGCGTCCCCTGGTCGCGACCGCGATTTCGTCCGCGCACTGACGCATTGGGTGCTCGAGAGGCACTGAACCATGCCTGCAGGTCCCTTGTTGCTGTACGGCGCCAGCGGGTATACCGCGGGCCTGCTACTGCCACGGCTCGCCGAGCGCGGGCTGGAAGTGATTGCCGCGGGGCGCAACCAAGCCAAAGTCGCGAGCGTGGCGCGCCGGTTCGACCTCGAGCATCGCGTGTTCGAGTTGAAAGAGCCTGGCGCGCTCGACGAGCAGCTGAGCGGTGTGGCGCTCGTTCTCAACGCGGCAGGTCCCTATGTGCGCACCGCCCAACCGTTCATCGACGCCTGCTTGCGACGCCGCGTGGACTACCTCGACCTGACCGGTGAGATCGCGCCGCTCGAATATGCGCGGCATTGTGACGCGTTTGCTCGCTCGCAGGGGGTCATGCTGTTGCCGGCGGTCGGGTTCGATGTAGTCCCCACCGACTGCTTGGCTGTCCGCGTTGCGGAGCTTTTGCCCCATGCCGAGTCGCTGACCATTGGCATCGCCCCTTCGAACCTCATCTCGCGCGGTTCGCTATCGAGCTTGGTGGCCCAGGCAGGCATTCCGGTCAAGGTGCGCCGTGCGGGCGTGCTCGTCGACTTGCCGACGCCGACACGGCTGCGTGCCTTCGACTTCGGCGAAGGCGTGAGGCCTGTCGTGACGGTCAGCTGGGGCGACCTGGTCACTGCCCACCACAGCACGGGCATTCCGAATATCGACGTGTGCTTCGAAGCGACCGCGTTTCGGAGGTGGCTGGTGATGGCGAATCGCTATTGGGGAGCTTTGCTGGACACGCCGCTCGCTCGGGCCTGGATGCAGGCACTCGTGAATTTCGCGCCCACGGGACCCGAGGAGGAGACGCGTCGTGCTCAACACTCGGTCATCGTTGCCGAGGTCCGTCGAGGAGACCAGCGTGCCCGTGCTCGCGCGGTGACCTCGGAAGCCTACACGTTCACGGCCGACGCCGCGGCGTTGTGCGCCGAGGCCGTGTTGTGTGGAGCCCGGCGTCCCGGCTTTTGCACTCCTGGGCGTTTGTTCGGCGCCGACTTCATTTCGAGCGTGCCGGGCGTCACACAAGAGGTGCTCGAGTGACTTCCGAGCGCGGCGCTACGGATTGGATTAGCCGGGCCACGCTGAGCGGGGTTTGCTGCTCGCTGCCGGTGGAGCGCAACCTGCTCGGCGAGCACCTGGCGCGCTTGGGGCCCCTGCAGCTCGAGGGAGCCGATACGCGCGAACACGTCGTTTTGTGCGAGCTGTGGACGGTGCGCGAAGGCCGTGCCACGCCAGCGGGGGTCGACATGGCGGAGGCGCTCATGGGTTGGGCGGGTGCTGCCGCGCGTCTGTCCGGCATGTTCTGGGGAGCTGGTCTCGGTTGGCTTTCGGCGCTAGCGGCGGGCAGCACATCGGAGCTCGTTCACGCCACACGTCAGGGGGCGCGCACCGGGCTCGAGGGTATGAATGCGCTCCTCGGAAGCTCCACGAGCGAAGCCACCAAGGCTATTTCGCTCCCGCCCTACCACGAGCTCATGCTCGCCGTGCCCGACGTCCGTCTCGCAGGCGATCCCGTACGCTACATGGCCGTGCTGGCCATGGTCACCGATAGCCGAGTCGCCCTGGCGATAGATAGCAGCTTCGGCTATGGCTTTGCGAAGCAGCTCGGTGCCTTCGAAGTGGCGGACCCGGAGGCTTGGACGGTCTCACTCGATCCCTCGAGTCGTGTGCGGGCCCACTTCGCGCCGGCGCCAACTAGCGCTGCCGACGCCGAATGCGTCAATCGCTGGTGGGGTCAACCCCTTTTGGGGGGCTTTCATGCTGGGAGCTGCATCAGCGCATGGCTCGAGCGCCGCATCGATGTCGTCGCCGCGCAGTGCTCGTCGCTCACCGCAACGGTCGCGGGCCTCGAACATTTCGTACCCGGCATTTCACGATCAGCCATGGGCACCGCCCTTGCCTTCGAGGGTATCGCAAGCCGGATCAGTACGCCTCGTCGAGCGGGCTGAGGCCGGGGGCGATCATCGCTGCGAAACGCGCGGGGCGAATGATACCCTGTTCTCGCATCCAGACCTCCGAAGCGCCCCCGGAGTCTTCCAAGAAATACCGAGCCACGTACTCGTACAATTGCATGTCGGCCTTGGCGAAGCTGGTGGCCGCGTTGTGTAACGATTCGTTCACCCTGTTCGTGTCCCCGTTGACCCGCGCCAGGCCCGCTTCGATCAGCCCTGCGAAGCCGTCCGCTCCGTCCAGTCGATGCAGCCGCATTTCACGCGCGGCGTGCGCCGCGGCTTTGAGCAGAGCCCCACGATTGTCTCCGGTATCCGTTCGCGAGCGACCGCTTTTGTCGAGCTCCAGCACGGCGGCCAAGGCGGCTCGACCACGAGTCCTCAGCAGGTCGTCGCGGATGAAGGTCAGCGCCAAGAAGAACTCCCGTTTGTGACTCGGCCACGTTTCTGCGGTGCGACGCCACGCCGAAAGCCCGCGGCCCAGGTACAGGTCACAGTCAACGCTGGTCACGTAGTGCTCGTAGTGCTGTGCGGTGTAGGTCGAAGGCGCCCAGCTGAGCGCAGCGTCCGCCCGTCGCAAGGCTTCTTCGGCATTGTCGAGAGCCAACCATGCGATCGCGGGGGGCCCCAGGCTGATGTTTTGTTCGAGCTGTTGATCCCCAAGCTGGGCAGCTCGTTCGCGCAGCGAGCGGACGCGTCGGATCAACTCGGCGATTTGTCCACTCCAGGTGAGGCCGATGAGAGACCACATGACCCAGGGCCCGAGCTCCCAACTGCGGCCGGGCGGCAACTCGGCGATGCTCTCGTCCGCCATGCGGTTCGTCTCGCGAAATCGCCCGGAATAGAACGAGATGACCGCGCGGGTCGCCTTGCAGAACGTCGTGTCGTAGCGCGTGGCGCGGGGGTCTTTGGCCAGCTCACAGGCTTCATGGTGCAAGGCTGCGGCCCGCTTCTGGAAGATGGGCTGTGGAAGGGTCGAACAGAAGGCGGCTTCCATCGCCAGGGCGCGACTCATGCGTGAAGGGTCGCCCAGCTTGAGTGCGTACTGCACGCAGCGGATCGTCGCGTAGTTGCACAGGGCGTAGTCGACCATCGACAGTCGAGTGTCGGCCGACCACAAAGCATCGAAGCGACGCAGCTCGATGGGAGCCGGTGGTTGCTTGCGCTTGGTTGGTTTGACACCCCAAAGCAGCGAAAGGGCGCGTAGCTGCAGCGCTTTGCGCAGCGCCTGCCCCCGTGATTTGGGGAAGGGCACGTCGAGAGCGGAAAGCACCTCCCGAATCATTTCCGTGCCCTGTTGGAAATGCCCGGTCTGGATGAACTGTTCGGCTGCAGCCTGCTGCAGGTGGATCAGTTGCTCGCTGGATTCGCCCTCTTGGTCCTTCAGCAGATCGGCGGCCGTGGAGAAGGCTTTCGCAGCCTCTTTACCCCGCCCGGCACTGCCGAGCGCCGAGCCCAGGCGGCGATACAGCTCATGCAGCGCCAACTCTCCCGATTCGAGCTCTATGGCGCGCTGGTACAGACGCGCCGCACGCTCGAAAGCGAGCAGCTTGAGTGCATGATTGGCAGCAGTGACGATATATCGTCGAACCGAATCCAGGTCGCCAGCCGCTTCGAAGTGCTCGAGAGCCGCCAGCGGATTGGGTGCCGTGGTACTCAGCACCGCTTGCGCGATGGCCCTATGGTGCGCCATGCGAACGTCGTCCGTCAGCATGCGCATCATCTCCTCCCGAAATTTGTCGTGATAAAACTCGATCCGGTACCTTTCGACGTCCACCGTACGCACGACGGAGATCTGTTCCAGATCCGCAAGCAACCCGCGTTGGGCGGACTCCAATCGTGCCGCCGATAGGAGCGTCTCGCGTTCCAGGGGTGCTCCGGCGACGGCAAGCACTTCGAGCACTCGTTGGGATTCGCGAGAAAGCCCCTGGATGCGAAAACGCCAGAGCTCGTCCATCCCGAGACCCTGCGTGGGGTCGGACTTGCTCATCGCCAAATACCCGGCGACCTCCGTCAAAAAAAACGGTGAACCCGCTGCCCAGCGTAGCAACCGCTCACGGCCGCTTGGATCGTTCTGCCAGTGTTCCCCACTGATCTTGTTGAGCAGTTCCGTACTCTGCTCTTCATCGAGCGGTCCGACACTCAACAACCGACTGCTCTGCCAGAGCTCGGTGTCTTGCAGCAGTTCGTTCAGGCACGCGCTGGCTTCCCCATCCTGCTCGCGATAGCTGAGCAACAGCAACATGGGGGGACAGTGCTGAGCCCGCAACAGATTCCTCAGCAAACGACCACTATCCGTATCGCCCCACTGTACATCGTCCAACCAAATGACGAGTTGGCGCTTCGCCGAAATGCGATTGAGGATCTTGCAGAGCGCATCCGTAGCAAGCTGTCGTTTGTCGCGGTCATTGATCAAAAGCGGGCCACCGAGCAGGTCGGCGTCTATCGCCTGCGCGAGCACGGGAAAGACCTGAGACACGGCTTGCAATTCCTCCGGCTCGAGGCCTCCGTGGAACAGCTGATCGTGCTTGAGCTCGCGGCTGAGCTCATCGATGAACCCGTCCAAGGCGTTGAAAGCCACTGCTTCGTTGGGATGACAGCGACTCTTCAGCAGCAGTACCCCCGGCTCGGACTCGAGGTCGACGAACAACTGCCGCATGAGCGCGCTTTTGCCGATGCCCGAGGGTCCTGAAACGCGCACCACCACGCGCGTGCCGGTGGCTTCCCGCTGCAGTTGCCGCAGGCTCTCGAGCAACGGTTCACGCCCGACCAGCGAGGGCGGGCTGGGCGGCGGCGGGATCGACGAACGGCCCGACATCGCCGCGGCCGTCCCGCCGAGACAATGCAAAATCTCGGCGAACCCCGGTCGTTGTCCGGGCTCGTTGGCGAGCAAGCTCGTGATGAGGTGGTCCAACTCTTCTGGAACGTCGAAGCCACGCTCCCTGAGCGACTGGCGCTCGCCTTTCGCCAGAAGATCGACGCGCGTCGGCGGTGCGCCGGTGAGCGCCTCGCGCAGCGTGATGCCATAGGAGTACCAATCGGATGCTTCCGTGGTGCCATGGCCCCACAGCTGCTCGGGAGACATGTAGAGAACGGTCCCCTCGATGCCATTTTCGCTGCTTGAGCCGAGCTTTCGCGACGCGAGGGAGGATACGAGGCCGAAGTCCAGCAGCACGACTCGATCGGACTGGGTCACGAGGACGTTCGAGGGCTTGATATCGCGGTGCAGCTTGCCCCCTTCGTGCAAAGCGTGCAGCGCCAGCGCCAACTGGAGCGCGAGGGATCGAAAATGCGCCGCCCGCTCGAGACCATCTTCGTGCTCGGTGACGAGCTGCTTGCCGCGCGTCGCCAAATCTAGTCCGTGCACGTACTCCATCGTGAAAAAGCAGACGTATTCGTCGATGAACAGCTCGTGCAAGTCGACCAGGTTCGGGTGCACGATGCCGCTCAGTGACCGAAATTCTTGCTTGAGCTTCAGGCGGTCCGCAGCGCCGAACCCGTGCAACACCTTGAGTGCCACGTCGTGACCGCCTCGCCTGTCATAGGCCAGGTACACCGCGCCCATGCCGCCACGGCCGAGTTGTCGCTTGATCTGGAAACGAGCGGGGAGCTTGAGCCGAGGCAGCTCTACCGGCGACGAGTCGCGCCACCTTCTAGAGAAGGTGCTGCGAAGCCAGCCCGACTCGGACGGAGGCGCATCGGGTTGTTCCTCGTGTTCTACCATCACGGAGCCCAGCCAACGAAATCTAACGCAACCCGCCCGGAAGCAGAAGCGAGGCGGCGCTGCTTGGCCATGGGCAGGTCAGGCTCGAACCCCGCGTCACCTTTGCGGGCAGCCGAAATTTGGGGGAATGTAGGTCGGTGCTATGGCTCGCGATAAAAACGCGGCACCCGGCGCGAAATATTCGTGAGCACCTCCCAGGGGATGGTGCCGAGCTCGGTCGCCAAGTCGTGAGCCGAAATACAGGCTAGGCCGTGCGGGCCGCGCTGGCTGCCGAGGATCACGCACTCGTCGCCCACGCGGGCGCCTTCGATGTCCGTGACGTCGATCATGGTCATGTCCATGCTGACGAGACCGACGATGGGTGCCCGCTGACCTCGCACCAGCACGGCGCCGCGATTGGACAAGCTGCGCGGCAGGCCGTCGGCGTAGCCGATGGGAATTGTAGCGATCGTGCTGGGGCGCTGGGCGGTCCAGGTGGAACCGTAGCCGACGCTTTGGCCCGAGCGCAGCGCGCGCGTGGCGACCAGCTGGGTTTGCACCCTCATGGCTGGCTTCAGCTCCGGCGCCGACCCGACAATTGGCTCGACGCCGTAGAGCGCGAGACCTGGACGCACCAGATCGAGTTTGGCCCGCTCGACCTTGAACAGAGCGGCGCTGTTGGCGGCGTGTCGGATACTGGGTGCATGGCCCAGCGCTGCCAGCTCCGCGGTCGAGGCGTCGAACGCGTCGAGTTGATGGTCCAGCGATTCCACATCCGCCGAATCGGCGCACGCGAAATGGGTCATCAGCCCGTCGAGCCTGAGCTCGGGGTACTGGCGCAGCAAGGCCGCGACCCTTTGCACCTGCTCGGGCAGGATGCCCAGGCGTCCCATGCCGGTGTCGATCTTGAGGTGGACCCCGAAGCGCTGTTCACCGGCGTAGCGCACCTCTTCTGCCAAGACGTGCAGCTGCTCGGGGTCGTGGATCACCGGAGTGAGCTGGTGGCGCAACAGCTCACCGGCGGCGCGCCCGTAGTAGCCCCCCATGACCAAGATGGGGAGCTGAATGCCGGCTTGCCTGAGCTCGAGCGCTTCTTCGAGGAGAGCGACGCAAATGCCCTCGGCTCCGGCGCGCTCGAGCGTGCGAGCGAGTGCTTTGGCGCCGTGGCCGTAAGCATCGGCCTTCAAGACGCAGTAGACTTTGGCGGACCCGGCGGCGCGTTGGACCACCCTGAGGTTGTGCCGAACGTTGGCTAAGTTGATTTCGGCTCGCGTGGGCCGCACGGCGTCGGACGGGGCGGCGCGCGCTGGTCGCAGCACGCGTGGCAGCGGCGTGGTCGAAGCGCTCCCCGATTTCAACAGGGCTAT
Organism: uncultured Myxococcales bacterium; assembly: GCA_965651135.1. Taxonomy (GTDB): domain Bacteria; phylum Myxococcota_A; class Polyangia; order Polyangiales; family Polyangiaceae; genus JAICQQ01. Next base: position 14,717 of record CBFGRJ010000093.1, read on the forward strand.
TCGGGACTTGGATAGCGTCGGGGGTAGGCTCATCGTGACTCTGCTCCGGTATCGTTAGCCCCGGCGAGCACCACCCGTCAACAAATCGCCGGCTCCTTCGGGTCGCCGCGTTGCCGTTGAATGCCGATTTGGCTCTTTGGGGACTACTCGAAACAACGCGCGCCGCAAATTTTGTAGTCCCGTTCGCACTGACATTCGCCAGCGGTGGATTCTTTTGCCTCCTGCTCGGTTTCGCCTGCGGGAGGTGTGTGTTTAGGCGCAGGGGTAGGTTCGGTGGGTTTCGTCTTGCGATCGACCGCGTCGCCTTCGGCTTCTGCCGGCTTGTCACAGCGCTTCAGACATTCGGCGCGCTGCTTGCGGCAGTCGGCGACGCAAGTGTCACCCGGTGCAAGGGGCTCCGGTGCTGGCGCGGCCACAGGTGGTGGCGGAGCGTGGACATTGACCGGCGCCGGCGTCGACATATAGAACTGCCGCGCTTCTCGCTCTTCGGACTCGGTGAGGTTCAGACTCGGCGGATTCGGATCGCCGAATTCGATGGCGCGTAGACGAGCCTGGGCGTGTTCGAGCCGGTCGCGTGACTGGCCATAGCTGTAGATCTTCAGCCATTGCTCCCAACACGCGTGCCGATGCGACGGGGCGATCTTCGGATCCAAGTCCAAGCGATAGCAGTGCTCGAAGCGCACCGACCCCTCGTGAATCGATTGAATGCTGGGACCACAAGCGGCCGCGGCAACCAATAGCGGGGCCCAACGCCAACCGCGCCGGCCGGGCCTTATCCAGCGAGCCCGAAACCGCCCTTCGGTTCTCATGGGTTTCGGCCGAGCGCTGATCACTGCACGGAGGGTGCCGAGTTTTGCGTGTCAGGGCAAGGTCTCCCGGCATGGCGCCGGTCCCGACCCCGACGTCCAGCGAAATCGTGCTATCCCCACCCAGTGTTTACCGGTCTGGTCGAAACCACGGGAACCCTGCGCACCCGGCGCGAAGCTCCGGGTGGCGTGCGGCTCGCCGTCGAGCATACCCTTGGCCGGCTCGAGTTGGGTGAGTCGATAGCCGTCAGTGGTGTGTGCTTGACCGTGGTCGGTTCGGAACAGGTCGATGAACGCGGCCACCGCTTCGAAGCCGACGTATCGACCGAGTCCTTGCGCGTGACGACGTTGGGGGATGCCCGCCCGGGCCAGCGAGTCAACTTGGAACGAGCGCTCGCCCTGGGCGATCGGCTCGGAGGGCACTGGGTAAGCGGGCATGTCGACGGGGTGCTTTCGGTCGAGAGCCTCGAGCCCAGCGGCGACGCTCTGGCCGCAGATTTCGGGGCGCCGACAGAGCTGCTACGCTTCGTGGCACCCAAGGGGTCGGTGACGATCGATGGTGTATCGCTCACCGTGAATCACGTCTCGTCGCGAGGCTTCGGTGTCATGCTGATTCCGCACACTTTGAAGGTTACCACGTTGGGTGAGCTGGTTGTCGGCGCTCGCGTCAATTGCGAAGTGGATTGGATCGCGCGCTATGTGTGCCGGTATCTCGAGCTGCAGCAGGGCTCGCTCGAAGGTTCGTCTTTCGAGGCAACGCTGAAGCGCAATGGATTCATGTGAGGCGCCTGTGAAAAACGAACCAAGCTCTGCCGGCGTTCGACCGCTCGACATCACGCCGGAGCACCTCAAAAACATCCAGGGCGCACTCGACGATCTACGTCACGGCAAGATGGTGATCTTGGTAGACGACGAAGATCGCGAGAACGAAGGCGATTTGTGCCTGGCGGCGGACCGAGTCACCACCGAAGCCATCAACTTCATGGCTACCTATGGGCGCGGGTTGATCTGCCTCACGCTGACCGAAGCTCAAATTGCGCGGCTCGAGTTGCCCATGATGCGGGTGCCGGGGCGCAGTGAACCAGCGCTTGGAACCGCCTTCACCGTCAGCGTAGAAGCCAGGCACGGAGTCACCACCGGCATCAGCGCCAGCGATCGCGCCACGACCATTCGCGTGGCATCGAATCCGAACGCGCGCCCCGAAGATGTCGTGGTTCCAGGTCACGTGTTTCCGCTGCAGGCGCGGGACGGCGGTGTCTTGGTGCGAGCGGGGCAGACAGAAGGCTCGGTCGATTTGGCCAGGCTGGCAGGGTTGACCCCGGCAGGTGTGATCTGTGAGATCATCAACGACGATGGGTCCATGGCGCGCATGCCCGATCTCGAGGTGTTCGCCAAGACTCATGGGCTCCGCATCGTCACCATCGCCGATCTGATTTCTTACCGGCTGCAGACCGAGGTACTGGTCCATCGGCTCGAAGAAGCGGAAGTCCTGCTCGATCAGACGCGCACGCCCTGGCGAGCCATCGTGTTCGAAGCCCCCTTGCAGAATCGGCAGATCTTGGCCTTGATCAAGGGCGACCCTGGCGCACGAAGTCCAGCGCTGTGCCGCATGCACGCCGGATCGACCCTGGCCGACACCTTCAGCTCGACCTTCAGCGAGGGCGGTAAGAATCTGGACGAGGCCATACGCGCGATAGAACGGGAGGGAGCGGGCGTGGTGGTCTACCTGCCGCCGCGCGGCGACTTGGTGAGCGAGCTCAAGCAAGTGAGCCGCCTGAGCCAGTCACTTGCCCACCAGCAAGGAACCACGCGAGCGCACGGGGGCACCCTGCGCGAGTACGGCCTCGGAGCCCAGGTGCTCAGGGAGCTCGGCTTGAGCGAAATCCGACTGTTGACCAGCAACCCTCGCAAAATTGCCGGCATCAACGGCTACGGGCTCACGGTCGTGGAGAGCGTGCCGCTATCGGCGTCCCATTCCGCGCCGAGCTCGGCCCGCAAGCGGTCGCATCAATAAGTCCAACAAGTTCTGCGTCGTGTGCCGCCATCGAGTAACATGAGAGCCTATGACTGAGCCTCGAGCTTCGGTGACTACGGTCGAAGGTGTTCTCACGGTGAGCGCAGATGCCCGCTTCGCCATCGTGGCGAGTCGCTTCAACTCGTTCATCGTGGAGCGATTGGTAGATGGCGCGGTCGATGCTTTCGTGCGTCATGGCGTGCGACCCGAAGCGCTGACCATCGTTCGAGTACCGGGGTCGTGGGAGCTGCCGCTCGCCTGCCAACAGCTCGCGCGGCAGGGCCGCTGGGCGGCGCTGGTGGCCCTCGGCGCAGTGATTCGGGGGGCCACGCCGCATTTCGACCACGTGGCGATGCAGGCGGCTCAGGGTGTGGCCCGGGTATCGCTCGACACGGCGGTGCCCATCGCCTTTGGTGTGCTCACCACGGACACCATCGAGCAGGCGGTGGAGCGGGCCGGCACCAAGGCGGGAAACAAGGGCTACGACGCGGCCATGGTAGCCATCGAGATGGTCTCGCTGACGAAAGCCCTGGGCGCCTCCGGCGGCTCGGAGCCTTAGGCTTTCCCGTTCTGGAGTCGGCCCTTGCGTGGCCCGGCGATTGCTTTCACGATTCCGCTCCTATGGGCGCTCGGTCCACCGCTCGCGAAGCAGCTCTGCAAATGCTCTATGCCATCGACAGCACTGGGCTGGCAGTAGAACAGGTGATCGCCAACTTCTGGCGCGAAGCGCCCGGCGATCCCGAAGGGCGAGCCTATGCGGACGAGCTGGTGCGCGGCGTGGTGCAAGACCTGGCCGCTACCGATGCCTTGATCGAAGCTGCCAGCGAAAACTGGCGGCTGTCGCGCATGTCGCGGGTCGACCGCAACGTGCTCCGCATCGGTGCCTATGAGCTCCATCGCCGTCACGAAGTGCCCCGCGCCGTGATTTTGGACGAGGCAGTCGAAACCGCCAAGCGCTTCGGCAACGAAGAAAGCGGCGCGTTCGTCAACGGCGTGCTCGACCGCATTGCCGACGACTGCGGCCGGCACGACACCGATCTGCCCAACACCGACTTGTCCACCGACTTACCCAAGGCTTGAGCCTGGCATGGATTTGAGATTCACTGCGCCCGACCTACGGCGTTTGGACTTGGCGGGGACCGAGGTGTTGGCGCTGTGCTTGATGGAGGGCGAGCGCCCGCCGCGTGGCGTGGCGGGGCTGGTGGATTGGCGTTTGGCTGGAAGGGTTTCCAGTCTGATTCAGTCCGGGTTCGCCAGCGGCAAGGTAGGCGAGGTGTTGTTGATCCCGGGCAAGCCGAAGTTGCCGTTCGACAAGATCGTCTTGTTCGGAACCGGGCGACCAGAAATGTTCAGCGAGCTTTTGTTCAGCGATGTCGTGGGCCGCATGCTGACCACACTGGAAGGGTTGCACGTCCGCAACGCGGTCGTTCAGCTGCCAGGCCGCCACATCAACGCCATTTCGGCGGCCCGCGCAGCCGATTTGCTGCTGGAGCAAGCCAGGGATCGTACCGAGCACGACATCTGGACGCTGCTCGAGAGCGTCGAAGCCCAGCGCAGCATCACGCAGCACATGATTCAGGAACGGCGCCGGGTGCGCCAGGCTTGAGCCCGTCTTCGTATTGGTCGGCGCCCGTCCCCGGGTTATCGTTCGCGAGCTTGTCAGCCGGAAAGGTCCATGCACCAAGCGGAGGCGTACTCCGCAACCTCGGCGCGCGTGTTTGGCTGTGCACGGCGTCGTGCTTGACGTTGTGCCTTCTGGCTTGCGCCCGCGCTGTCCCCAGCAGAGGCCGAAGCCGTAGCCCTGATCGCCGCAGCCGAGGCGCTCGACGAGCTCGACGCAGCCGAAGCGGCCAAGGCGGCCGAGGCCGAAGCAGCCCAGGGCGACGCGGGCACCGAGTTCGACAGCGACGGTGATCGAGAGGGAGAAGCGAAACCGCGCAAACTGCCGGACGTGATCTACGTGCCGACGCCCGAGCTCGTCGTCGACAAGATGCTCGAGCTGGCTCGAGTGAAAGAAGACGACGTGGTCTATGACCTTGGCTGCGGCGACGGCAGAATCGTCATCGCCGCAGCCCAACGCTATGGAGTCAAAGCTTGGGGGTTCGACATCGATCCCGCGCGCGTCGCCGAAGCACGGGCCAACGCCATCGCCGCCGAGGTGGATCACCTGGTGACCATCGAAGAGAAAGACATCTTCACGCTGGACCTGTCGCCTGCCAGCGTGGTGACGCTCTACCTCTTGCCGGAGCTGAACGTGCGCCTGATCCCACAGCTCGAAAAGCTGAAACCCGGTTCACGCATCGTTTCTCACGATTTCGACATCGAAGGCATCGCGCCGCTCGAGCACGTCACGGTCCGCCTGCCCAACAGCCGCGCCCGGCACGAGGTATTTCTGTGGCATGCGCCGCTCCTTCAAGCGAAAGCCGAGGTCGAAACGCCTCCGCCCGCCGAATCGCCCGCCGAATGAACCAGACCTTCTACCGCGGCCCCGCTTTGTCTTCAGCCATTCGCGCGCGCCGGTAGGCGGTGTACGCCGATATCAAATGGCAGACCCAGCCGAGCATGCCGCCGCTGCCGAGCCAGAAGCCAGGCGTCACGATCAGCCAGAAAATGCCGCGCAGAAAGTCGCCGTTGTAAATCTGACCGACGCCGGGAACGACGAGCGAAAGCACAGCGGCGGTACCGGGTCGGTTCATGGCGACTTCGGCTTTTCGATGCGCACGCCGCCCAGCACCATTTGGCCGTTTTCGTAGCGATCGTATTCGACCACCATGCCATCGTAGTAGTGGCGCTCCAGCGTGTTGAACTCGCCTGGCTCGGCTACTTTTTCTTTTCGCAGCGGGGGGCCCAGATGATCCATGATGACCTGTTGTTTCATCATGACTTGGAAATCCGGAGGGATGGCTCCGTTGAAGATGCCGAAGGTTTGGGGCTCGCCCTTCGCATCTTTTCCGGCGGGTCTGTCGACACGGTGGACGACAATGCTCTCGACCACACCGTCCTTCAGATTGAAGTCAACTGCTCGGCCGATGTATCGGCATAGGGTTTCGGTAGAAACCTCGCATGGCGCTTGCATGTGCCGCTCGATGGTTTTGCGAGTCGCCCCGATGCGAATCGGGCCTACGCCCTGGCCAGCCAAAATGGCCAACCGCGGGCCGCTCGGTAGCGGAATGCGGGTGGGTGCCGGCTTGGGCACGTATCGCGTTCCGCTCCTATCCAACTTCGGCCTTTCGTAGAGCGCGTTGGTGATCACCGAAGCCGATGCGGGGACCGATGGAAGAGGGTCCTTTTGCTTGGACTTGTTGCATGCAACCATACCGAGCAGCGCCAAGGGCACGACGATGAAGCCTAAGGAACGCATGGGAGCTTGTGTAGCAACCTGAGCCGAGTTTGCTACCCTGCAGTGCGTGGAGCCATTTCCGCTGGTCAAGCGACGCCGATTCATGGTGGTGACGGGCAAGGGCGGCGTGGGCAAGACCACGGTGTGCGCGGCGCTGGCCACGGCCATGGCCGCTGCCGGCAGACGCGTTCTGATCGCGGTCTCGGGGGCCGAAGAACGCCTCTCGAGCCTGTTGGATACGGGACCGATCGGCGGCGACGTCGTGCAAGTCAGGCGCAATCTTTTTGCGGTGTACATCACGCCGAGAGAAGCGATGCGAGCCTACGGCGCCATGGTCCTGAAGAGCAGGCTCGCGTATACCCCGCTGTTCGAGAACAAGTACGTCACCAACTTCTTCGATGCCGTGCCGGGTCTTCGAGAATGGGCCGTGCTCGGAAGATCGTGGTACCTGGCTACCGAGCGTCTGCCCGACGGCTCGCCACGCTTCGATACGGTGCTGCTCGATGCCCCGGCCACGGGGCACGCGCTCGACATGTTGGCTGTGCCCAAAGTCATCATCGAGGTGGCGCCGCAGGGTTTTTTGCGGCGCGACGCCGAGCGCGCCTGGCACATGCTACGAGATCCCGAGCAGGGTGGCGTGCTGGTGGTGACGCTCCCAGAGGAGCTGCCGGCCACCGAAACGCTGGAGCTGGTGGATCGACTCCGGCGCTCGTTCGATTTGCCG
>CBFGRJ010000094.1:0-21459 GCA_965651135.1 uncultured Myxococcales bacterium
GCGGGGTATGGGGGATATGATTTCGTCGATGTTTGGATGATCGAGGAAGGGGTGGGGTATGCGGGGCTGCGGTGAAGGTGCTTGCGGGCGGGCCAACCCCAACCGGAAACGACTTGGTCTCGGTGGGCCGAGACGTGCGTAGCGAGAGAGTCATGCGTGATTCCCAGATCATCCACCAGCTACTTGTTGCTGGTGCGCTATCTAGCTTTACCCTTGCGGCCGGTTGCGGCGGGGATTCGTCGAGGTCGAGCGATTCCGTCAGCTCGAGTGGCAGTGGTGGTACGATGGCTAGTGGCGGGACACTGAACAGCAGCAATGGCGGCAGCTCGACTACTGTCGGCATCGGGACAACCAGCTCTGGCGGCGATGGTGCCAACGTGGGTGCGACCGCATCTGGGGGCAGCTCGGGCGGCGAAAGTTCGAACGCGTCGAGCGGAAGCACCAGCTCTAGCGGAGGCACCGCAGGGGTAGCGGCTGCCGGTGGCTCCACACAGGGTGCCACTGGCTCGGGGACTCAAGGTGGGACCAGCGGCGCGGCTGGGATGAGCGCTACCGGTGGAAAGACTGGCGACGATGGCGCCGGTGGCTCCAACGGGGCCGGTGGCTCCGACGGGGCCGGTGGTACGGGGGGCAGCGAGTCTACTGGCGCCGTGGGAGCACTGGGTGCGACCTGCGATTCTCCCGGAGCTCTGTCATGCGCTGGTAACCACCAAAAGCTCACGCTGGTGTGCGGAGGTGATGGGGAGTGGGAGGTCAACCAAACTTGTGGAAGCACTGAGTTCTGCGACTCGGCGAAAGGCAGTACAGCGGGAGTGTGCGTGGAATCCAGCGTGGAGTGTGCTGGACGCGCGCCGGACGAGCCGTTCTGCTTCGAAGAGGACCTGCACGACTGCGACCCGGATGGGATTCGCCCGACGCTCGTCGAGGACTGCGTTATCGAGTGCTCGGAGAGAGGTGCCGAGGCGATCTGCATCAACGAATTGGAGCCTTGTCCTGCTCCCGAGCTCCAGGCGTTCAACTGTGACAGGGAGTGCGGCACGCTCTACGCCACCTGCGGCTCTGGAGTCGGTCCGCAGTGGGTTCCTGGTGATGTCGGCGACGCAATGATCTTTCGGGCGGGTGGCTATGACGAGGCCTGGGAATGTGCAAAGAACGAAGCCTTTCACAGTTATGCACTCCACGTCTCCCCGCAGAATGGCCCGAGATTCATTCGAGGGAGGGTGGCAGCGCCGTGGAGACTGTGGTTGGGGTTTTGCGAAGACGGCTCGGCGGCACCGGAACAGTGTTTTGTGCAGGAAGTCGACGCCGGGAGAAGTCTCTATGTCGGGACGAACGACCCAAACGCAACTGCGGCAACCGTTGTGTTCGAAGTTGTTCCCCAGGGGACCACTTGCGACGAGTGATTGGGGCTGCGAACCGATCGGCGCAAATAGTGGCGGCCCTCATGGGGGGCCGCCTTCTGCTCCTGCCGGCCATGGTCCAGCGACTCAGCAAGCAAGAAACGGGCAAATCGGTCGCAGAGTATCTCCCAAACCCATCACACAAATGACGTCGTTGTTCCGTACTGTCAGCGTGGCGCAGGGGCACAAGGGCAGATGACGACGGCCCTGGTCGAAGTCCACGAAACACTCCAGCACCGCGTCGTCAACCAGGCAAGCGGATTGCCGTACTGTCGTCGGAAGCCAGCGGAGAAAAACAGCGAGTGTGTGGCACATAAGGCGAGCGCGAAGTAGCCTCTTGCTGAGGCGCATGCTGACAGGATGCGACGCTGGGGCGTCCCTGCTCGTCCCCGAGCCAGACCACTCCTGGGGTGCCCCGCGCTGAGTCGAACGGATACGCACCGTTTCGGAGCTCGCTCGGGCGCTGCTGGGTGGCACGATTGCTGCAGTCGGAGGTGGCTGAAAGCAGGTGTTTTCATGCTATCACGCTCCCTTCTAACGCCCATCGCCGTGACCGGTGCGGTGGCAGCGGCGGTGACCACGGCCGTCCTCGTCAAGCGCAGAGCGCGCTCGCGCTTGCCGCCCAGCACACAGCCAAGCCCCGAGTTACCGGACATCTCGGTGTCCACCACGGACGTCTCGCTGTCGGAGTTGACGCCTTCCAGCCGGGGTACCGCTGCCGAGCGCGGCGACGCTTATGACGCGGTCGGTCCCGACGACTTGGGCGCCGAGTGGCTGGCCCGAGCGACCGAAGCGAATCCGATTCGCGAACCCGAGAGCCTCGATCCCACCGAATTGCAGACCCTGGACCTCGACGAGCTCTCCGAGCCAGAAGCTTCCGAGCTAGAAGCCTCCGAGCCAGCGGTCAAAGCCGAGCCGACACAGACAGTGCCGCGGGCCGTGTTCGATCCCGACGACCCAGAACAGTCGTCGTAGCCACCTAGAGAACACAAATCAGTTAGAGCAAGTCGAGCAGCTGGCGTACGCGGTGTTGTTCGATCAAGTAGCTTGCATCGCTGTCTGCGGTGCGCGCGTAGTAGCCGACCGTGTCGCGCACGACCGCGGTGGCACCGATGCGAATCACAGACTTGTGTTCACCCGTTTGGTTTTCGGTCTTTGCGACCACCGTCAGGGTGGGTCGTTGAAACCCTTCGTCAGGGTCTGGAGGGCCCGCGTGCACCGCAAAATCCGGGCGCAGCGTAGATAGAGCTTCTACTATCTTGTCGGCGTGAGCCGTGTCGACGCCTTCCGTGTCCGAAACCCATACACCCCCTCGAAACCGTAGAGTCAGTCGCCTGTTGCCGGTCTGCAGCTCGATCGAGCTGAGCCTGTCGGTAGCGAGCACGAAGCCAGCTCGGCTCAGCACCGGGGTAGTGACCGAGCGCAACGCGGCCGAAGAAAGCACGAAGACTCCCGGCACGCCGCTGAGCTCCGCATAGGCTCCTCCTGGTACCTCGCGTCCGACTCTCAGCGTCTTGGGCTGCTCGCCTTTGGCCTCCTTGCCCTTCGTCTCTAGGGTCACCTCGATCTGCGGTGTTGCCAAGCCGAACGAGCCGTCGTTCGTATCGCTGACCCAGCGCTCGGCGAGCAGGTTCTGTAGCCCATCGATGAGAGCGCTCACCAGACTGGCGTCGACCTCGAAGCCCGATGGAGCTTCGAGGCTAAATTCGCCAGCTTTTCTCACCAACTTTTGTGTGAGCTGCGGGGTGCGAACCTGGATGGCCGCCAGCTGTTTCTCCTCGAAGGAGAACACGTGCAGGCTCTTGCTGAGAGTAGCGTCGACCTGGAAGGCTCGCGCCCATTCGGGCGCCACGAGCAGCACCAGTTGGTCCGACCGCCGCAAGATCGGTAGCCTGCCGTGCTCGTCGAGTTTGCCCAGATCGACCGATTCCTCGACGGCGTCATTGGTGAGCTCGCTGATGCCGGTCACGGTCGTGGTGCCGAGCGGCGGCGATAGGCCGAGGGCGGCCAAGTCGGGCTGGGCCACGATTTCGCCTTTGGCGTCGACGATGGCTTGCACGCGCAGGTTTCCGAGTCGGAGCTCGACCTTTGCGTCGACGGGAGCCTTCAGCTGAAAGCCGCCTTCGTTGCGGACCAGCTCGAAGCGCTTGCCCTGGCGCTCGGTGACCACTCGCTCGACGGCGTCTGCGGGGAAGCTGAAGGGAGTCACGTCGAGCAGCGCTGGTGCTTCGAGGGTCAAGCCGGCCATCACCGAAGCGGCGACGCAGCCGGCCAGGGGCCTAGGCGCATGCCGAATCGCCACGACGCGCGACGGGTCCGAGGGGCAGCGCCCGCCGACCTCGAGCCGCACTTGCTCCTCGGCGTTGCGCGGCCAGATGCTGAGCTCGACCTTGCGCTCGTCGGGCTTCAGCGCTCGCTTGGCCTCTTCGGTCTCGAGGAAAGGCTCGGCTTCGAGCCGTGCCAGGTGGAAGAACAACGGATCCAGGGCGGCCCCGTCCACCAGGCGATTGTCGAGCATGCCGTCGAACCTGAAGCGATGCTTGTCGCGCACGAGAGTACGCGAGCCTCCTGCGCCGGAAAGTTCGATCCGGTTGATCTCGGAGCGCGCATACGGCAACAGGCCGCGTCCCACGAATTCACGGTGATCCATGAGCAGCACTTCTGCCAAGTCCCTTCGGACCACGCCCACTTTGGTGCCTCGGACTCCTTCGCCGCTCACCTCGAGGTAGGCGGCGCCGCCCGGAGTGACCGCCGGTTTGCCAAGCAGCACTCGGTAGCTGATGGCGCCCATGTCGAGCCGCAGCGTCGCGCGAGGCTGGTTCAGGCCCAGCGCGCTGCGATCGATCTCAGAAGAGTCGAGGGTTCTGAGCCAGGTCGCGAAGCGAAGAGTATTCAGTAGGCGGTCGACCTGAGCCGGGTCGGCGCTCTGGCCCTTGCGTCCCACAATCGTCCACTCGAGTTGTCCTGACTCTTCGGACCGCCCCTGCTGGAGCTCGATCCGATGTCCGTTGCTCTCGAGCTCCATTTCGCGCAGCTCTTGCTGGCGCCAGGCGACCAGCACGTGATGGCTACGGCTTTCGACTTCGGAGGTGGTGACGGACTTTCCGGTGAACAACACCAGCCCGGCCAGCGCCAATGCCGCTGCGAACAGCCCTCGATCGACCCAGATGCGCCGCTCGCTTCTCACGTCGCCCGGTCTTCCGTTGCCGTGGCTCGACGCGCTCGAGCCTCTTGTCTACGCCGCCGGAACAGCACGAAGCTGCCCATGAACGCTGCGGTGAGCGGCATATACACCATGACATACCAGAGCACGTCGGATTGTGATTGTTCGGTCAGGTTCAGGCCGGCGGGGAACGAGCGGCGCTTGGGCACGCTGACCAGTGCCGGGCGCGCGCACAACCAAGAGACGGCGTTTTCTACGAACAGCCGGTTTCCAATCAAGGTGGGGTCGCGCCAATTGCGTGACCACGCCAAGTTGGCTGCGCCGGCCACCACCATGCGCCGCCCGCTCGCGGCTTCGTCTTTGGATGAGCCCACTGCCAGCGCCATCGAGTAAGGCCCTGTTTCGTCATTCGAGAGTGGTACGAGTTGGCTGTCTCCCCGCTGCACCGAGCTCAGGTCGTCGAGGGCGAAAGAAGTCGGCGAGCTCAGCAACAAGGGCTTGGCCGGCGACGAAGCCTGGGTACTCAGCGACTGGGCACCTACCAAAAGGATCCGGAAGGCGGCTCGGTTGCCCGGCCCCATCAGGCCTTCGGTGACGGCGTGAGCTTCGGGAGTCGCCAGAAAAGCCTCCCCGAAGCCGTTGGGCAATCTCAGCTCACGGTTTTGCTCGATGACGAAGTCGTTCTCGAGCTCGATGCCGACGGCCGCCGTGACCGGCTCGAGCCCGCTCCTACCGAGCCGCCCCTGGTCGTCGACGAACGGATCCAACAAGAGCAGCAAGTTCCCACCCTGTTCGTAGTACGCGCGGAGCGCGCGAGCTGCTGGTTCGCCAAAGGGTAACTTGGGGCCTGCCACGATCACCAGATCGCAGGAGGCGAGCTTCGCATCTTTCAGGAGAGCGGCACTCAAGTCTTTTGTTTCGACGGTCAGGTTCGACTTGGTGAGGCGCATGCGCAATTCCGCAAGCCCATGTGGCCCCGCGTCGTCGATCGAGATTTCTTGATGGCCCGTCGTAAAGCAGGCGCTGAGCGCTTCGCCGCGCGTGACCTGGGCAATGCCTTCGGTGAGCGCATGCTCGATGCGCGGCTCGACGTTGCCTTCGGCATCCAGACCCATCAAGTCGTCGGCGGTGATGAACCAGCGCTCGGTGCCCCGTGCGACCACCAGTGCGGCGTCGGTGAGCACTCTACCGTGCTCGGTTCGGCCCGCGACGATGCCGAAGCGCTGTTGCAAGGCCAGAAACTCGGCGGGGTCACGCTCCGGATCGACGTAGCGAATGCTTAGCTCGGACGAATGCGCCTCGTATTCGCTGAGCATGTGGCGCACGTCCACCAAAAGGCGATCCGCCCGGCTGAGAAAGACCACCACCTCGACCGGTTCGGCGAGCGCTTCCAGAATTTCCAGCGTGGCCGGCGACAAGGTGAAGATGCCGGATTGGGTCACGTCCCAGCGCTCGTAAAAGCGGGCACTGAGCACGTTCACGTTGACCATGATGGCGCTCGCCGACAAGACCCCGAGCGCCGACCAGAAGCGAGCACTGGCAAGCATCGTCGACGCCTTGTCGAGCCAGCGGCGCAGCAAACCGGTCAACCTTCCAGCCTCCACGAGTCGACCACCCGAACCGCCATGAACAGGGCCAACAGAGCCAGCGAAAAGTCGAAGATCAGCCGCCTTGCGTCGATGATCCCCTTCGAAAAGTCGTCCATTTGGCCCGCCAAAGAAACGTGGGCGCAGACCTCGCGCAAGGGGCCGGGGTCGAATACGTATTCACCGATGCCGAGCACGAAAATGCCGAACTGAATCAGCACCGTGAGCATCATGGCGATCAGTTGGCTTTTGGTCATGGTGCTCATCAAAAGCCCAATCGCCAGATAGCTGGCTCCAATGCCGAACAGCCCCAAGTAGCTCGCCGACACCGCCCCCCAGTCGACGCTGCCGGTATCGCGCAGCAAGACAGCGTAGAGGAGGGTGGGCAACCACATCAGCGAGTAAGTGCTGAGCGTGGCCAGATACTTGCCCATCACGGCTCCGAGCGGCGTGACCGGCGCAGTCAAGAGCGCCTCGATGGTGCCGCTTTTGCGCTCTTCGGCGAACAGCCGCATGCTGAGCGCGGGGCACAACAACAGCAGAGTCACCGAGATGAGCACCGATTCTTGCCCGAAGTAAGCTTGCAGGGGACCGGTATCGAGCGACAGATCGGTCAGATTCGAGAAGTGGCGAACGATGTTGTAGAAAATGCCGCCTTGCAGCAACAGAAACACCACGAGCAGGATCCATGCGAGCGGCGTGACCCATAGGCTCAACATTTCGCGCCGATAGATCGCCCACCAACCGCTCATGATGGCTTCGGCTCCGATTCACTTGGGGTCAGTGTGCGGTCCACCGTCAATTCGGAAAACACGTCTTCCAACAGGCGCTTTTCGCGGGTCACACCCAAGACTCCCACGCCGGCCTGCACTAGCGCGCGGACCACTTGCTCCAGGGCGGCATCGCCCTCTTCGCGCAAGAGCTCGATGCGAAGCGTGCTCCCCTCCTGCTCGCGCTCGAGGACCTCGCAGGCGGTGACCCCCGACAGGGTGCTCAGCGCCGTGGCGGCCCGCCCCTCGGGATCACGGAGTGAAAGCAGCACCCGCGCGGCCTGCTCGTAGAGCTCGTCGAGCCTGCCTTGATGCACCAACTGACCTCGATGGATCACGAGGGCCCGATCGCACGTGGCCTCCACTTCTGACAGAATGTGCGTCGACAGCAAGATGGTGTGGGTCTCGCTCAGCTCTTTCAGCAGTTGACGCACTTGTTTGATCTGGTTGGGATCGAGCCCCGCAGTCGGCTCGTCGAGGATCAAGAGCTGCGGGTCGGCCACCAGGGCGTCCGCCAGGGCCACCCGTTGCCGATAGCCTTTGGAAAGGTGGCCAATCAGCGTACCGGCCACGTCCGTGACGCCGGCGCGCTCCATCGCCCGGTGCACGGCGCTCGTCGATGAGCCGCGAGGCACTCGCTTGAGCCTCGCTCGGAACGACAGATACTCGCTGACCCGCATTTCGGGATAGAGCGGCGCCGTTTCCGGCATGTACCCGAGGCTCTGTTTAGCCTTCAGCGGACTTTTGGTGATGTCCTCGCCTGCGATGCGCACTCGGCCGGACGTCGCCCCGATGAAGCCGGTCAAGATGCGCAGCGTGGTCGACTTGCCGGCGCCGTTCGGACCGACGAAACCGACCACCTCGCCCTTGCCCACCTCGAACGAGATGCCACGCAAGGCTCGAACGGACCCGTAATTCTTCGTCAGTTGCTCGACTTCGATCACCGAGCCGCTCAATCTTGCAGTCGCTCGCTCATACCCGCGGCTGCGGAGGCTCGTCGTCTTCGTCGAGCAGCGCGCCGTGGCACTTCTTGAACTTGAGCCCCGATCCACAAGGGCAAAGATCGTTGCGGCCTACCTTGGGCTCTTGACGCACGCTGGGGCGTGGCCGTTGAGCTGCCGCGGCGGCCTGCTCGCGCAATTGCTCCAAGTCGGCCCCCGAAGGCACCGCAGGAGCGGGCCCCTCGCCGACATGGCGGGCGACCGCGGCTTCGAGCTCTGCTTGATGGCGCGCCTCTGCTTCGTGCTCGAGCTCGGCAATTTCCTCCTGATCCTGAATCTTGACTTCGAACAGCTTCACCAGCACCGAGCCGGACACCTTCGCCATCATGTTCAAGAAGAGGTTGTAGCCTTCTTTCTTGTACTCGTTCTTCGGGTCGCGCTGTCCGTAGCCGCGCAGGCCAATGCCATCGCGCAGGTGTTCCATGTTCGAAAGGTGGTCCACCCAGGCTTCGTCGATGGTCTCTAGGTAAATGTGCCGGAAGACGCGCAACACCAGGTCGACACCCAGCTCTTGCTCTTTCTTCAGGTAGATCTGCTCGGCGCGCTTGTAGAGCTCACGCACGAGCATTTCGGCATCGCCCAGATTCTCGATGTCGCTATCCAGCTTGGTTTGGAAGTGCTCCACGAACGCGTCGTGGATGCTGGCCCAGTCCCAATCTTCGGGCAGCTTGTTTTGGGGACAGCTTTCTTCCACCACCGCGCCCACCACGCGATCGATCAGATCGAGCAAGCGTTCGCGCTGCTCGGTCAAGCCGGCGGCCACCAACTCGACGAGCTCGTCATACACCGACACCGGCGTACGCTTCTTGCGACCTTCGAGGTCCAGCTTGACGCCCCACAGCTGATAGACCTCGCGCTGCAGCGCCTCCAGCTCCACCAGGTTGTCGCATTTCTTGAGGTCTTTGCGCGTAGGACGGCGTGGCTTGCCCTGCTCGTCCACCGCATTGGGGGGCTCTTCGCAGAACATGCTCACCAGCTGCGCCACCAGCGGCTTGATGTCTTTCTGAATCTTCTCGTCGACTGGAATCTGGCGCACCTGGCCCGTCGGCTTGCCGAGCTCGTCCACCTCTTCTGGCTCGTAGCGACCGAGAAGCAGCTGCTGACGCAAGGTGTACACGGTCTTGCGCTGCGCATTCATGACATCGTCGTATTCGAGCAGATTCTTGCGAATGTCGAAGTTGCGCTCTTCCACCTTGCGCTGCGCATTCTCGACGCTTCGGGTGACCCAGGGGTGTTCGATGGGCTCGTCATCCGGCATGCCCATGCGGTCCATGAGATTCTTGACGCGGTCTCCCGCGAAGATGCGCATCAAGTCGTCTTCGAGCGAAAGGTAGAAACGGCTGGAGCCGGGGTCGCCTTGGCGGCCCGCTCGGCCGCGGAGCTGGTTGTCGATACGGCGCGACTCGTGGCGCTCGGTACCCAGAATGTGCAGCCCTCCGAGCTCGATGACTTCGTCGTGTTCCCGGGCGCACTTCTCTTCGAAGGCGCGTACTTCTTCTTGGAATGCTTCGGGTTCCAGATCGGGGTCGCGGCCTTTTTGCTTGAAGTCCCAGCGCGCCAGCATTTCGGGATTGCCACCGAGCATGATGTCGGTGCCACGTCCGGCCATGTTGGTCGATACGGTGATCGCCTTGCGTCGACCGGCCTGCGCCACGATGTAGGCCTCGTTTTCGTGATGCTTGGCGTTCAGCACGAAATGTTCGATCTTCTTCTTCTTCAAGATGCGGCTGATGGCGGCGCTCTTCTCGACGCTGGTCGTGCCCACCAGCACCGGGCGGCCTCGCTCGTTCATTGCGATGAGCTCTTGAATGACGGCTGTGAATTTCTCACGCTCCGTCTTGTAGACGATGTCGTGGTGATCTTCCCGAATCATGGGTTTGTTGGTCGGGATCGCCACCACGTCGAGCTTGTAGGTCGAGCTGAACTCCTGGGCTTCGGTTTCGGCCGTGCCGGTCATGCCGGCCAGCTTTTTGTAGATGCGGAACAGGTTCTGGAACGTGATCGTGGCCATGGTGCGGCTTTCTTCCTGAATCCGCACGTTCTCCTTGGCCTCGACCGCCTGATGTAGCCCATCGCTCCAGCGCCGCCCGGCCAGCACACGGCCCGTGAATTCGTCGATGATCATCACGCGACCTTCCGGGGACACCATGTAGTGCTGGTCGCGCTTGTACAGAGCATGCGCCCGGAGCAACTGATTGAGGATGTGCAGCGTCTGTATCGCGTCTGGATCGTACAGGTTGGCAACACCAATCGCCTTCTGTACATACTCGACGCCCTCGTCGGTGAACGTGGCGCTGAATCCCTTTTCGTCGACCACGAAGTGTTCGTCTTTGCGCAGCCGGGCCACGACCTCGTTCAGCGTCCGATACTTCTCGCTGGCCGCCTCTGCAGGCCCGCTGATGATGAGCGGCGTGCGTGCCTCGTCGATCAAGATCGAGTCTACTTCGTCGACAATCGCGAAGTTGAGCATTCGCTGCGCATAGTCGAGCGCAGAAAACTTCATGTTGTCTCTGAGGTAGTCGAACCCGAATTCGTTGTTCTGGCCGTAGCAAATGTCGCACTTGTAGGCGTGGCGTTTCTCCGAATCCGGCTGCTGATTGACGATGACGCCTACGCTCAGACCCAAGAAGTTGTAGAGCTTGCCCATCCACTCGGCGTCGCGCCTGGCCAGGTAGTCGTTCACCGTAATCAGGTGAGCGCCTTTGCCTTCCAACGCATTGAGGTACATGGGCAGCGTGGCGACCAGGGTCTTGCCCTCGCCCGTCTTCATCTCGGCGATTTTTCCCTGGTGCAGCACGGCCCCTCCCATGAGCTGCACGTCGTAGTGACGCATCTTCAGTGCGCGCCAACCCGCTTCTCGACAAACTGCGAATGCTTCGGGCAACAGATCGTCCAGGCTCGCGCCGTTGTCGATCTTCTCTTTGAACTCGGGTGTCTTGGCTTGCAGCTCGGCGTCGCTCAGCTTCTTTATCGACTTTTCGAGTTTGTTGATTTCAACAATGAGCGGTTTCAACTTCTTGATCGCGCGCTCATTCGACGTTCCAAACAGTTTCTTTGCGGCCCAGGTCAGCATATTCTTGCCAGTCTTGAATCAGCTCGAGATCGAGCACTCACGGCTCGTGGCTCGTGATCGGCGGCGACGGGCCGACGAGTCGAAGCGGAAGCTAACGCCTGTGGACCAGCGTTGCCACCGGTTTGCGAGTCAGAAATTGTAGTGCTTGCGGCTAGATATTCCAGCTTCAGTGTCATGCAGTGCTCTGGGACCGCGGGTCAGTGGGGTCAACAGACGCCCTGGGCGGCCTATTCCAAAACCGCTTCTCGCCGAAACGCCCGAGATTTCGTCCTTATTCGTCGGTCGGCTCCCGATCGGCTCTCGGCCGCTCGATGACCGCCCGAAAAAACCATGCCTCGCGGGGGAGCTAGCGAGAGGCTGCCGCGTAGTACCCGTGCATGGAGCCCAGCTGGTGCTCGTGGAGACACGCGGAGGAATCGGGATGGCTATGACATTCGGAGTAGACGAAGTGAACGCGCAGCAGCGCCGCCTGGAGCGCAAGGAGCGGCGGCATGTGCACCGCCGCCGGGTGATTCTCGATGCGGCTCGCGAGATTCTCGCGCGGGAGGGCATCCAGAACTTCAGCGTGAACGGCGTTGCTCGAGCTGCCGACGTCAGCAAGCCTGCCGTGTACTACTACTTCGAGTCGAAAGAAGAACTGATTTTCGAGCTGGCGGTGGACGCGGAGCTCGAAGAAGCTTCGAAGATCGAGGAGGCCCTACGCGACGAGCAGCACGGAGTCGGAGTGCTCGAGGTCATGCTCAAGGCGTACGTCGCGCACTACTTGAGCGACCTCGACCGATTCCGTTTGCGCTATGTCTGGCCCCAGGTACTCGGCATCAGCAATCGCCTACTGCAGGCCGAGAGCCATCGGCGCAGCCGTGAAGTCGACGCATGGGTGAGCAAGCGCCTCGAACGCGAGCGAGCTCAAGGCAGGCTGACTCCAGGCGCAGACGTGATGCAGCTCACCCGGCTCGCGCGCGTGATGGCTCACGGTATCGTCGCCCAAGCCTGCCATACCGCGAGCGTCGCCGGCGATGCAAAGCTCGAGGTGCTCGAGCTTTGTCAGGCAGCCTGTGGCCAGCTGCAGCGCTACGGGGCCTGAACGAATTCTCCCTTGGTCGAAGATTTCCAAGAATCTCGATCGGTGAGGCGTCGAGCAACTTCTGCGTGACCCCCGGGCGCGGCGATGTAAAGGAAAGCATCCCGTGAGAGGTAAGTCTGCTGATCGTACGCCCGTCGTTCGGCTTTGGCCGATGCTAGCGCTGCTGTCCATTGCCGGTGGTTGCACCGACGGAGAGCGAGAGCTCGCTGCGCCCACCACCTCGAATAGCGGGGCGGGTGGGAGCTCGACCGGTAGCACGACGACCAGCGCGGCGAGCACCGGCAATACCACCAACACCGTCTCCTCCGCCTCGACGACAGGCGCCTCGACGACAAGCACCTCGACGACAAGCACCTCGACGACAGGCACTTCGACGACGGGCGGCTCGGTCGGGCCAGCCTTCGAGCTCTACGGCGCTCCGTTGCTGTTTTCTCCGACCGCTCAGGGCTTTGGGTTGAGCGCTGTGCTGCGTGCGGGCGACCCCGCACGGCTCGAGGCTAGCGTACGCGAGGAGGGCGAAGAGACCTGGGGGAAGCTCCAAGCTGCCGAAGCCCGCGCTGCGGATCTCGCCCAGTGGCAGTTCGAGGGGTTGAAAGCCGGAACTCGGTACGAGTACCAGATCGTGGCGCCGGCCGAGGAGGGCTCCGAAGACGAGACGCAAGTCCTCTACGAAGGCCAGCTGACCACGGCCCGCCCCGAAGGCGAAGCGTTCAGCTTTGCGCTGCTGACCGATAGCCACATTGGGGCTTATCTCGAGTTCGGCAACCAGGGCGACGAGACGAAGCTGGCGGCGATAGGCGCAGAAATCGGCGCTGTCTCACCGGACTTCATGGTGAACCTGGGAGATCTGCTCGATTTTCATCAGTACGCGTTCAACGGCCCCCCACCCAGCGGGGAGATCGCGCGCCTCGCGTACCTGAACTACCGCTCATCGCTGGGGGACTCCATCGGCAGGGTTCCACACTACACAGTGATTGGTAACTGGGAGGGCGAAAACGGCGACCACTCGGCGGAAGCGATCATGTGGTCGCGTGAGCAACGCATGTTGTACATGCCCGGGCCCAAACCCTCGACCTACCCACAAGGCGGCAGCCCGTTCGAAGATTACTACGCGTTCACCTGGGGCGATGCGCTGTTCGTCGTGCTCAACGTGATGACGTACACGCCGACGTCGCACCTCTTGGGCGCCTACCCGGGCCTGCCGGACGACTGGACGCTGGGCGAGGAACAGCTCGCCTGGCTGACCTCGACTCTTGAAAATGCCACGTCGAAATGGCGGTTCTTGATGATTCACCATGCCGTGGGCGGGGCTGCGGGCAACGACGTGGACTCTGCGTATGGCCGCGGGGGCGGGCAAGCCGCCCAGGTGGGCGAACAGGCGGTGGTGCACCAGCTGATGCTGGATCACGGCGTGCAGATCTTCTTCTACGGCCACGACCACGTGTTTACCGACATGGTCGTCGACGGCATTCACTACACCTTGCCGGGTCGCGCAGGCGCGATCTGGGCCTTCGACACCGAGTACACCGGCTACACCACCTATTGGACGGACTTCGGTTGGGCTCAAGTCGACGTGTCGCCCGAGAGTGTGGACGTCAAGTTTTTGGCGATCGGCGGCAACGTGCTCTACGAGTACTCGATACAGTAAAGCATTCGCTCAGTGTCGAGCTCAGCCACCTTCGTGCTTGCGGCTCCGCTCGCGTTGTTCGAGGCGGTAGCGCTGGCGCTCTCGTCCTTCTTCGAAGCGGCGGCGATCTTCATCGGTCGTCAAGATCAATCCCGGCACGGGGCAGGGCCTGTCGTCGTCACCGAGCGCTACGAACAATAGGTAGGCCGAGTTGGTGTGAGTGATTTCTCCAGTGATGGGGTTTTCTGCAGAGACACGGACCCCGACGTCGATCGAAGTGCGACCGACATAGTTCACCACCGCGGTACAGCTCAAGAGCTCGCCCACCTCGACCGGTTCGCGAAACGTCATCGAATCCATCGCGACGGTCACGCACGGGCGCTGCGCGTGGCGCATGGCGGCGATCGCGGCGGTCTCGTCGACCATTCTCATGATGACCCCGCCATGCACGTGCCCCAGGGCATTGGCATGGTGCGGTACCATCAGCTGCGTTAGCGTCACTCGAGACGCGGCGGTCGGTTTAGCCGGCTTTTCGCTCATTTCTCCTACGCTACCCGGCTTTGGGTCCGCATGCTACGCTCCGCGCCGCCGCCAGGGGACGGCGCGCCGCGCTTTCTGCATGGATCTCCTCTACTTCATCATCTTAGTCAGCTCGCTCATCTTCGTTCACGAGTTCGGGCACTTCATGGTCGCCAAGGCGTTCGGGGTGAAGGTGCTGACCTTCAGCCTCGGCTTTGGGCCCAAGGTCGTGCGGCTCAGGGGTCGGGAAACCGAGTACTGCGTGTCGCTGCTGCCGCTCGGCGGCTACGTGAAGATGCTCGAAGCTTCGAAGAGCGACTACGTGCCGCCTGAAGATCGCCACCGCACCTTCGAGAGCCTGGCCGTCTACAAGCGCCTGTTGATCGTCTTGGCCGGTCCTGTGATGAATCTGATATTCCCGGTCATTCTCTATTTTTCGGTGTTCGTCACCGCAGGTCCATTCTTGCCTCCTACCGTCGGCGTGGTGCTGCCGGGTTATCCGGCTGACGGCAAGCTGAGACCGGGCGATCGCGTCATGGCGGTCAACGGTCAAGAAATAGGCACCTTCGACGAGCTGAAGCGCATCGTTGCCAAGCACCCCGGTCAGCTGATCACGTTCAAGGTGTTTCGCGACAACAAGCATGTCGACGTCGAAGTCGTCGCCAACGACACGATTCGGCATTTGCAGCTCGATATCGTCGAACACGTGGGTGAAGTCGGCATCCAGCCGCGCGCGCCCGCGGCCGTGATCGGCGTGCCGGACCCCGAATCTCCCGCCTATCGAGCGGGCCTGCGCACCTTCGACGTGGTGACTCACGTGGCAGGCCGTGAAGTGAAACAGTTCATGGATCTGGACAACGCCTTCGCCGACAACCGCGGTGTGACCGTGCCGGTGACGTATCTGCGGCCGATACCCGTCGAGGGCGCACTTCAGTTCGAAGACACGGAGAGCGAGGGTCTCGCCAACATGGCGGTGTTCGAATCCGGAGTGGTTGCGCTGACACCGGCGCCCGAGGGTGCCACGTTGCTCGAACGCGTCGGGATCGAAAGCGCAGATCTCTACGTGGCTCACGTGCCCAAGGACACCTACTTGTACAACGCCGGGCTAAGGCCAGGCGCCCGCATTCTGACGCTCGACGGTCAAAAGCTCGCGGCCTGGTCGGTGTTTCACCAGCTCTTGGACGAAAACAAGGACGCTCCTCACACCATAGAGTATTTGGCGGCTCGCGATGGACGTAAGAGTACCGGGCGCTTCACGATTCGCCGAGAGGACATCACGGACGAAAACGGTCAGCGCAGTCGCCGCTACGTGCTGCCTTGTGGTAGCTGGGCGACGCGCGTCGCCAAGGGGCTACACAACTGTTATACGGGCTCGGCGCAACAGTGGCTGCCCCTGGCGTTGGAAGATCGAGTCGAGCACCCCACGCCCATTCGATACGCCCTGGAAAAGGCCGTGCAAGAGACCGTCGACGTTACCCGATTCGTGGTGATTTCGATGGTCCGCTTGGCTCAAGGGCGGATCAGCTTCCGAAACCTATCCGGGCCCATCACCATTTACGAGCTGGCCGGTGAAGGCGGTCGGCGAGGCGTCGACTATTTCATCTGGGTGATGGCCTTGATCAGCATCAACCTGGGTCTATTGAACCTGTTGCCGATTCCAGTGCTGGATGGTGGCCACATCATGTTTTTCATCTTGGAGGGAGCCATGCGGCGACCGCTGCCCATGCGCGTGCGGGAGGTCGCGCACATCATGGGCATGGCGGTACTCTTCATGCTGATTGTCATTGCCTTCAAGAACGATGTGGAACGCAAGTGGGAAGCCATTACCGGCCAGGTCGCCGAGCTGTTGAGCTGAGCATGGCAGCAGCACCGGGCACCGGGATTACGGCCAGACAAGTTGCGGCCAAAGTCGTGACGCGTGTACTGAAAGAAGGCGCCTATTTGAGCCGTGCCTTGGACGCGGAGCTGCTGCGCCACCCCGGGCTCGACGCGCGCGACCGCTCGCTGGCGACCGAGCTCAGCTACGGCAGCGTTCGTACGTACAGGTACCTTCGCGAATGCCTGGAGCGACATGCGACCCGGAAGTTGCGTGCCAAAGATCAGGAACTGATGGCCGAGCTTTTGGTTGCCGCCTATCAGATCTTGCTGCTCGATAGGGTCCCAGCTTCTGCCGCGATCAATGCAGCCGTGGGCGAAGTCAAACGCAAGCGGGGGCCGCAGGTCGCCGGCTTCGCCAATGCGTTGCTCAGGAATCTCGGTCGAGCCGAAGCGCGCGCCGATCGCGAGCAAGCCGTGCTGGCCAGCTTGCCGGACTGGCTGGTCGAGCGCATGCGCCGCGATTTCGGTGAGCGTGAGTTGCTCGAGCTGGTGGGCGCCGGTGGAGCGGCACCACCCGTCGTCGCTCGTCTCGCGCCTGGCAAACCTCTGCCGCCCGCATGGGCCGCAGCAAGGCCGTGTCGCTTCGCACCTCGGGCATTCGAGCTGCCAGAGGCATTACCCAAGAGTAGGCGTTCGGAATCGACGTTCGTGGTCCAAGAAGAAGGCTCGCAGCTCGTGGCGTGGGCGCTTGGCGCGCGGCCCGGTGAAACGGTTTTGGATGCGTGTGCAGGTCGCGGCGGGAAGACGTCGCTCGTTTGGGAGAGTATGGGTCAGTCCGGCACCCTCTGGGCGGCGGACGCGCACCCCGACAAGCTCGAGCGGCTGACTGATGATTTCGGGCGACTCGGGTTGTCACCGCCGACGCTGGCAGCCGTCGATTGGACTATGGGCCAGGGGCTGGTTCCCGCCATTTTCGAAAGGGCACTCGTGGATGCCCCGTGCACCGGCAGCGGGACGCTCAGGCGGCGGCCGGAAATCGCCCTGCGTCTCGCGGCCGGCGATGCGGAGCGCATGAGCCATCTACAGCGAGCCATCGTCCGTTCGGTGGCGACGCGGCTCGTACCGGGGGGGCGCCTGGTCTATGCGGTGTGCAGTGTATTTCAAGAAGAGGCCGAAGCGGTGGTCGCGAGTCTTTCCGACATTCTAGAGCCCGTGCCGTTCGATTCTCCCGTGCTGGAGCGAGCCGCCCCGGGCATGCCGACCTCGTTCAGACTGCTGCCCGGCACGCACGGCACCGATGGGTATTTCCTGGCCAGCCTGCGTCTAAGGTAGCCGAAACTAGCCGCTTGCGTTTGTATCCAAAGCGCGGCAAACGTGAGCCCATGGCAGCACTTTCGTTCCAAGGCGTCTACACCGCAATGGTGACCCCGTTCACCGAGGACGCCTCGGCCATCGACTACGATGCGTACGGGAGGCTCTTGGAAATGCAGCTCGCCGCCGGTGTCGCAGGTATCGTCCCCTGCGGCACCACCGGTGAAACGCCGACCCTGACCTCGCAAGAACAGCTCGAGTTGATCCGGTTCACCAAGCAGGTAGTCAAGGACAAAGTCACGGTCATTGCCGGTACGGGGTCGAACAGCACGGCTCGCAGCATCGAAGCTTCGCAGGCTGCCGTGAGCGCGGGGGCTGACGCGGTCATGATCGTCATGCCCTACTACAACAAGCCGAATCAAGCGGGCATGGTCCAGCATGTCGAACGAATCGCCAGCGCTGTCCAGGCGCCGATCGTCCTTTACAACATTCCAGCGCGTTCGGGCGTCGAGCTCAGCGTAGAGAGCACGCTGGCGCTGTTGTCGTCCTGCCCGAATGTCGTCTCCGTCAAAGATGCCACCGGCAAGCTGAGCTACAGCCAGCATCTGCTCCGAAAAGCTAGCGGGCGCGTCAGCCTGCTTTCGGGCGACGATCTCTTGACCTTGCCCATGCTGGCCGTGGGCGCCACGGGCGTGATCAGTGTGGCTAGCAACCTCTACCCAGAGCCGCTGGTCCAATTGGTTTCTGCCGGAGCGCGTGGTGACTACGCGAAGGCACGCCAGGAGCACTTCAGATTGCTCGGGATCTTCGAGGCGCTGTTCGATGAGCCCAATCCAGCGCCGGTCAAGGCTGCGCTGGCTATCAAGGGTTACATCAACGCCAGCGTTCGCTTGCCCATGGTGCCGATTAGCAGCTCGTGTCGCGAGCGTCTCGAGCAAGCCATGCGCGAGTACGAGGGAGCGACTTCGTCGTGAAGCTTGCAATTTTCGGCGCGACTGGGCGCATGGGGTTGGCCATAGCGCGGCTTGCCCAGCAGGCGACCGACCTTCAAATCGTGGGCGCGGTTGCGGCGAGCACCGATGCAAACCTGGGTCGCGATCTTGGCGAGCTGGCCGGTGTGGGCACCATCGGCGTCATCGTTGGTGAAGACTTGGTGTCCGGCCTGCTGGGTGCCGAGGTGGTGATCGATTTTTCGACCGCGAAGGCAGTAGCTCCGCTTGCGGCCGCCGCCGCGAAGCATGGGGTTGCGGTCGTCAGTGGGACCACCAACCTGGGCGAAGCGGAGATGACGGCCCTTCGGCAAGCAGCCAAGAGCGTACCGGTACTTTGGGCGCCGAACATGAGTCGAGGGGTCCAAGTGCTGGCCGAGGTCGTGACCCACGCGGTCAAAAGGCTGGGCTTGGATTTCGATGTGGAGCTCGTCGAAGTCCATCATCGACGCAAGATCGATGCGCCCAGCGGCACGGCCAAACGACTGGCGAAAGCCGTTCACGAGGCGCGCCCCGGGCTCCATGAGGTGTATGGCCGCGAGGGTGAGCCGGGTGCCCGCCCCAGCGATGAAATGGCGGTGATCGCGCTGCGCGGGGGAGACGTCATTGGAGACCACACGGTGCATCTGCTCGGGCCGGGCGAGCGTCTCGAGCTCACGCATCGGGCTACCAGCCGCGATGTGTTTGCGGCGGGCGCGATTGCCGCGGCCAGGTACCTGCAAGCGCAGAAGCCCGGGCTCTACGAGCTTAGCGATATGTTAGGGTAGCGCCTCTACTCGTTGGGCTTGCCCGGAGCTTGACCCGATGCCCGTGCCGCCCCGTGGAGCATCACATCGATCGCCCGCAGCAGCTCCGAGGGAAGGAAGGGCTTCTGGAGAAAATGAATCCCTCGCTCCAAGATTCCTCCGTGAACGATGGCATTTTCGGTGTAGCCCGAGATGAACAGAACCCGCAAACCGGGCATTTGTTGCGAGAGCTGCTCCGAAAGCGCGCGCCCTCCCAAACCGGGCAGCACCACGTCGGACACCAGCACATCGAAGGGTGGCTCGCCGTCGACCAGGCGCAACGCTTCTTCGGCAGTGCTGGCGCTGGTCACGTGGTAACCGTGGTTTCGCAAGGTGCGTTCGACGACCGAACGAACGGGCGCTTCGTCCTCGACTAAAAGCACGCGCTCCCCACGGCTCGGCGCCAGTGTCATGGAACGCAATGGCTCCTTGCCGACTTCGTCTTCGACGCGTGGCAAATAAACCTTGAACGTCGTGCCTCGCCCCGGTTCGCTGTAGACGCTGAGATGGCCGCCGCTCTGCTTGACTATTCCGTAACAGGTGGCAAGCCCCAAGCCGGTACCGCCGGCTCGTGTCGTGAAGAAGGGTTCGAATACGTGAGGCAGCGCCTCTTGCGGAATACCGGGCCCCGTGTCGCTCACGGCTATCAATAAGTAGGGGCCGGGCTGCACGTCGGCGTGTCTGCTCGCGTAGCGGCTATCGAGCGCTACATCGAGGGTTTCGAGCGTCAGTACTCCCCCGCTCGGCATCGCATCCCGCGCGTTCGTGACCAAATTCATCACGACCTGCTCCATTTGGCTTTCGTCGGCGCGAATGCGCCCGTGTGCGGCCAGCGAGAGCACGACTCTGACTTGTTCGCCGATGGCGCGTTTGAACAGCGTGTCGAGGCGGCGAATGAGCGCGTTCGGTTCGATCACCTTCGGCTCGATCACCTGGCGCCGCGCGAACGCCAAGAGTTGCGCCGTCAGTGCCGCGCTACGTTCCGCGGTCAGGCGAATCGCTTCGAGCAGAGGGCGCACTTCGTCGAGCGAAGAGGCTTCTTCGGCAAATTGCAGGTTGCCGAAAACCGCCGTGAGCATGTTGTTGAAATCGTGGGCGACACCGCCCGCTAGGCGGCCAATGCTCTCCAGTTTCTGAGCCTCCAGCAAGCGCTCTTCCAACAGCCGCCGCTCGGTAATGTCTTGGGTGCTCCCGACGATACTCTTGATTTTTCCATCGTGGCCGCGGACGGCGATGCCCGACGTATTCACCCAACCTCGCTCGCCATTCGCAAGAACGATGCGGTGCTGCAGCGGACCGAAGCGGTCGGTGGTTTGAGTTAGTTCGAGGGCATCGCTCAAGAGCTTTCGGTCGTCGGCATGCACGTACTGCGAGAGCACCTGATTGAGAGAGGGCACTGGCGAATCGTCGGGTATGCCGAAGATCTTCCGTGTTTGCGCGTCGAAACTCAGGCTTTCAGTTCGGGTATCATAAGTCCAAATCCCGATACCCCCGGCATCGATGGCAACCTGAAGGCGAAGGCGCTGCTCTTCCAGCTCGGTGATGTCCGTCGCAATCATCACCAGCGACGTGACTTCTCCATTTTGGATTACGGGTCCCACACGCGTCAGGTAGTGCCCGACCTCGTCCGTGGAACGGGCACCTAGAGCGGAGTACTGCTGCACCGACCGCGTTTCCTGCGCTGCACGCATGGCAGCGCGCGCCGTTTCGAGGTATGGCGCTGGTATGTAGTTCTCGATAGACGTTCCGAGCACGTCCTCCATCTGAAATCCGGGCGCGAGCCGATTCAGATACAAGAACTTGCCATCGACCGTCATGTGGGTGATGAAGTCCGGTGCACCTTGAAGCATCGTGTGCAGCACACGCACCTCGGCCTCGAGTTGGGCGACGCGGGCTCGCAGCTCTTCGGACCCCATGCCGGGGCATGCTAGGGTGTGTTTCCAGCCAACGCTAGCGTTGCAGTGACCTCGATGCGCACGACGAAACCTCCACGCAACGAACGGATGGCAAGGGGCTGGAAACCGTGAGCGGATGAGAAACCCCTGTCATTCTGACTGGTTGTGGCGAATGTCTCCACAAGCGTTCAGCACACGGCCAGAGGGTTCGGTGCAGGGGCCGCATAGAACGGACTAACCCGGCGCCCGCCATGGCGCCGCTCAAACGCAAGGGTCGCCCGACGGCTCGAGCGAGCTCATGAGCTCCAGCACGTGGGTCAGCTCCGCCGCGACCGCTGCCTGCTCCGCGGCGCTCAGCGGCAGTGATTGCGCTGCCGCCAGCGCTGCTCGAGCCAACTCCGCCTTGCCCAGGCGTAGGGCGAGCTCGGCGCGATACAG
>CBFGRJ010000095.1:0-21404 GCA_965651135.1 uncultured Myxococcales bacterium
GTCGTCCGCTTGTAGACCGCGTCTTCAAGTTGAAGCAAATCTTCCGAGTAAGTTACAAGACCGTTCTCTACCGTGTTGCGGAGGAGACCAACGACAAGCAAATTTGGGGCAAGTTCTACGCGCAATACAAGCGCAGAACTGGACGCGCTTTGGCAAAGACGGATGAGCCGGGGGCCATGACCTTAGCCGACTTTCGGCGTTCTCCCGCTCCGACCGCGAAGGGGTCCGAGGAGCCCGAACGCGTCAAGGCGTCTGCCTTCATGGATGACCGCCTTTGGCGTCTGGTTCGACAGGCCGTGGAATCGGGTGAGATATCGATGAGCCGTGGCGCAGAAATCCTCCGGCTCTCCACGCGCGAGATGCGCGAGGTGTCAGCCGGCTGGGTGGGGTAGCATCTGTTGCGGGTACTCCTCTTCGACGCTAACGTGCTTATCGACTACTTCGATGCTGAACCGACGGTATTCGCCAGTATCCGTCGCTCGGTTGGCGAAATTTACGTCGTTTCGTGCATCCTCCAAGAGGTGGAGCAGCTCGATGCGCTTCAAGCGGTCGAGCTGGGCTTGCAAGTCTTCGAGCCTGACCTGGAGCTCATGAACTCAGCGGCGACCAGCCGCGGACGGCTGTCTTTCCAGGACAGACTCTGTTTGGCCGTTGCGCGTTCCGAGGGAATGACCTGCGTAACCAATGATACCGCTCTGCGAACCCACTGCACAGAAAACAGCGTGGAGGTGCTCTGGGGGCTGGAACTCATTCTGCTTGCAGTTGAAGCAGGCGGCCTTCTAGCGTCGGAGGCGAGGGAGATTGGCGAGACCATTTGCCAACTGAACCCGTTCATTGGAGAAGACGTCCTCGCGCGTTTCCTAGCAAAGCTGAGGTAGGGATCCGACTTGGGAAGCGGTGGTGCGGGCGGGCTCACGGATTTCTGCAACGGAGCTGGCGGGCACTTGAGCAGAACGGCGGAACGTCAATGCCGCGGGGGCACGAGAGGCATGTCAGTACTACTGACATGCTCGGGCGTGCCGTGCGGAGCGCCCCGCTTGGCGGCCACCTGGTTTGGAAAGGCGCTGAACCGTGGTGGACGCTCGCTGGAGCGGACCTTTTGTTCAGGCACTAGGTGCCTCTGGTGATAGCTCGCTGCGCGAGCGCTCGCGCTTTGAGTGGAAAAGTCACGCGCTACGGGAAATGTCTCGGCGCGGTGTCGAATGGTGCGCGGGGGCGCGCCTTCGCACGCGCCTTGCGGCCCTAGAGCGACTAGAGTTCGTACATCCCGTAGTGGGTTCGTGAGGCGCCGCGCTGGGGCAACTGGTTTGGGGCTTCGACGCACCTACTCACCCACTCACTCCCTTCTTTCCAGAGCCGTCGCATGAGAACCCTTGTTTCGTATCTGCTGATCTTGCCGTTGGCCCTTGCCTCGTTGGCGTGTTCCGGAAGCTCCGACAGCACCGATCGTAGCGCTTCGAGCGACGGCAGTGGCTCGAGCAATGGTGCCGGGGGCTACACGGGCAACAACAATACGACTGCGCCAGGTTTGGACGGAGGCATCATCCCGGGTGGACCCGAAGAGAACCCTTGCGAGGCAGAAGATGCGCCCGATGACTGCGAGCTGGTTGCCTCGGGCCCTGCTTGCGGCGATGGTGAGATCAATCTCGATCCTCCCGAGGCTTGCGACGACGGGAACAGCCTACCCGGGGACGGCTGCAGCGGCACCTGCGTCATCGAACCCTATCATGAGTGTCCCACGCCGGGTCAGCCGTGTGTGTCGACCATTGTTTGCGGGGACGGCGAGCTCGGGCCGGGTGAAGCTTGCGACGACGGAAACGCCAACGCCGGAGACGGCTGCTCGGAGCGCTGCAATTTGGTCGAGCCCGGCTACGTGTGTCGCGAGGCCGGGGCTCCCTGCATCCGGGTGTTTTTGTGCGGCGACGGCGTGACCGATCCCAACGAGGGCTGTGACGACGGCAACCTTTTGACCGGGGATGGCTGCTCCGATCGCTGCCGCATGGAGCCAGGCTGCAAGTGCGAGGGCAACCCGGTGGTCTGCACGCCCACCACCTGCGGCGACGGCATTCAGGAGGGGGCGGAGAGCTGCGACGACGGTAACCAGGTGCCGTTCGACGGGTGTTCTTCGACGTGCCAGGCCGAGCCGATCTGCGCGACCGGTGAACCTTGCAGCTCGACCTGTGGCGACGGGATTACCTTCAAGGGAGAGGAGTGCGACGACGGCAACTTGCGTGACGGTGATGGATGCTCGAGCACCTGCAAGCAAGAAGAAGGGTACAACTGCCAGTCGCCCGAAGCCTGCACCGGAGAAGACTGCGCGCTCAGGCTGCCCATTATTTTCAGGGATTTTTCTGAGGACCACAGCGACTTCGGCGTGGCGTGCGGGACCATCCAACGCAACGTCCCGAACGCGATGCTGTCAGCCGAGGGCAAGCCCGTGCTCTCGGCCAACAGCTATGGGGATGCCTGCATCGCGTCCACTGCGTCTTACGCGGATTGGTACACCGGCCAGCCCGTGAACGTCCAAGTCAACGGTAGCATCGTGCTGTACCCCGATGGGAACGGCGGGTGGGTGAACCGTTACGGACCCAACGGCGAGAAGTATCTGGCTCCCGTCACTGCCAACGAGCGACGAGCCGGAGACACTCTGGCTGATTGTGAAGATCGCTGCGTCGATTGGGCGATCAACGCGCAGGAAATGTTCGCGGGGCTGCCGCAGCTGCGCTGCACCGAGAACGAGCATTGCCAGATGCAGACTCAGCGGGTGCGCACCATCCGCGACACGGTGTTGAATCAGGCTGTCAACGCCTTGAACCAGGCGATGAATGCGCCGGATCCCGATCCCGACGAGATCGCGCTGCTGGAGGAGGCCGTTGCCGAGGCAGAGGCTGATCTGGCGGAGGCCGAAGCAGCAGTCGACACGTGTCTGGAGGACTGCGAGGCTCAAGTGGCCGAGCGCGCCGCGATCTGCACTCCGGAGTGTGCACCGTGCGGTGGTAGCGACGGGTACTGCATCGGCGTGGAGGTATTGGAGCTCGATGGCAATCCGCTGTTCTTCCCTGTCGACGACGTGACCGGCTTTTCCGCCGACATGGATACGGCGCAGATTCCGCAAGAGCTGTACCTCGGGGGCTGGCGTGACGAACCCGGTGGAGCGCTGCACAACTTCTTCTTTACCTCCGAGATCGCCTACTGGTTCGAGTACACGGAGGGCATGACCGCAGAGCTGTCGTTCATTGGGGACGACGACATGTGGGTCTTCGTCAACGGGCGGCTGGCGGTCGACTTGGGCGGCCTGCACGTGCCCACCGAAGGTCGCTTCACGCTCAACGCCAATGGCACCATCAATCTAATTCATGGAACCGATGGCACCGCAGACCAGAACGAGCCTGACACCGCAAGCGTGGCCGACTTTGGTCTTCAGCCGGGCAATGTCTACGAGGTCAAGGTCTTCCAGGCAGAGCGCAAGAAGACCGGCTCGACCTACAAGTTGACGCTCTCGGGATTCAACGCAGGTCCCAGCGATTGCCTGACCGACTGCGGCGACGGTGAGATCGGTCCGGGCGAGCTCTGCGATGACGGGCCCGGCGGCAATACCGGGGAGTACAACCAATGCACGCCCCAATGCACACTAGGGCCGCGCTGCGGAGACGCGGTGGTTCAGGACCAATACGGTGAGCAGTGCGACAACGGTGTGAACGACGGTGCCTATGGTGGCTGTGCACCAACCTGCCAGGTCGGGCCTCATTGTGGCGACAGCATCGTGCAGCCGGAGTTCGAGCAGTGCGATGACGGTGTGAACGACGGTGGCTACGGCGAGTGCTCCGCCGGCTGCGTGCTCGGTCCCTACTGTGGCGACGGCAACATCTCGCTAGGGTTCGAGGAATGCGATGACGGCGGCAACGAGAACGGCGACGGCTGCAGCTCGGCCTGCAAGAAGGAGGTGTCGATTCCGAAGTAAGGCCCAAGCAGCCCCGCCTTTGCCCCAGGCTCGCCTCACAGCTCTCGAAGCTGCGGCCTAAGCCGAGGCTTACAGGCAAGCGGAAATGATGGTGTCGATGCGCTCGACGACCCCGGTGGGCTGACAATCGATGGCGCCTGCTAGCTAACCCGCACGACCACGCTACCGCGTTTGTGGTGCGAGTCTACGCGCCGGTGGGCTTCCACAATGGCTTCGAAGGGATAGATGCTGTCGATGAGGGGTTTGAACTTGCCTGCCTGGCCGAGCTCGGCGAGCATTGGTACGTATTTGGGATCTTCCGAAGCAGGGCCGGCCACGATGCGTTTGCTCGTGGCTGAACGCAGCAGGTCGCCGAGGGTGCCGAACACCATCAGCATGCGCCCTCCCGGAGCCAAGCACTGTTTCGCTTTCGCGATGGGTGCGCTGCCCACCGTGTCGACGATGACATCGTAGATGCGACCGCGCGAAGCGAAGTCTTCTTTCGTGTAGTCGATCACGTGATCGGCGTCCAGTGACCGCACGACGTCGACATTGTCACCGCTGCAGACACCGGTGACCTCGGCACCGTAGTGCTTGGCCAGCTGCACCATGGCAGAACCGACAGCGCCGGAAGCTCCCACCACGAGCACTCGCTCACCTTGCCGAATGCCGCCGCCCTTTTCGATGAAGCTGAGCGCCGTAGAGCCACCGAACGAAAGCGCCGCCGCTTCTTCGTAGCTCAGGTTGCTGGGCTTGGGTGCGATGCCGCCATTCTCCGGGATCACGACGTATTCGGCATGCGCTCCCATCTTGGCTCCGGGAAAGGCGAATACCTCGTCGCCCACTTGCCACTTCGTGACGCCGGCTCCCACCGCTTCGATGACCCCGGCCAGCTCTGTGCCGAGTACTTTTCGTTTTGGTCGCCGACCAAAGAAAATGGGAGCGATGAGCCCGAAGCCCTCGGGGACTTCGCGAGCGCGCATACGCCAATCCCCTGAAGAGACTGTCGTAGCGCGCACGCGGACCAGCACCTCGCCGGCGCTGGGGGTGGGGGTGGGCACCTCGCCGACCCGGACGACCTCCGGGCCGCCGTACTCTTCGTAGATCGCCGCTCTCATGGTGCTGACCATACCCATACCCCTGACCTGAGCCTAGAGGTGGCAAGTTGCCACTCCAATAAACAGCCCTAGGCCACGTGCTTTTGAAAGACGTGGATGTCGCACTGCGGGAATGGAATCGTGATACCCTCGCGGTCGAGACGCTCTTTGATGGCGCGGGTCAAGTCCAGCTTCGTATCGAAAAAATCCGCCGCGCGCGTGGTACAACGCACGAGTAGCACCACCGCATTGTCACCGAGGGAAGTGGTGTTCACCAAGCGCGGCGGGTCGCTCAGTACCCGCTGATCGTCAGCCAGTACGGCTTCGATCGCGGCCTTGGCCTTGCCGATGTCGTCGCCATAGCCAATGCGGACTTCGAGGTCGATGCGCCGGGTCTGTGCAGCCGAGTAGTTCTGGATGGTGGAGGTCCTGACCGAAGAGTTGTTGAGCACGATCGGCACACCCTCGAAGCTGGTCAGCTTGGTCTGCAAGATGTCGATCGCCGTCACGACACCGCCGGTGCCGCCAATATCCACCGCATCCCCCACATCGAAAGGCCGGAGCACGAGCAACACGATGCCCGCGGCCACGTCCGCGACCGTGTCCTTCAGCGCCAGACCGATCGCCAAACCCGCCGCTCCAAGCGCTGCTAACAAGCCGGTGGTCTCGACTCCGAGCTTGTCGAGCGCCGCCATCACTACCACCACCAGCAGGGCAAGACGCGTTAGCTTGGCAAACAGCGGCACCAGCGTCGGGCTCAAGCGATGCTGCGTCGCTTTGCGCACCATCGCTGCCACCCAGGCGGCGAACATCCAGCCGAGCACCAAGATCAGTAGAGCACTGCCCAACGTCAAAGCGCGCTGCTCGAATTCAATACTAGAGAGGTCGAATTTCATGGCTGGACTCCTTGATTCGAGTTGGCCCCGGTTAGCCACGGCCCGTCAACCCTTGAGAACGCCTAGCGGCTTCAGGCTCGCGACCTTTCGCGCAATGCCCGCTCTCTCGATCACGTTCACGACGCGGTCGACGTCCTTGTAAGCCAGCGGCGCCTCTTCGGCGAGCTCAGTGTTCGAGGGGCAGCGAATGACGATGCCTTGCCGTTCCAGCTGTTTGCGCAGCTGGCTGCCTACTACGCTACGCTTGGCGGCTCCACGGCTCATGGCGCGGCCCGCGCCGTGGCATGTGCTGGCCAGCGATACCTCTGCTGCTCGACGGGTGCCGACGAGCACGAACGAGCGGGTCCCCATACTCCCCGGAATGAAGATCGGCTGCCCAATGTCGCGATACGCCGCGGGAAGCTCAGGGTGTCCAGGTCCAAACGAGCGCGTGGCACCCTTCCGATGAACGCAGAGTAGCTCGGAATCGAAGCGTTCGAGCTTCGCGATGTTGTGGGCGACGTCGTAAATGACCCTGAGCCCGGAATCCGGACCCAAGATGCGGCGAAATGCCTCACGGACACGCTCGGTCAGAAGCTGCCGGTTGCACCACGCAAAGTTGGCGGCCGCACACATCGCCGCGAAGTAGGCCTGCCCAGCGGGCGAAGATAGAGGCGCACACGCGAGTTGCCGGTCGGGAAGATGGATGCCGTAGGTTCCCAGCTCTTCGTCCATGCGCTTGACGTAGTCACTGCACACCTGATGACCGAGGCCTCGGGAGCCGGTATGGATGAGCACACAGATCTGGCGTTCGAAGAGGCCTAACGCGGCTGCGCAGGGTTCATCGTACACGCGCTCGACCTCGTCGACCTCCAGAAAGTGATTGCCTCCCCCAAGCGTGCCGAGCTGATCGCGTCCGCGCTCCCTGGCACGCTCGGAAACCATGCTCGCGTCGGCGGAGGGCAGGCTCCCATTCGACTCGATGAATGCGAGGTCATGCTCGTGGCGATGACCGGGCCTCGTTACCCAGTAGCGACACCCTTCGTTCAGAACGGCGTCGAGCTCATCGTCATCGAGCGCGAGGCGCCCACCGCGACCGTAGCCTGTCGGAATGCTGCGAGAGAGCTCGTGGACCAGCGGCGTCATGGACTCGACGTCGTCCCTACGGCGGTTCGAAGCGAGCAGCCGGACGCCGCAGTTGATGTCGAACCCAATACCACCCGGCGAGATGACTCCGTGGGGCGCCAAGGTCGCCGCTACCCCGCCCACTGGAAAGCCGTAGCCCTCGTGCATGTCCGGCATGCCGACGGCGAAGCGCACGATGCCTGGCAGCGTGCTCACGTTCGCGAGCTGCTCGAGGCTTCGGTCACCACGAATCTGCTCCAGCAGCACCTCATCGGCGACGACGCGAGCGGGAACGCGCATGTCGTAGCGTGCGCCGGCCGGCGTTTGATAGAGCACGTCTCCGATGCGCTCGAGCTCCAGCGTGGTCATGTTTGGAATGCCTCCTCTGCCGCATCACACGTCGAGCACGACGTGC
This sequence comes from uncultured Myxococcales bacterium, assembly GCA_965651135.1. Lineage (GTDB taxonomy): Bacteria > Myxococcota_A > Polyangia > Polyangiales > Polyangiaceae > JAICQQ01. The sequence goes on from CBFGRJ010000095.1 coordinate 7,453, forward strand.
GCCTCATAGCCATCAGCAACTTCGCGCACGCTCAGCTCGTGAAACGTCGCGGCCTTGACCGCCGTGCGAATCTGCTCGGTCGGCACACCACGCGCCGAGGCGAGAAGCTCGGTGTCGGTCAGTCTATCGATGCGAAACTCGGTGTACACGACGTGCCGCGTCTCCGACAGGTAGATGAGCTCGTTCACCCAGGCGGCGAGCAGCGTCTCGCGATCGGCGGCGCGCAGCGCGCAGCGTTCCCACTCGCTCGTCGCCGTCGCGGTCTCCGGGTCTTCGAGCAAGAGCTCTCCGAGCGCACTGCCCGCCTCGGCGAACAGCTCGCGAAGGCTCTCGGCCCGAATCCCGACCTTGACCTCGCCCGGATGATCTTCGAAGTGGTGAGAGGGCAGCGGCGGAATTCGCTCGGCCTTCGGGGTTTCCTGAATGGTCGTTCGGCTCATGCTGTCTCCTGCTGGATGCCAGGAGAAGCAATCGCCGCGCCAACTCTTCCACCCCGGTCGCTACGGGTCGGCTCGCAGGTCCACCGAAAGGCGTCGGAACTCCTCGGCGGTGAGCAAGTAAGCGATGGTCATCGAATGCCGCGCCGCGCGCGTTTGTTCCGCAATCAGTCGCTCGACGCCGGGCCCACCGAAGAGATCGATGGCCACACTATGCGGGTTCGAGAGTAGCTCACGAGAGTACTCGTTGACGAGCCAACCCGATCGAACGTCCTGGTGCGTCTTGCGGCGCTTGAACTTGCGCTCGAGCTCGGCCAGGAGTTTGCCCTGGACGGTCAGCGCTTGACGGAGCACCGTGCGCACGGTGCCGGGCCCCTCCAGGGCGACCAAGCTGGTCAGGGCAAGGGAAAGCACGTCATCGATGAAAAAGAAGCGCTTTTCGATCGGATGCAGCGAGTGCATGTCGAAACACGCTTGGCTATCCAAGTCGTAGAACTTGTTTCGTCGCGTCTCGACCTTCACTCGCGCAATCTGCCCGCTTCGCTGGCCAATGAAGACTATCGGGTTCCTTCAAATACCCTTCGTGTAGCCCGACCTGAGCAATGACGGGGACGCTTCGGGCCTGACGCCACCCGAAGCCGATCGTCAACGGCAAAAAATCACGGGAACGGAGCGGTTTTTCGGGCTCGGGCGTGTGCATGCCGGTGACTCTGGTACAAGTCGCCCCCTTCGATGTCCGATCTATCTCGTTCCGCCCCTCGTCCTGCCTCTGCTTGGGAGACGTCCGCTCTCGACCAGGTTCTCGGCCCCGCACTGATTCGAGCCATGGCGGCGCGGGGGTTCTCGTCGCTCACCCGAGTGCAGCAGCAGGTGCTCGACCCCGCGTTCCGCGATAGAGATCTTCGCATCAGCTCACAAACGGGCTCGGGAAAAACGGTGGCGATTGGCCTGGTTCTGCGAGACGTGGTTGGCGCGAGCGCGCTGGGGTCGGATTCGCCGGCTCGTTCAGCGCCGGTGCCGCGGGCAAAAGCTGCCGAACCCCGCGCCCTCGTGATCGTGCCAACCCGTGAGTTGGCAGCTCAAGTGCAGCTCGAGCTATCTTGGCTGTACGCGCCCTTTCATCTCACAGTCGCCAGCGTCACCGGCGGTTCGAGCTACCGTGAGGAGCACCGAGCGCTGTCGCGCGGCCCCGCGCTGGTAGTCGGGACTCCTGGGCGACTGCTGGATCACCTGACGCGTGGAGCCATCGACGCGGCGTCGCTGGGCGCCGTGGTGTTGGACGAGGCCGATCAAATGCTCGACCTTGGCTTTCGAGAAGAGCTCGAGGCAATTCTCGAGCACCTACCCCAAAATCGACGAACCCACCTGGTCTCCGCCACCTTCCCCCGCGAAGTGATCGCGCTGGCAAATCGCGTGCAAACGCAGGCCGCCCACGTCGAAGGCACGCCGCTCGGCAGCGCCAACGCAGATATCGAGCACGTCGTGCATTTGATCCACCCGAACCAGCGTGTCGATGCGCTCATCAATGTGTTGCTCCACCACCCCGACGACCAGACGCTGGTCTTCGCTCGCACCCGGGCCGACGTGGCGGAGTACGCGCGCGAGCTGCAACGAGCCGGTTTCGCGGCTGGCGCCCTGTCGGGTGAGATGGATCAAAACGCCCGCAATCGCGCCCTGGCAGCGTTCAAGAGCGGCCAGTTGCGCACGCTCGTGGCTACCGATGTCGCGGCGCGCGGCATCGACGTGCAGAACATCGCCCGCGTCGTACAGCTGGACGCCCCCTCGAACGCAGAGGCGTACACGCACCGCAGCGGCCGCACCGGCCGCGCGGGCCGCAAAGGGACAAGCGTGCTGCTGATTTCCAAAGGGGCATTGCAGCGGACCCAGCGGCTGCTGCAACAGGCGCGGGTCAAACCCAGCATCCAACCCGTGCCCACGGCGGAGACGATCCGAGCCGCCCAGGACGCGCGCTTGCTCGGCGAGCTGACCGCGCCGCTGACGCAAGAGCTGTCCGAGCGCGTGCAAGGGCAGCTCGCTCGCATCGTCGAAAGCGGGCAAACCCGAGTCGCGCTGGCGCGACTGCTTGCCCAGCTCGAACAGGCACGAAGCGAACCGCGCGCGATCACGAACGTCACCGCGGAACAGCGTGCACGCTGGGTATCGTTTCGCGTCAATCGCGGCAGGGTACACGGCGCCGACGCCCGGCGCCTGGTCGCCATGCTGTGCCGTCGCGGGCGTATCCGCGGTGCCGATATCGGCGCGATCAGGGTCTGTGGCACTTACTCGGACGTCGAGGTTTCCCAGCACGTCGCAGCCACGTTTGCACAAGCAACGCTTCGGAGCGATCCCAGAGACCCGCAGGTCAACGTGCGCTTGCACAGGCCCGAAGCGAATGCGTCCACCTTGAAGCGAGGCCCTTCGAAGGCCCCTCGACGCAAACACCCAGCCAAGAAGCAGAAGCGGCGCGCCAACGCCCGCGCCGGCGACAGCGCGGCCGCATCCTGAGTGCGACCGCTTGGTCGGACGCCCTCACCGAGGTCGGCCACGTCGGCCAGTCATTGGTTGACCCGAGCGACAGGACTACATACTCGAGATTTCGCCGACCAAAACCCTGATTTTCATGTCGACGACGAATGGCCCGGCTACCAGCTACGCGTTCGACGATTGCCTTCAGGATTGTGCCCCGTCAGAGAAGTGGACGTGGCTAGAACCATGGTGTTCTCGACGCACGACGCCGGCGAGACCTTTCGTGGACCCACACTGGGTTGCACCTCGCCCCGGCAGTCACTGCCCAGCAACGACGAGCACTAGTACGACCGGCTGCGCTGGGACCAGTAGCACCACGGGGTGTACTAGCAGCCCCGGCAGCGGCACCTGCCCCTGCCCCGCCGAATTCAATTACTCCATCATGGCGTCACCACTTAGGCTCGACGATTCCATCCTCGTAGCTCTTCGAGAACGGAGTGGCAGTCGTTCGCGGATTAGGATCGTTTCCAGCACCGACGACGGCGACACCTGGACACCCCACGCCGAGATACCCGTCGACACTAACGACGCGGGCGGTAGCGGCGGTCCCAACAATCCGGGAGCCTCGTCCAACTCGGCGGGCTTGGACATGGGCGGCGCCTGCGTCGCTTGGGAGCTCGACGGAAACCGCTATCGACGACGCGTCCCGCAGAATACCCGTTACGAGTCCCCCATCCTCGGGCTCGCGCTATGGCTCGACGCCGACCGCCTGCGCTTCTGGGTGGGCGACGCACCCGTGCCGTATGCCCACGAACGCCTCGAGCGCGTCAGTCGCCTGTCCGCGGATGCGCAGAACCGTGTGCAGCAGCTCGAGGCGGAGCTCGTCGAAGAACAGCTCCGACGCGAAGAGGCAAAGGCCGCTGTCGCGGAGCTTCGAGGCGAGTTCGAGGTCTGCGCGCTCGAAATGACTGACCGGTCGTTGAACCGTCGCGACAGAGCTGGAGGGGATGAAGCCGCGGCCTAGTTGCAAACGAACGACGTGACGCTCATCGCGCCGAGCGAAGCGGTGAACACGCCGTCGGTGACGGCGACCGGGGTGCCTTCGGCAAGGCTCTCGCTCGCCGACGTCACGTGCGGCGTGCATGACGTGACCGTTGCGCCACGGATGGTGATCGGTTCGTCGACCGACGCGTCGCCCTTGTTGATGGCCACCACGACCACGGTGCTGCCGTCCTCGCTCTTGGCCGCCGAGATCTGGAGATCTTCGTTGGTGTTGCCGGCCACGTTGACCATCAGGTAGCCCGGTCGGATGAATTTGCTGTAGTTGCCGAACGTGAAGTAGCGCTTCGTGAGCTCCGAGGTTCCCGGGATCCGGGCCAGGCCTTCGTTATTGCTGCTGGCATCGTACCACCAGTAGAGCCAGGCCGAAGCCTCGCCCACCGTGAGCGCCGAGTGAATCCACCCGGCCACCGCGACACCGTTTTCGATGGTCCCCGACGGTCCCTCTTCCGGCCAGTGCGACACACCCGACATTTCAGTCTGCCAGATCTCCCGATCTCGGACGCCACCGTTGACGTCGGCTGGCCACGCGTACGCCCGCTGTGCGTCGTACTCGTGCACGCCTAGGATGTCGAAGGCGTTCCAGGCTTCCTGATCCGCCCACAGCCAGTGGCCGTAGTCGTAGCCATCACCGTCTTTACAATGTTGAGCGCAAGTCGCTTCGAGCTCCGGCGTGATCTCGTTGCTGAAGCAACCGCACTCGAAGGGGTCGGAGCTGTGCGGATGCTCATCGACGGTCGAGCCTGTGCCCGACAGGTTGCTCCAAACGTGAGTCCATTCCGACGCCTCGGGAGCGATGACCTTGACCCCCACAGCCCTGAGCTTCGGGCCCGCATACTTGACCCACTCCACCATCTCTTTGGCCGTGTACTCCGTCGTATCGTACGCCACGGTGCAGACCGGCACGCCCGGGCACGACTTGAAGTCCGCTTCATTGGCGATGGACATGGCGTACAGATCGTACTGCTGCGCGAACGCGGCGATCCTGTCCGCCCATAGCTCGTAACAGGCGCCCCCATCCTCGTCGGGCGTGATGAGGTGGCCTCCGTTGATGGTCGTGTTACTGGTCTTGCAATTGCCGGGAGGACTCCAGGTCGAGCCTATGATCTTCGCGCCGCGGCTCCTCGCTTCCTCGATACCAAACCCAGTGAGGTTCCCGGAGGGGTTCATCCCGACACGCAAGATGGACATGCCGATGGCGTTGGGCCCTTCGAGACCGAAGAGGTCGTCCCACGGAAGCGATGAGCTGTTCTTCAACGCGGTGTTGAAGCCAAACCCCTGGATGTTCTGGCGGGTGTCGGCTGTTTGCACGGTCACGCCGTTGACCTCGCCACCACTGCCGCCGCCACCGTCGGTGGTGGCGGTCATGGTGTCACCCGTCGTCGTGCTGGTGGCGCCGCCGGTCCCATTGCTCGTCACCGTGGCTCCGGTGCTACCCGTCACCGTCGTGACCGCAGTGGTGCCCGTCACCGTGGTAGAGGCAGTCGTGCCCGTCACCGCGGTGGCCCCGGTGGTGCCAGTAGTGCCGGAGGTGTTGGCCGTGTTGCTCACGCCGTTCGTGCTCGTCGTCGTGTTGCCCGTCGTGTTCGCACCAGGCCCCGTCGAGGCGCTCGTATCGCCGCTGTTGCCGGAGTCGGAACACGCTGCGGCGGCCAGGAGGCAGACGCTCACAGACAAGAAATGAGTGCCCAAGTTTCGTCGGATTTCCATGGCTGATACCTCTGGTTGGGTCGGTTCGCGCGAGTTCTGATTTTGGGACGAACCTGAGCGGCTTACAGCAGTCCCTCGCGTTCAGCAACGCCCTTGCTCGCGGAAACTGATAACAACCGCGTGGGTCTCGGCGCGCTGCGTCACCAGCGAGCGGCCGCCGACCTCGTTATTCCCGAGTGACGCAACGCACGAGACCAGGCAAGGCGGTGCCGTTGACTGGCGAAATCAGGCCTTGGTGCGGAATGAGGATCCAGACCTCGACGGCGTCTCTCATGTCCGAGGACCAGTAGCCGCCCCAGAAACGCGTGCACGCACCCATGCCATCCGGCCAGTAGCAACCCGTGGGGCCTGGGCCTTCGTCGGGCGGGCACATCATGCAATCGCTCGGCTCAGAGTCACCAGGGTTGAGGTAGCAGTCGGAGATGTAGCTCGCGTCTCGTGCAGTCCCCGTCTTTCCGTCGCAGCCTCTGCCGAGAGAGAGCCATTCAGAAATGGTAGGCAAGCGCCAATTGCTACGACCTGCCAACTCCAGCTCCTCGCAGTACTGGACGGCTTCAGCGTGGAACATGGTGTCCGGTTCCTGCAACGTCCAGCACAGCCCCGTGGAATCGCACCACGAGGTGTCGCAACCGAGCTTGAGCTCGCAAGACTGGTTCGTGGCATTACAAACACTATTGTTCGAACATTCGGTGGCGACCGTCCAAGTGCCGGGCACCTTGGCTCCGTCGCAGGCGGACGACGCGCCCGAGCAGTAGGTGGTCACGGTGCGCGAGCGAGGATCACCCCCGCAGCCGCTGGAGCTGCAGCCCTTCTCGGTGGATGTGTCACAAGCGTGGCTGCTTGGCCGGTAGCAAGTGTCTCGCTCCTCGTCGCACGATTCCAGATCGCAGGGACCGCTCCCCGTGCAGCGATTGGTGGTGTACTGGTGTTTGCACGAGCCTGAACCGTCGCACGTGTCGGTTCCGTTGCACCACAGCCCGTCGTCACAACTGGTGGAAGAGCTGGCGTTGGTCCAACCATGCGGGTTCAGGGCAGCATCACAATAGCGACACGGGTTCGACGGGTCCTGGGCGTTGTGGCTCACGCACTGACCCGCGATCACGCAAAAGCCAGGCATGATATCGTTGGAACATACGCCATCGTTACAGACGTCGTTGGTACACGCGAGAGGGTCGGTGCAGTTGGAGGTGTCGGACTCACTGCAAGCACAACCATCGGGCAATGTGTCGGGGTCGGTGCAGCCCGTGCCTTCGGTGTCGCACACCTGGCAGGCGCCGCAGGAAGCTGTGCAGCACACGGTGCTGCCGTCAGAGGTCGGTGCGCAACTACCCTCGCCGCATTGTTCGCCTGAGGTGCACGGCTCGCCCACGCCCAGCAAACATCCGCCCTGATCGCGGTCGCAGCCTCGGGTGCCGCACTCCTCGATGACCGACCAGGCTCCCGCAGAGCAGAGCTCGTAGTTGCCCTGAAAGCAGCGATCGTTCCCCGCTTCACACGGCGCAGCGGGTTCACACTCACTTCCATCGGACGAACACACTTCGTCGCTCTTACAAGTGCCCGCGCAGCAAATATTCGTGCTGTCCGCGGTGACGCCGCAATTGGCGCTCCTGCACACGTCGTCGCGAGTACAGGAGCCGCCCGGATCGACGAAACAACCGCTGTCGTCACAGGTGCAATGCGAATCACCTGCCTCGCAATGCATCGGCAGAAAACCGGACCCACTCGACCCCCCTGACCCACTGTCACCACCGGTCCCGCCACTCGCGCCGACACCACCACTCCCGCCGCTCGGTCCCCCGGTACCGGCTCCCGTGCTCGATGAACCGCCCGAACCTGCAGCACTGCCCCTCTCACCTGCCTCACCATTGGTGCTCGAAACCATCCCTGTGCCGCCCGTGGTACCGCCGGAGGCCGCATCGGCCGCTCCGTCGTTCTTGTTGCGAACGGTGGAACTGCAAGCAACGGCATTGAGCAAGAGACCGGCGGGGGTCAACAACAGGATCAGTGGGAACACGCGCTTCATCAGAACCTCTCAAAGCTGCTTGAAGATGCCTGGTGATTTACCAAGTTCGGCTCGCAGTCTAGCCAGCGCAGATAGCTCGGCCACAAGGTTCACGGAAACGTGGCCGGGCGTCGTTCTTACCGTCCGTTATTTGGGGCCATTTGGGGCCTCCGAACGCTGCCAAACATCACCTAAATGGGGGCCCGGCCAGGTGGTTCATCCCCCGAAAAAATAGGGCCAGTTCTTGGGTGGGGTGTGAAATTCTCCCCTGCCTTTGCTGGCATGCGTCGAATCCGGCGATGGGCAGGCGCGCGAGCAACAATTCACGCAGCTCGTGCAGCTGACAGACCCCTCTCCGGGCCCCGCCAGCGCACGCGGTCTGCGGTCAGAATTCAAGCCGAAGGGCCCAGCGCTACCAAAGCGAGTGCCCGCAAGAGCGCCAGCACGCGTAGTTGTCCTTGCGCTGCGCTCCGGCCGGCTGAGCGCAGGCAGAGCGTGCGTGCTGACCGTGAGCGTGGCCAGAGCTCAACGCCGAGCGAACGGCGTGCGGGCAGCTAGTCGCCGAGCACCGCGACACCGAAAGCATCCGGTCGTTCCCAGGCCACGTCGCCCATCACCGACGTGGCGAACCAAGCAACCTTGCCGTCGCGGTCAGGTCCAGTGCTGGAGTCGTCGTTGTTGATCTGCATCTCTAGGCCCTCGGTCTGTTCATGGGCGCCTGCCGACTGCTACAACCCCCGCAACACCGGCACTTTGAGCACCTCACCCGGTAGCGCCGCGCTCGTGCTCGCCATCCCGTTCATGACCGCCACCAGCGCCGCCGGCAGCGGCGTCGGGTGTCGCCCGAGCACCGAGCCCAGCGTGTCGTCCGCGTCGGTCTCCACCACCAGCATCCTGAGCTCTCGTACGCCCGCCAAGAGTGCGTCGCTCGCCGTGTCGAAGCTCCGAAACCAAGCCTCGAACGCCTCGGCGTAGCTGGCTCGCTGGGCGGCCTCGCTCATGGCAAGCAGTTGAAAGGTGCCGCCCTGGTGTCCGACGAAGAGCAGCGTCATATCGACGTCGTCGGTCACCACCCGGGCTTCGACGGCAGGCTTGTCTCCGATGCTGCGCGAGCTCGGCCCGCTCGAGTAAGTGACCTCGAGCAGCTCGGCGAAACGGCGGGCCACCTCGACGGGAGGCAGTTGAACCGGCTCGAGCAGCAGCAAGCAGACTGCGTCTTCGCCAGGCGCCAGCGCCGCCGCAAGCTGACGCGAGTGACCCGTGCGCCAGCCACGCGGGAACGTGCTGACGAAACGCTGACGCGGGTGCACGAATAGGTTCTCGTCGAAGAGCCCCAGGCTCGCATTTTCGCCGACGAGGAGGCCTTCGAGGCGGCGCACGAAACTAGTGCGATCCATGGCACCCGAGGCGCCCAGCGACGCGGCTTGGCGTTGCGTGCTTTCGACCCGCTCCGGTGTGGCCGGGTGCGAGTCGAGCCACGACGGCTGGCGCGGGCCACCCGAAACCTGCTGCTCGAATCTGCCCAGCGTGGTGAGCGCCCGGGTCAGACCCAGCGGGTTCCAGCCTGCCTCATGAGCCAGCTCTTGCCCGACCTTGTCGGCTTGGCGTTCCTGGTCACGACTGTGCGGCGCGAGGAGCGCCTGATTCAAACCAGCGCCGATGCCTGCCACCGATGCAGCAGCGCTCTGGCTGAGCACGCCGACCACTGCCGCGGTCACGCCCGACAGAATACCGACAGGCGCCGCGCGAGAGAAGCGTTGGTTGGCATGGCGTGCCGCCACGTGCCCAATCTCGTGCCCGAGAATGCCCGCCAGCTCGTCTTCGGCATTGCCTAGGGCGAGCATCCCGCGCGACACGTAGATGTGCCCGTCGGGTAGGGCGAAGGCGTTGGGCTCCACCATGTCCAGGATGTCGAAGCGATAGTTGACCTCCTGGCGCGGTGAATGGACGGCAAGCCGCGCACCGAGGTCACGCACGTAGCTCGAAAGCGGCTCCTCTTGCCAGAGCCCGATGGTGGACTCCAACTCGCGTGCCATCTCTTCACCGATGCGCCTCTCTTCGGCGGGGCTCAAGAGCGATAGCTCGCGTGCCCCCGTTACGGGGTTCTTCACGCAACCGGTCGCAACCAGGAGCAACGCCACGAGACAGCAATTGTCCATCGATCGTGTATCGCTGAGCAGGAGACTAGGAGAGTACGAGAAAAGCGCGGCGACCGCCGAAGCTTCGCTGGCGCGAGTGCTCTAAGCAAGGGCGTGCAGCATTCGGGAGCTCGTGCGTCGAACGATGGCCGACCTGATGGTCGGTTTGGAGGTATTGGTCATGTCTTCCTGGGTTCACTCTTCTTTGCGTTGGGCTCTGCTTGGCGTCTGCCTGTCGGGCTGCACTACAGAAGGGCCGGTCGGCGAGCCCTCCACGCTGGGTTCTGACGAACCGTTGCGGCAGAAGCACGCAGCGCTGACGCAGGCCGAACAAAGCTGCAGCCTCGATCCGCGCGTCTGGTCGGGTCTGGTGCCGTTCGACGTGTGTGCGGGGGCGGAGGTGTTTTTCAACGAAACGTTCGCTGGCAATGGTCGCACCTGTGGCTCCTGCCACCCGGCGGGAAACAACTTCACCATCGACTTGCCGTTCGTGGATACGCTCGATCCGTCCGATCCGCTGTTCATCAATGAGAGCGCCGAGTTCGACCTCGCGGGTCTAGAAACCACGGCGCTCCGCGATCGCGGGCTCATCAAGGAAAACGTCGACGGCTTCGAGGACAACGACAATAAGTTCACGATGCGCGCAGTGCCGCATTTGTTTTCGCTGTCGACCAGTATCGAACGCGACCCTGACGACGGCACTTCCAGCGCCTTCGTCGAACGCACGGGCTGGTCGGGCGACGGTGTGGAGGGCGGAGCGCTGCGCGATTTTGCCAACGGCGCCATCATTCAGCATTTTCCGACTGACCTGAGCCGTACACCGAATCAGTCATTTCGGCTGGCCAGCGAGAGCGAGCTCGACCAGATGCTTGCATTCCAATTGGCGCTCGGGCGGACCAACGAGCTCGACCTCGAGAGCGTCGTGCTCGCAGACCCGTTTGCCGAACAGGGGCGGCTGGATTTTCTCGATCCCGCGGTCGGGCGCTGCAACGAGTGCCACCACAACGCGGGCGCGAACTCGCGCGCCAGTGGCTTGAACACCAACTTCGACACGGGCATCGAAATCTTCTCGCCCGGCGATTTGCCGCGCCCCAGCTTCGACGGTGTGGCTCTGTTCGACGGTGGATTCGGCGGTCAGGGTCTGGTCGAGCCGAACATCGTGGCGGGCGTCCGGCAGGGCACCGAGTCTGAGCCGAATGCTTTCGGAGACAACACCTTCAACGTGCCGCCGCTCATCGAAGCGGCCGATACGGCCCCGTTCTTCCACCACAACGGTTCGACGACCCTGGCCGCTGCCATTGCTTTCTATACCGACTCTGCCTTCAACGAATCGCCCGCGGCGGTCGCGCTGGCTTCGGAGCTCGAGCTTGGGCCGGTGGCTTTCGACGGCTCGGTGATCATCAATATCCAGCAGTTCTTGCGCGTGCTCAACATCGCCTTCAATCTCGACCTGGCAGAGCAGCGACTCGACGCAGCGGAGCTATTGAACGTCCAGTACTGGAACTTTCGGGAGGACGTACAGCGCGGGCTCATCGAGCTCGCGGTCGCAGAAATCGAAGATGCGTTCGCGCTCTTGTCGCCGCCCAACGTCGATGCTCCCCCTCTGCACCCCGAGCTGCACCAGCCGGTACAAGACGCACTGGCGGAGCTCGCCCTGGCCGTGGCCACCGCGGCGCCTGACCAGAGGCTGGCCGCCACGCGCCAGGCGCTCACCAAGTTGGCTGACGTGCGCGCGGCACTGGGGTCCAATATCGACTTCGAGCTCGGTCCCGGCAACCTGATGTTCTGAGCTCGATGATCCACCGAAACCCGTACCGCACTGAACGCGCAAAGTTCGACGATTCGCGAACTCAGTTGGTGCAGCACGCGGTCATGGGGTCCGTGCCCGTTGCCGCACCGGAAACAGTCGCTGGGCCGCTTTCGCAGCGCGCACTGCCTGATACGTATTCGGACGCTTCTGCAGCAACACCTGGAATACTGATGCAAAACGAATCAGTTAGTGTTCACGCACCGCCTTTATCGCTCCTCATTTCCGTATCGAACATCCCACAGCACCAGCCCGCACGGTAGCATTTGAGTCACGCGCTCGCCCCTCCGAGGCGGCGAGGGCCCCGGATCGGGATTCTCGGGCCTTCAAATAAAACCGGGTGCCTGGCGCTGGCCCCAGGTGGTTCATCCATTACAGTGTCGGTGTGTCTACCGCCCGGCGCTTCGACCCTATCCCCTCTTCGAAGGCTCCGGGTCGCGAGCCGGCGAGCGGCTTTATCACGACCTTACCGTTGCGCGAGCGCCTGCGCGTTGAAACCGCTGCTCTGCATGGGGAGCTCGAGCGCCGTTTGGCGCTGCTCGATCCAACTCTCTCGCGCGTGCGATACGCCAAGGTACTGCGTGCGATGTACGGGTACTACTCCGTGCTGGAACCTCGATTGCTCGCCCTAGCTGCCAACACTTCCGCGTCTGGCTTGCCGTCGAGCTTCGCTCTCGAATTACGAACGCCGCTGCTCGAGCGGGATCTCCTCTGGTTGCGTCACGATAGGCGGGCGCTTCGAGCCATCCCACGTTGTGATGTGCTGCCCGAGCTCGAACAGCTCGAGCAGCTGGCGGGCTGCGTATATGTCATCGAGGGCGCCGCGCTCGGGGGTCAGCTCATCGTGCGCGAGCTCAGGCGGCGCTTGGGGGTCGACGAAAGCCATGGTGCCGCATTTTTCGCCGGCGGCAGTCGCAACGTTGCGGCTCGCTGGCGAGGTGTGGTCAATTGGCTCAACGCTCTGCCAGCGCACCACGACAATCACTACCTCGCCATCACCAGCGCCCGAGACACCTTTGCGACCCTGGACCGCTGGATACGCCTACAAGGAGCAAGCGTTTGACGGAAGAACATCAGAACTTTGTGGTGGACTTGAGCAATTGCAGTCGTGAGCCCATCCACATTCCGGGCGCGATACAACCGCATGGGGTCCTGTTCGCTCTGGCCGAACCACAGTTGAGCGTGACGCAGGTCAGCGAAAGCGTGCGCGATTGGCTCGGCGTCGAACCCGAAGCGATTCTCGGCCAGTCGCTCGAGCGAATTTTTGCTCCCGAACCCGTTCACCAAATCCGTGAGACGCTGGCGCACGATGCGTGCAACGAACGCTACCCACTGCGCACGGAGGTCGAAGGACGCGCTTTCGACCTCATCGTACACCGATACGATGGTGTGGCGGTGTTGGAGGTCGAACCGGTTGCAGCTCCTCCACTCGACCACGGCTCTCGTGACCCCTTGCGCGACGCTCTCACCGCCATGCAAAACGCAAACTCGGCTCCTCAGCTGTGTGATGTCGTCGTACGTGAGGTAAAGCGCACGACGGGGTTCGAACGCGTCATCATGTATCGCTTCGATCGCGATGATCACGGCGAGGTGATTGCTGAAACCGTAGATGAACCGTATGAGTCCTACTTGGGATTGCACTACCCGGAGTCCGACATTCCCAAGCAGGCTCGGGATCTGTATCTCAAGAGCTGGCTACGCAATATCCCCGACGCCAAATACTCGCCATCGCCCATCGTTCCGCCCCTCCGCGCCGACGTGGGCAAGCCCTTGGACTTGAGCTTGTCCGTTTTGCGTAGCGTCTCACCGATACACCTCGAGTATCTGCACAACATCGGCATTCGTGCTGCCATGAGCGTGTCCGTCATCGTCGGAAACAGGTTATGGGGCCTGATCAGCTGCGCGCAGCACAGCGGACCCCACTACGTTCCCTACGAAATCCGAGCCGCGGCAGAAACGATTGGCCGTCTCTTGTCCTTGCAGCTGGCAGCCTTCGCGGAAAGGGAGGCTGGATTACGTCGAACCGCACGGCAACCCATGTTGTCGGTGCTCAGCGCCGCCATGCGCAACGACGACGAGCATCCGAGCCTGCTCGTCTCGCTTTTGAAGCGGCCGAACGAGCTACTCGCGCTCATGGACGCGTCGGGCGCTGCCGTCGTCGAGAACGGCGCAGTGCACACCTGCGGGAATGCACCCTCTCCTGAGCTCGTGCGCCAATTGTGCACCTGGCTCGACCCAGAGCTCACCCCTTACTGGAGCGCCGCTCTAGCCAAAGACATAGCGCCCGAGCTTAGGCCGGCAGTCTTGGCAGAGAAAGACTCCGCGAGCGGCCT
>CBFGRJ010000096.1:0-20863 GCA_965651135.1 uncultured Myxococcales bacterium
CTCGGCGCGCGGGCGCCGCCGTTAGGCGGGTTCGATCTTGTCCAGCTTCAAGTAGGGCCGCAGCGCTTCGGGAACGATGACGCTGCCGTCGGCGGTCTGGCATTGCTCCAAGATCGCAATCAACGTGCGCCCCACCGCCAGCCCCGAGCCATTGAGCGTGTGCAGCAGCCTGGGCTTTGCTTTGGGGTCGGGGCGGTAGCGGATCTTGGCGCGTCGGGCCTGGAAATCGCCGCAGTTGGAACAGCTCGAGATCTCGCGGTAGGCGTTCTGTGAAGGCAGCCAGACTTCGATGTCGTAGCCCTTTGTCGCGCTTGGACCCAAATCTCCCGCGCACAACTCGACCACGCGATAGTGAAGACCGAGCCGCTGCAACACGGTTTCGGCGTGGGTGGTGAGCAGCTCGAGCTCAGCAAACGAGTGTTCGGGCTCGGCGAAGCGCACGAGCTCGACCTTGTCGAACTGGTGCTGGCGAATCAAACCACGTACGTCTTTGCCGTACGAGCCGGCCTCACTGCGGAAACAGGGCGTGTAGGCGGTGTAGGCGAGCGGTAGGCTCGAGCCCGGCAAGATCTCGTCTTGGTGCAAGTTGGTGAGCGGGACCTCTGCCGTGGGAATCAAATACAGCGGAGCATCGTCGTCGGGATCGGCGCGGTGCGTCTTGAACAGGTCTTGCTCGAACTTTGGCAGCTGCCCGGTACCCATGAGCGCGCTGGCCTTGACCAGGAACGGGGGCAGTACCTCTCGATAGCCGTGCTCGGTCGTGTGCAGCTCGAGCATGAACTGAATCAGCGCCCGCTCGAGCTTGGCGCCCGCGCCGAAGAGCACGGCGAAGCGCGCGCCGGAGAGCTTCGCGGCCCGCTCGAAATCCAGGATGCCCAAGGCTGGACCGATTTCCCAGTGCGGCTTGGGTTCGAAGGAGAACTGCGGTCGCTCGCCCCAGACTCGCACCTCTCGATTGTGCTCGTCGCCGGTGCCGTCCGGCACGCTGGGGTGTGGCACGTTGGGCAGCCCGAGCAACACCTCGCTCATTTGCTGCGCGACGGCATCGAGAGCCTCTTGGTCGCGTTTGAGCCGTTCCGAAAGCTGCTTGAGCGCCTCACGGCGCTCCTGAAACGCCGACTTGTCCGGGCCTTTGGCGAGCTTGGCCATTTCTTCGTTGGCCCGGTTGCGTTCCGCTTGCAGCGCTTCGGTGCGTTGCAAAAGCTCCAGGCGCTGCGCCGCCAAAGCGCTCAGAGGCTCGAGCTGCGCCGCGTACTTGTTGCCGCGGCGCCCCAGCGCTTGGCGCACTTGATCCAGGTTCTCCGAGACGAATCGCACATCCAGCATGACGGGCCCTTCGAGGCCGCTAGTGCTAGCGCGCTGCGGTAACGCAGTCGAGCGGTTGCGAGCGTTATAGGCCGAAGCCGATGCCGAAGCCGATGCCGGGACTCGGGCCGCTCCGGCGCCTGGCATCGTAGAAGCGCATCATGAGCATATGGATCACCAAGGTGCAGGTGCGGACCATGGGGCCGTTGCAGCCGGACCATTTACCGCCAGAGTGCTGTTCACCATCGGGGTCGTAGTAGATGACTCGGCCGTCCGGTTGTAGGCTCACCCAGGCGTGATCGTCGCCTGGAGCCGAGGCGTTGCGCAGGCCGACGCGCCCCATACGCCGGCGTTCGGGCCCCAGCACGATGCCATTTTCGTAAAACAGCGCGTACGGCTCGTAATCGTCGTCGACGACCCGGCCGACGCGATCGATGATGAAGATCAAGTCATCGCCCTCGTAGACCCTGCCGTCGTCGCGAATCTCGATCAGGTCGTGCTCGCCGCGCTCCCAATAGGCCCGAGCCACCATCAAGCGCGCTCCACCGGTGGCCCATTGCGGCGGTGGAGTGACCGAACAGGCCGTGAGCCCGAGACAGAGACAAGTAAGCACGGAGAAGAGCTGCCTCATGGCGGGTTATCTTAGCGCCATGCAGGGGCCGCGCGGCATCAGGTGCGTGGTGGCGAGCGCCGGTTTCTTGGCCGAAAAGCCCGATTCGACGTACCCAAGGCGAAATGTCCGTCGGAATCTATCGACCCCCCCTCGCCGCTGAGTTTCCGCACGACAATCCCGAGCTGTTCTCCGGCTCGGCTTGGGTGGTTCAGGAATTGTGCGGCAGAGCCCGCCCGGTAGCACCGCCCACTGCTAGCGAGCTCTACTACCCGACAACCGAATCACCCAGTGAACCGCGCAGTGAACCGGTCGGTGCGCCCCTCCCGGCGCCCGAGGGCGCCTCGGATTACGAACGATTCGTGAGCACGATCGTGTCAGTCGCCCTCGAAAGCGGCGCGACGCGTGTCGCGGCCGCGCTGACCAAGTTTTTTCGGGGTGATGCACTGCTCATGGGCGAGCTGCCACCGGGGTCGCAAGCGGCGCTGGTCCGTGAGGGGTTCGCCAGCGACAGCGCGGGCACGCTCAGGCTGACCAGCGCGGCGGAACGAACCGCGGCGGCCTGGCGTCGCGCCCTCAGCGGTGAGACTCAGGATCTCGAAGGGTGCGGCGATAGCATGCTCGACGCTTGGGCTGCGTCGTTCTTGGGCGCGTGCTTGGCCCACGATGCGGCTGGCATCGATCGGCTGCGCCGCGTGCTCAGGCGGCGGGGTGTGGCCGCCTTTGGTATGTTGGCTGCCTAGAATAGCGGTTTTCTGGCGGTAACCAAGAACTCGAAGAGCTCGGTCTTGCTGGTGCGGGTTCTGAGGGTCTCTAGACCAACCTCCGCAAAACCTACTTCTCGAAGCTGTTGCGCGAGCAAGCGCTCGGTGGGCAAGAGCACGTCGTAGAACTTGGAATTGCCAATGACGTAGTGCACCGTCGCACCTGGCGACAGGACCCGCCACAGGCTGTGCAGGTGCTCGCGCATGTCGCTGAAGTAGCGGTGGACGTAGCGCGAGAGCAGCTCACTGCGCGTCTGGATGGCGCCCAGAATCGCGGACAATTCGCGGCTGTCGTCGAGCGCGGCAGCGGTCGGTCGCCAGCGGTTCAGGCGGCTGGTAGCCACGCCCCAGGTGCCGCCGATGGCTTGCCAATCGAGCTCCCCCGCGCTCGAAGGCAGGTCGAGGTGGCCCAGCCAATACATGTAAGGCCGCAGCTCGCGAATGTAGCTCATGCGATTGCAATAGGGCGGCGAGGTTACGACGGCGTCGAAGCGGCGTCGAGTCACGGCGCGCTGGAGATGCCTGGCGTCGCCCACTAGCGCCCGCGTTTGCGGTCGCTCGAGTCTGGAGCGCGCGGTTTCGTCGAGGGTCAGCGCGGCGGCTTCGAGCAAGCTCGAAACCTGCGTTGCCTTGTGGCTGCCCCGATTGCTGAATGACATCGACTGATGCCCGAAGCTGACACTGGCGCTGGCGATCAGCGCTCGGCAGAAGGCCAACGTGGCCAAGGTCTTGGTCGGCACCGAATCGCGCGAGCGTTTCAAGGTGGCAAAGGCGCGACCCAGCGCGACCCGGGTCGGCGCATTCCACCATCGCTCGATGTTGGCGATGGGCGGTACCCATGGGTCACGCTCCGAGCCGGCCTCTGCCGCGCGGGCCATGCGCGAGGTGAGGCGCAGGGCGCGCTCGCAGTCGCGGGGGTCGTAATGGGCGGCCTTTGCATTGGCGAGCCAAACCAAAAATGGATTCAGATCGATCGTCGTACAGGCAAGCCCTCGTTCCGAGCAGGTCAGCAGTGTGGTTCCGGAGCCGCAAAAGGGGTCGAGAACGCGCGAACGCCGAGGGAGTGAGAGCACTAGGCGCTCCACGAGCTCGACCGAGTAGGCGGGAGTCAGCCGGATCCAACCGTGGCGGCTGCGCGAAAGATTGCCGCGAAAGGTGATTGCCCTGCTGCTCGAGCCTTCGCGCACGCCCGCGCTTATAGCAGAATTGTGGTTGGCTCCGGCTACGGAGTGGCGTCACTCGCAGGCGCGCAAGATCTTGAGTCCATCGACCTCGACTTCGCACATGCGGGGTGTCTTGGGCTCGGCAGGCTCGCCGGTTTTGCCCGTGCCCTTTTGACTGCGGCGAGGGCGAACCTTGGGTGTTTCGAGCTTCATGGTGACCGTCTGGTCGCGCTGAGCGAGCACGCGGGCGGTTCCCTTGGCGGCCCCCTTCCTCGCCTCGAGCTCGAGCGATTCGTTGATGGCGGCCGACACGGCGCAGGGCGTGCTATCGCACACCTGAAAGCCATCTTTGAACAACAAGGCGCCCGCGGGCTCGGTCACGACGCTGAGCGATACGCGGGTCAGCGGCGCGATGTCGGCCGAGGGAGTGGGGGCCTGAGGGGCTGGGTCTGGAGGGGCTGGGTCTGGAGGGGCGCTCGAGGGCGCGCTCGCTTGCGATGCCGGCGGAGCGACGCTCTCGGCCCCCGGAGTGGTGGAGGTGAGCGAGCTTTGCTTGAGCATCAAGAAGGCCCCGACGCCGACGACGCCAACGGCCAAGAGCCCACCCAGCGCAAGCACGAGGGAAGGGGCGCCGCCGCTGCGCCTTTCTGCCGAGCGAGTGCCTTCGAGCTGCGTGTTCGACGCAGCGGTTCTGGCGTCAGCGTGCGACGCGGAGATGTCGGATTCGGCGGTCTCTCGAAACTGGGCGGCAGTCGGTGCGCCCGGCGGTAACGCTGCGGGTGCCGTGATCAGCGGTGCCGATGCCAAGTCGGTAACGGCGCTCAGGCGCGAGACCCCGAAGGCACGCCCCTCGGGGGTGGCCAACAGCGCTTGCGCGAACTCCTGCATCGAAGCGTAGCGGTCATCGGGTTTTTTCGCGAGCGCCCGGGCCAGGGTGGCCTCGAGCTCCTCCGATACCTCGAGACCGGGCGAAAGCTCGGCCATTTTTGGCGGACTATCGTTGAGGTGCTTGTTCAACACCTCGAGGAAGCTGCTCCCCGTAAACGGCACGGCGCCGCTGAACAGCTCGTACAGAATCACGCCGACGGCGTACACGTCCGCTCGCAGGTCGACCGCGCGCCCGGCGGCTTGCTCGGGGGCCATGTACTCGGGAGTGCCAAAAATCATGCCGGTTTTGGTGAGCCGCCGCTTGGGTGCTTGCTCGGCGAGGTCATCGTTGGAGCGCAGCTGGGCAATGCCGAAGTCTACGATCTTGACGATTTCTTCACCGTCGGGCGTCTTCTGCAGAAACACGTTTTCGGGTTTCATGTCGCGGTGCACCACCCCTTGCTGGTGGGCGGCGCCCAAGGCCCGACAAATCGAAAGGGCGATGGTGATGGCGCGATCGGGGTCGAGCTTCGTGCGATGCTTGAGGTCATCCGCGAGGTCGCAGCCTTGCAGGAATTCCATCGCCAGAAAGAAGCTGCCGTCTTCCAACTGACCGAAGTCGAAAACCTCGAGCACGTTCGGGTGCTTGATGCGCGAGGCACTGATCGCTTCTTGTCGAAAGCGTGTGACGATCTCGGCCCGCTTGGAGTAGTGCAGATGCAGAACCTTGAGGGCCACCGGCTTTTGGATGGCCTCGTGCTCGGCCAAGTACACCTGGCCCATGCCGCCGGTCCCGAGCACCCGCTTCACACGGTAGCGACCAGAAACGAGCTGACCTATGAGCGGATCGTCTTTGCGTTGCATGCGCCCCGAGCAAGGGTTGAGGTGTGCAAGCTTACCGAACAAGCGAGCCGTGCTCCAGTCTCGTTGGGGTCAAAGACGCTCCGGTCGCGGGGCTGCATTGGCGCGGCATGCGCACCAGCACGCACTCGAAGCACACGAAGCGCTGCCCGCCCCCTGTCAAGCGCCTTGGGGCCGACCTCGGCTTTTGGTAGGCTTCGCCGCTCGGCATGATTGTCGTCATGAATCCAGAGGCCACTGATGCGGCGCTCGAGCGGGTGGTGGCCCACCTCGTCGACATGGGGTTCGACGTGCACCGCTCGAGTGGGCAGTCGCGCATCATCTTGGGGGTAGTGGGCGACGTCAGCGACAACGATGTCGCCGTCGTGCGCGAATTCGAAGGGGTGGCCGAAGTCGTGCGAGTCAGCGAGCCCTATCGTTTGGCGTCACGACGCTTCAGGGCGGCGTCGACCGTGGTCGAGGGGGCGTTCGGGAGCATCGGCGGCGGTCAACCCTGGATCGCGATCGAGCCGATTGGTCTCGAGCAGCACGACGGCTCGGCCATGAATGACGATGTGCCGCCGCCTTCCGCCGAGTTGGGTTACGAAGTGCGCGCGGGTAGGCCCTTCAACGCGGCGGTGACGCGCGCGCGCATGGCGCCCGAATGCATCGGTTCACTGGCGTGCTTGTCGATTCATTCGCATCCCGCGAGCCCGCGCTGGCCGGTGGTGTTCGTCGAGCGTGGGCCGAGCTGGGGCGCCAACGCGTGGATCGGAGCCGCGGAGCGAGAGCTGAAATTGCGCGAGGGTAGCGTCGTGCTCCTCGAAGCTGGTGGGGAGTATCCGAACGGGGCGCGCACGCTGGAAATAGCAGCGATTGCTCGCGCCAAGCTACGCACGCACCTGCCCATTGTCGTGGACGTGCCTACCATCGCCCAGCGTGCACGCTACTCCGCGCCCGTCGCGGCGGCGGCCATCGCCGCTGGCGCAGATGGCGTGATACTCAGGGTTTGGGTGGGGGAAAAGGGAGCGGTGCCTCGCGTGCCGGCGACGCTCTCGTGGCAAGAAGCCGTGGCACTGGCCGAACGGCTGCGAGCCATCGGGAACGCGCTGAAGGTATGACGAGCTTGGCGATCGTGGGCGTGGGGCTCATCGGCGGTTCGCTCGCGCGAGCGGCGCGGGCGCGCGGCGCGGCCAAGACCATCGTTGGGGTCGATCCGAGCTTTCGCGAAGCAGAAAAGGTTCTGGGCGGCGACGTCGACAGCTGGTGCGATCCGAGCGATGCCGTTGCGCTGGCAGAGGCCTTGTCGGCCGTCGACGTGATCGTGCTCGCCGCGCCGGTGCGAGTGATCTTGCAAGAGCTCGACCGCATGCTCGGCTTCGGAGCCACGGTGACCGACTGTGGGTCGACGAAGCGAGCCATCGCGCAGGCCGCTCGAAAGCTACCCGATGCAGGCCGGTTCGTGCCGGGGCACCCGATGGCTGGGCTGCCCGCTGGCAGCGTCGCGCACGCGAGCGCCGAGCTGTTCGTCGGACGACGCTGGATTCTCTGTCCTGAAGCGAGCGCACGGGCGTCGCTCGAACGAGTCGAAGAGCTCGTGCGTGGTGTGGGCGCCATTCCCGTGACCATGGCGGCGGAGGAGCACGATCGCGCGGTGGCATTGACCAGCCATGTTCCGCAGGTGTTGGCGAGCGTGCTCGGCGCGAAGGCCGCAGAAAGCGGGGCCGAAATCGCCGCAGGGCCCGGGTTCGCGAGCGCTACGCGCGTGGCGGGTGGCTCGGCGGACATCTGGCGAGATATTTTTGCGACGAACGCGGACGAGGTGTGCCGCGCGCTCGCGGACGTTTGTGTCGAGCTCGACCGAGTACGTGCTGGGCTCGAGCGACAGGTGCCCGATACGGGCCCTGTCATGGAGCTTTTGGCGCGGGCCCGGCGGGCGCGGGGGCGCCGCAGCGCGTAAGACGAACACCCTGCCAGCAGCGTCTGATCTGTGCCGGAATGTGCCGTGCCAGGACGGAGCTCCGGCGGTGCGGGCGCAGTGTGCCACAGCGAACTTGGAATTGGCGCAATCTGTGCTATGTGACCAGGCACGGCAGATGGCACGCGGGACGATCAGCTGGGTCGCGCTTGTCAGCGTGGCGCTGGTCGCCTCGTGTGGGGATTCGAGCGTCCTGAATCCGCAGCCCGTGATCCCGGGAGATGGCACCAACGGCAACTCGGCGACGATGGGGACGACGGGCACGACGGCAGGCCTGGGCGGATCTGGTAACGTCTCCGGCAACGTTGATGGCACCACCGGCAGTACTGGGGCTGGGGTCAACACCCACGTGTCCGCGGCGACGAGCGGCGCCACTGTCAGTACGAGCACGGGCACGACCACGGGTGCGGGTGGGTCTGCGGCGACCGGTGCGATCAGTTCCGCGACTAGCGCGGGTGGCACCGCTATGACGGGTACGGGTGGCGAGGCGGGTCAATCGGCGCTGGATGGTGCGGCAGGAGCTCCGTAGGCGGGAGAATGTCGGTGCGGTCACGGAGTTGGAAATGGGCAATGCTGGTGGGAGCGGCCGCTATCGCAGGGTCCTGTCTCAACCCGCAGCCCGAAGCTCCAGGCAGCCAGCATCCCGGAGCCACCGCGACGAATAACGGTGCTACCGGGGCGACGTCGGCGACCTCCGCTGGAATGGCTACTACTACGGGTGCGACTACCACTGGTGGTGTCACGGACGGTACGGGAGGCAGCGGAGCCAGTACGACATCGAGCACCACCGGGTCGAGCGGCGAAGGCGGCGCGGGGTTTGCTGGAGAAGCCGGGGCGCCGTTCTGAGTCTTCGTCAAGGGTTTCGGGATCGCCGCGGGCCCGTGACCAAGTAGCTGTCGACGACATTGGCGATGAAGTCGGCCAAAATGCCGTCGGCCACTCGCAATCGCCGGCTCAGCTCCCGCGCCAAGTTCAGCACGATGAGCGCGTACGCCTTCACGTCGTGTCGATACAAGCTATCGAGATCGCTGGAGCCGATCCGCAGCAATCGGCTCGGCGCTACCGCTCGCACGGTGGCCGAGCGCGGCTGAACGTCCACGATGCTCATTTCTCCGAACCAGTCGCCGGGGCCAAGCATGGCCACCCTGGATTCACTGCCCTGACGACTGCGCTTCAAGACTTCGATTTCGCCGCTCAGGACGACGAACATGTCGTCCGCGACGTCGCCCTCGCGAAACAGGATGTCACCCGGTCCCGGTTCGCTCACGGACAGGGATTGTGCGAGATGCTCCAGCGCGGAGTCCGCCATGGCCCCGAAGAGCGCCAGTTGCCTGAGTTCGTGCAGTTCTACCTTGGGTTTCGTCATGTGGGCCGCCCTTCAGCGCTTTCGGAAGACGCTGGCCGAGCGTTATCCGACACCTCGCCGAGATTCAAGTCGCTGGACGACAGGCAACAATGCCACGTTGATCGGGGTTCCCTGGCTCAGAGGTGCTTGTTGAAGACGATGCGTGGCCGAGCGGGGCCGGCGTAGTCTTCGACCAGCGTGGCCGTCCAACCCGTGGCCTCGTGAAAGGCAATCGACCCTTCGTTGCCCGTGGTGGTGATGGCCTTGAGTCGCGTACAGCCGGCGGCGCGCGCGTCTTCTTCGAAGCTTTGATAGAGCACCTTGCCCACGCCTCGTCGCCGGTAGTCCGGGTGAATGCCAACCAGATGAACGTAGCCGGTTTTTGGCGGCCCAGGGGCAATGAACCCAAACAAGAAGCCGACCAAGATTCCGTCGTGCTCGACGACGCGCGCCAAACCGCCGAGCTCGTAGAAGAAGATGGGATGCGCTAGCGCGCTGGTGGGGCCACCCCACCAGCGGTCGATGATCTGAACGATGTGGTCGTAGTCTTGCTTGCCAAGCGGGCGGGTGATCATGTGCTTTTCGTCTCGCGCCGGGTGAAATCGACCGGCAATCGCCCTAGATGCTATCACACGGCGGGTGAACGGCTCCGGATAGTTGGCCTCCGGGTGTTCGGCGGGTCGTACAGCCGAAAAGGCACCGAGAACGGCACTCGGTGGCGCCGCTAGGCGCGCTAGGGTATGCCCCTTGCCACATGAAACGCGGCGTTCGAATTGCACCCTCCATTCTCGCCGCGGACCTTTTGAAGCTGGGCGAAGAAATCCAGGACGTCGAGGCCGCCGGCGCAGACGCCATCCATGTGGACGTGATGGATGGGCGTTTTGTACCGAATCTCACCGGTGGGACCGAATTGGTACGCGCCGCGCGCCGCGCCACGCGGCTGCCTTTGGACGTGCATTTGATGATTGAAGAGCCGGAGCGCTTCATTCGAACCTTTGCCGAGGCGGGGGCTGACACCATTGGTGTGCATGTGGAGGTGAGTCACGGACTTCAGCACATGTTGTCGGAGATTCGCGGAATGGGTAAGCGGGCGTGTGCCGTTTTGAACCCGCACACCTCCGAAGAAAGCCTGCGCTACCTGTTGGCCGACGTCGACCAGGTCTTGATCATGACCGTGAATCCCGGCTTCGGTGGGCAAGAGCTCATCGAAACCGTCGTGCCGAAGATTCGCGCGGTGCGCAGCATGATCGAAGCCTCGGGTTTCGACATCGAGGTCGAGGTCGACGGCGGCATCTCACGCGACACGGCCGGGCTCGTCGCCAGTCACGGTGCGAGCTGGCTCGTTGCCGGGTCGGCCATCTTCGGTAGCGCCGATCGTAAGGCGGCGATTCAGCAGCTTCGGGAGGCCGCGCGGGGCTGAGCATGCGCGCCAGACTGTGCACGCTCGTAGCGCTGGCTTTGCTGTGGAGCTGCGGCGGCGCTGGACCGCGGTCCGCCGAGACCGAGCCGCAGACTGCTCCACCACCGGTCACGGTGCCCGAACCGGCGCCGGAGCCCACGGATGCGGGTGCGGACCAAGCCAGCGAGGCTGAAGCCGCCATTGCCTCGACGTTGAAGTTCATGGCCGAGCTGCGTGAGCTGCCGGCGCTGACGCCAGTCCAAGGCCGAGAGCTCAGCCGCGAAGAGATGGTGGCCTACGTCAAGCAAACGTTGGCCGAAGAAGTTCCGCCCGACGTGATTCGTGCGACCAATGAGTTCTTGTACGTGGCGGGTGTGGTCGAAGCGAGCTTCGATTACGAACAGGCGCTGCTGAAGGTGTTGGGGACCGAGCTCGCGGGGTTCTACGATCCCAAGCAGCAGCGCATGTACTTGGGCGCGGATTTGGGGGCTGAAGAACAGCGGGCAACGCTGACACACGAGCTGGTTCACGCGCTTCAAGACCAACATTACGGGCTGGCGGAGCTCACGCGCTGGCAACCGGATGCGTCGGATCGCCATGCGGCCCTGCATAGTCTCGCCGAGGGAGACGCGACGAGCGCCATGCTCGACGGACTGATGTTCGGTAGCGGTAGGACCTCGCTCGATCTTCCGGACGAGCTCCTGAGCAGCCAGATCGAACGGATGCAGGGGGTGGACTCGAGCGTGCCGGGCCTGGTCAAACGTGCTGTCGTCGCTCCCTATATCGACGGGCTGAGGTTCGTGCACGCGCTGCGCGCCAAGGGCGGCTGGGCGGCGGTCGACGCCGCTTGGAAAGAGCTGCCGAGCTCGACCGAACAGGTGCTTCATCCCGAGAAGTACTTCGCGCGTGAGCAGCCCGTGAGCGTTCCTGTACCTGGGCCGCCCCCAGGATCGGCGCTGCCGCTGCTGTACCGAGACGTAGAAGGGGAGCAGTCGCTACGCCTGCTATTTCAGGAGTGGTTGCCGAGAGCCCGGGCCGAAACGAGCGCGAGCGACTGGGCAGGCGATCGATTGGCGGTCTATGCCGACGAGCGCCATGCCGCCTTTGCATGGACGTTGCGATTCGACTCGGAGGCCGCGGCTCGGCGGGCATTCGAGGCCGTGAAGCTGTGGGTCAGCGGCCAGCCGGTGGTCGTCCCGAAGTTCAGCGGCGGTGTCTGTAGGGAGCGCGACCAGCGCGGTCCGCTTGCGGCAGCCCAACGACGCGACGCCGTTGTCGTGGTGGGTGGGCCGCGCTCGCCACGGGGAGCAGGAGCCACCAAGGCAGCGGCGGCCTGTAGTGACGCCCGGCGCTGGTTGGGGTCGATTTCAGTCGAATAGAGGCGAGAAGGCACGGCGTGCGGGGCAATCTGTCTCAATGAGGCATGCCGGGAGTGGGTGCATTCGTACCCCGCGGCGGGTATCGAGGGACCCAGCTGTCGGCGATTTCACGGGTCAGTGTCACCCAACTTCGCTGGGTTAACGAAACCCGTGCCTCGGCTCGGTTTGGCATGTCTCGTGCTTAAGCGACGTCCGACATGTTCGAAGCCGTAGGAGACTCATTACCCGTTCAGTGGTCGCCCAATGCGGGCGCCACGTCTTGGTTGGCCCTCGTTGCCACCACCATGCTGGGCTCCGAGCAGATGTCGCGATCGCGAGCCTGGGTGCAAGCAGACGTCGGCGCTGCAAGCGACCACGCAGCTCCGGCGAGTGCACGCTTTCGGCTAGTGGTGCAGTCGTACGTGCCCGGGGTGCTCGATGACCTAGGCGTCCCGGTGGGTGATGCTCGCCCTTCGGGATCGACTCAGCGCTTCGTCACCGCGGAGGAGCTGCGGGATGGGGTGTGGGTCGATCTGGTGCAGCTCGAAGCTGCGGCAGAGGCGGTGCTGATTGCTTGGATAGAGTGGGACGAAGCTGACTTGGACTTCGATGCGCTCGCGGCCCGCCCGACGCATGATGCCTGGCTCGCGTGTGCTCCCGTAGGGGACGAGACGTGCCGGCTCATCCTACGTTGCCGAGCTCATTGAGTCCCCACAGTCATGCTGCCAGCGATTCCGAGCGGTCTCTGGCTTGGCGCAGCAGCTTGACCCGGCGGGCATAGTCGCGCTTTTCGGCGTCGGTGAGTGGCTCGCCCCCAAAACGAACGCGCACGTATATTTCAGTCAGAGCCAGCACTTCTTGGCCTAGAGGATGGCCGATCTGCGCCAAGGCGCGCGCATGGGCCAACGGTGGCGTGCTGGAAGGGCGGGCGGCGCCGCGCGCGGCCAAAGCCGCTTCGAGGCTCTTGTAGAGATCGATGATGTGGTGGTTCTGTGCTTCGCGGCGTCCCGGATGCTTGTGGGCGGTCGGTCGAGCCTGGCGGCGCCTGAGCAAGAAATAAACGGCCCCGCCAATTAGGATCAGGCCGACCACCATGGGTATGGCGCGGCGGGGCGAGCCGATGCTGGGCCAGTCGGAGCTGACTCGCAGCTTGCGGTAGCGATCACGGACGGATCGCAAGAGATCGACCTGCTGCCGCAGATTGTAGCCCACGACGTGGTGGTTCCAGCGCTGGGCGCTGGCTTCGACGAAGTCGCGCAAAAAGGCGAACAGACCCGTGATTTCGCTCTGCGGGGCCGCGTTTGCGGGGGGCGTCGGGTCGAACCTGGTCCAACCGCGGTCGGGGAGATGAACCTCGACCCAGGAGTGCGCGTCGCCCTGGCGTACCGCGTAGAACTTGCCGAAGCTGTTGTACGTACCGCCGATGAAGCCGGTCGCATTTCGGCTCGGCACGCCGAGCGAGCGCAGCATCACCGCCATGGCGGTCGAGTAGAACTCGCAATGTCCGCGCTTGGAGACGAACAAGAAGTGGTCGAGCGGATCTGGCTCGGCGCCTGACGGGCTCTCGAGGTCGTAGCGGTAGTCGCGCCGCAAGCGTGCCTCGATCAGCTTGGCCTGGCGCAGTGGATCTTGCTCGGCGCCGACCCAGCTGCGCGCAAGCTCCGTCACGCGCTTGGGCAGGGAGCTGGGTAGCTTCAAGTAACGCTGCCGCGCCTCGGCAGTCAGCTCGTGCGCGGCGCGCTCACCGGGGGCCCCGAGGTAGACCTCGTAGCGAATGCCGCGCTCTTCGGGGCTTTCGTAGCGGAGCTCGCCTTCGCCACCGGTGGTGACCTTGGCGTGGCGACCCAGCAGTGGTGCGGTCGGCGCGCCGAGCCGGAGACCGACGGCGCCAGGCGGGAGGAAGAGCACGGGCGGCTCAATGGGTTCGAGGTCGATGATCAAGCGCTGATCACGCGCGGGATCGGGGTAGCGGGTCAGGCGGACCAGATCGCCGCTCTGGTCTGCGCGAACGTGGTGGGTGCGACTGCGTTTCCAAGCCCGGCCGTCGTAGGTATCGAAGGCGGTCCCGCGCAAGTAGAGAGCGATGCGCGCAGGCGGGTTGTCTTTGATCTCGGGATAGTGAACCCGCATGGCGATGGTGGGGTCGCTGCGCAGCTTGCCCACACCTCCGAGATCGACGTGATCGGAAAAGCCGACCACGCGGGTTGGGCGCGAATGGTTGAGCAGGAGCAGAGAGAGCCCTACGCGCGGAAACATCACGAAGAGCAGCGCGGTAAACAGGAAGATCGGCACGCTGAGCAGACAGGTCGCCAGTAAGAAGGGGCGACCAATCACGCGGCGGCTGCGCAAGATTCTGGGGACGTCTACCGGAAGTCCGGTGCGATCGCGGGCGCCTTGCCGGTAGTTGCCTTCTACTTCGCGACGGAGGTGGCTCAGCACCAGGGCGCCGGGCGCCACGATGAGAAATCCGACGAAACACAGACCATAGGCCAGACCCCCACCCAGCACGGTGCCGGCGATCAGGTGGAGCAGGCCGAGCACGATGACCTGCTGGTCGTGCGCGGCGCCGCGCCGAGTGGCCAATCGCACGACCTGCAAACCGGCAGCGAACTCCACCGCCAAGGCAAGCAAAGGGCCGCCCGAGACGAGACGCCCGACCTGCGTGAGCAAGAGCGCAACGGGTGCGGTGACGGCGAGCTGGCGCATGGCAGGGCGGTCTTGCCAGCGATCCGGAACTGCCAGGGCGAAAGCCAGACCGATGAGAATGGCCGCCACCATCCAGCGGTTCAGCTCACCACTGGTGATGAGCGCCATCAGGCCCAAAATGGCGAGGGCATCGGTCATGATGCGATGGATCAGGCCGAAGCGCATCGGGGCTAGACCTCCACCGCGGAAGGTAGGGCGGCGCTTTGAGAGTCCGGAATCGAGGGGTCACCCGAAGCGGGGCGCGTGCGAGGGGGTGGTTTGGAGTCTCCCAAAGGTTCGAGCAGGGCAAGGAAACGCAGCAAGGGGTCGGCGCCGAGCGTTCCGTCAGCGCGGGCACGCTCACCGGTTTGGGTGCGGAGCGTGACGCGATCGCCGCGCTTGAGGTGGGCCACGGCCTGAGAGGCGATATCACGGATGCGGCGTTCGAACTGCGCCGACCACTGCTCGGTGGGCGTATCACCGGTATGGCTCGAGTCGACCATGAGGTCGATTTCACGGCGTGTCTCTCGCGCTCGCTCGAGCAATACGTATTGGTTGGCGATCGTGCTCTTGCGCCAGTAGATGTCGCGTGGGTCGTCGCCCTGCCGCATAGGGCGGACGCCGAGGATTTCGTCGCCCGTGCCACGGCCGGCGGAGCCGTGGCCGCCCAGGCGCTGCCCAGGGCGATCGGAGGGAAGCAGCACCGGGTCCACGGCCGGGTAGATGATGAGCTCGCCGTCGGCAGCGAGCTCGCGGGACTTTTCGAACAGACCGAACGGAAAACGGGTAGCGATGCGAAAGCCGATGTGACGATCGCGACCGCGGCGAGCCGGGGTGCGACGGTACGCGGCGACTTGGGCCGACTCTGGGCTGATCTTCAAGAAGAAGCAGCGCTTGTCAGCGGGCTGGCCCGCACGCAGATCTTCGATTTCGATGGCGTAAGAGGGCACGCGCCGCTTGTGATTGTAGACCTCGATCTCGACCAGGTGTGCACGGCCGACTTGGGCGCGAGCGGGCAGGCGTCGGAGTACCGTGAGATTGCGCAGACTCATTTCACTGAGCACCGCCGAGACGATGATCAGCGAAAGCAGCATGCCGAGCAGCAGGTAGAGCAGGTTGTTGCCCGTGTTGATGGCGGCGAAACCGACACCTAGGGTGATGCCAATGAAGTATTTGCCCTCGCGCGTGAGCTTGAGGCGGCGCGCGGGCTTGAGCCAGGCGAACCAGCGCGGCAGGCGCCACCTGCTGCTACGCGTCGGCTCGAGGGCGGCCTGGTGGGCGACGTGCCTGGCCTTTCCAGAGTCGACCACCGGGAGCCTCAAAGGGGTACGGGCACGCGATTGACGACATCGCGTACGGCGACCTCGGCTTCTTCGCGGCTGGGGACGTAGCCTTCTGCGTGGGCGGCAAGGCGAACGCGGTGAGCGAAGAGAGGGACGGCGAGCTCGTGAAGGTCGTCAGCGATGCAGTAGCGCCGCCCATTGAGCAGCGCACGGGCGCGAGCGGCGCGGGACAGGTTCATGCCGGCACGGGTGGAAGCCCCCAGCGAGAGCGCGGGGGTGGAGCGTGTCGCGGTGACCAGGGCCTGCAAGTAGGCGCCGAGCGCGCTATCGACCGAGACCCGGTCGACGTCTTTTTGCAGACTGATGAGGGAGGCGGGATCGAGCACGGCGGGAACCTCCGCAGCGCGGTCCGTCTCGGGCTCGAGCATGAGGCGGGTCTCGACCTGCGGCGGGGGGTAGCCGATTTTGATGCGCACCATGAAGCGGTCGAGCTGCGACTCGGGAAGCGGGAAGGTTCCGGCAAAATCTTGCGGGTTTTGCGTGGCGACCACGATGAAGGGCTCGGGCAGCGGCACGGATTGGCCGTCGAGCGAGACCTGGCGATCGTTCATGGCTTCGAGCAGGGCCGACTGAGTGCGCGGGCTTGCGCGGTTGATCTCGTCTGCCAAGAGCACGTTGGCGAAGATGGGGCCGCGGCGCAGGACGAAGTCGGCGCGGCGTTGGTCGAACACGGAGACGCCGAGCACATCGCTGGGCAAGAGGTCGCTCGTGAATTGAACGCGCCGCATCTCGCCCCCCATCGCGTTGGCGAGCCCGCGCGCTAGAGTAGTCTTGCCGACGCCGGGGACATCTTCGATGAGAATGTGGCCGCCGGCCAGCACGGCGATCAAAGTGAGCTCGACGACCTCGGGCTTGCCCTCCAAGGCACCCTCGACGGCACGGCGCAAATCCTGAAGGCGCTCCATCCGTTCGGTATCGAGGGAGACGGCAGAGGAGGTCATTCCGGAAAGGTTAGCATGCCAAGGTAATGGTTCTGAGTCATGGAAAACATAGAGGTTTGATCGGGCTTATGCCAGCGCGGCGTGGGCGCTAGAAGCGTTCGGCGCACAAGTGAGACTCGGATGCTTCCAGTAACGGGACAAACTGGGTAGGAATTCAGACCGTTTTGACCTCGATGCAGCTCGCAGGCGCCGGCTTGGCGGCCAACTCGCTGGGACGGGTCCGCGGAGGCGCGCGCGAGTGACGGAGAGGATCCGCTCGGTCGAGCTAGTGCGAGTCACGCGGCTCTTTGGCTCGACGTGCGCTTTGAGGGCCGTGAGTGCGACGTTTCCTGCTGGGTCGATCACGTTTCTGCTGGGGCCGAATGGAGCGGGTAAGAGTACACTGTTGGCGATCATTGGGACGTTGCTGCAGCCGACCTCCGGTGTGGTCAAGTATCCGCCGCTGGCGGGGGCTTCGGAGCACGTGCGCCGACAGATTGGATGGGTGGCGCATGACAGCCGTTGTTATCGCGAGCTCAGCGGTAAGCAGAACATCGAGCTCGCGGCGCGCCTGTACGGGCTGGACCCGGTGGAGGCGTGGGAACGCTGCGCGAGCTTGGTGGGCATCGAGCGGTTCGGGGAGAGGAGCGTTGGAACGCTGTCGCGCGGCCAGCGTCAGCGGGTAGCGCTCGCACGTGCGCTGGTGCATGCGCCGTCGGTGTTATTGTTGGATGAGCCTTGGTCGGGGCTGGACAGCGCGAGCGCGAAGCGGCTGGAACGAGTGCTGGAGCAAGAGCGAGAGCGAGGCACGACGGTGATCGTGGTGACGCACTCGATGGATGTGGTGGAGCGATTGGGTGGACGCCAGCTGTGGCTCGAGCGGGGCGGCGTGGTGGCGTGATTCGGTTCGCTACGCGGGGCCGTGGGCACTGAGGTGCTGCCAGATGGTGTGAGCGGTGGCGGGGTCGCGGTACCCCATGGGAATGAAAGTCTGGGAGGGATGGAGCCGGCTCAGAAGCCGTGGATTGCTGGCGCTGCTGGAGTCGGGCTCGTCGGGTTGTGATAGGACGACGAGGTCTGGAGGGCGGCCGAGATGTTGAAGGGCCAGGAGGGTGGCTGCGACGTGATGCAGAACGCCCAGGCTGTTGGGGGCAACGAGGAGCCAGGTGGCGGGTTCGAGCGCCCTGGCCAGATGGAAGTTCGTCTCGTTGGCCGTCAGGGGACTGAAGACGCCACCCGCGGTCTCGACGATGGAGGACAGTACATGGCATGTAGTGTAGTGCTGATTCTCGTGGCGGGCGACCCAAGGCGGAATGCGGGTCAAGTCGAGGGGTCGCTGTTCCTGCTCGGCCGCAAGCCAGGGGGTTAGCGGCGCCTCGAAGGTGAACAGGGGCGAGACGGGATGGCACGAGGCGGCGCCCAGAGCCATGGCGTCTGGTGCGATGGGAGAGCAACCGGTTTCGATCGGTTTGAGAGCGAGGCACGGTGCGCGGGCGGCGGCAGCGAGGCTCGCGGCTACCCAGGTCTTGCCGACGCCGGTTCCGGTTCCGAGAATGATGACCCGCCGATTCATGGCGGAAGCCTAGCTCGGAAGGATGGGTCGGTGGGGGTCTATTGGCGGCACGCCCGGGGCAGAGCCTGGGCGAGGCGATCGACGTCGTCGTCGGACATCAGGGCATTCAGGGTGACGCGGAGGCGTGCGCTGCCCGAAGGAACCGTGGGAGGGCGGATGGCTTGGACGAGGATGTGCTCGCGGCGGAGGTGGGCAGCCGCTTGGAGGGTGCGGCGCTCGTCACCCAGAAGGATTGGGATGATGGGACCGTGGTTTCCTTCGGGCAGACGGAGCCCGGCGGCGAGGAGGGGTCCGCGCAGGCGCTGGGCGAGGGCGTGAAGGCGCGAGCGTTGGGCTTCCGCACCGATGACGTGTTTCACGTGGCACAGGACCAGCGCGCTGACGAGCGGCGAGGGCGCGGTGGAAAAGACGAAGCTGCGTGCGCGGTTCCAGAGCCAGGTGTAGAGCGCCTCGGACCCGGCGACGAAGGCGCCGGAGCCGCCGACGGCTTTGCCGAGCGTGCCGATGAGGATGTCCGGGTCGACGCCGGCGGCGGCGCAAAGCCCAGCACCGTTTAGACCGAAAACGCCCAGGGCATGGGCCTCGTCGACCACGAGGTGGGCGCGGTAGCGATCGCAGAGCCGGCGGAGGGCGGGTAGGTCTGGGCTGTCGCCGTCCATGCTGTAGTAGGACTCCACGACGACCCAGAGCGCGGAGGCGTTGGAATGGGCGGAGAGCGCCCGCTCGACTTGGTCGAGGGCGCGGTGAGGGACGACAATCGTCTTGGCGCGGCTCAAGCGACAGCCGTCAATCAGGGAGGCATGGTTGAGCGCGTCCGAGATGATGACGGAGTCGGCATCGCAGAGGCTCTGGAGCGTGCCGACGTTGGCGGCATAGCCACTAGTGAACAGTAGGGCGCGAGGTTTGCCCACCCAGCGGGCGAGTACGTCCTCGAGCTCCAGGTGGGCGCGGTGAGTTCCGAAGATGAGCCGGGAGGCACCGGCGCCTGGCGGAACACTGCTCAGTGTTTCACGTGAAACAGCAACTTGGGTCAGACCAAGGTAGTCATTCGTACAGGCGATCAGCTCCCCCTCGCCAGCTAGCCCGTCGGCTCCAGCAGGCAGCCGCAACAAGCCGTCAGCTTCCAGCTGCTCCAGGCATCGGCTCAATTGGTCCAAACTCGGCACAGCCCCGAGATTGCGGTACCGTCGTCGTGAGCGCCACAAGATTCGCACGCTGGTAGTCCAGCCGGCCTGCGTCTCCATAAAGACAGCACCCAATCCAACACAAACGTTAGTCATTTACCGGACTTGCGAAACGTGGCCCAAAATCCTCTCAGACTCGGACTCCTCCAAAAAGACGGCCCCATCCCGCGATATGACCCAGATCGACATCACTGGCTCAGCGCCTGCCACGCCTCGACGACAATTAGTATAACGTTGTACCAATGTCTGCCCAGAAGGTGGAACAGGCGCCCGCTCGAGGTTGCTACGATCGCGCGCTGTCGCGAACGACGCGGCAGGCGGAGCAACGCGAGCGCCTCGTCGCCTGGATTAGCGAGACATTTCGCGTCCGGGGCGAGCGGATCACGATCAACGATATCGTCCAAGCCGCTGGAATCGGCCGCAACACGTTCTACGAATACTTCGACGGCCTCGAGCACGCCTTGTCGTATGCCGCGCAAACGTCAGCGACGCGCATTCATGAGCGACTTGTTAGTGTCGTCGAGCGAGAACCCACCACCTTGGCCAAGCTACGCGCCCTCACCCACGGCTGGTTCGCCGAGGTCGAGGCTAGCCCGGCCGTGGTGGCGCTGCTGTCGCGCCACATCCCTGGTGAGCCCTACTCTCGGGCGGCCTCGTTGTTCGAATCGCTGCTCGAGCGTGCCCTGGACCAGACCGGACAGGTCGTTTCCACGGAAAGTGAGCCAGCATGGCAGGCGTGCGCGGCCCTGGCGGCGGCCGAGGCGAGCCGCTACACGATAGCGGGAGGCCCGCACGCGGAGCACATGCGCTCCGCGCTCGAGCTGCTGTTGACACGTCTGTTCCGCTGAACCAGGACTTCGTCCACCGAATGCCTCAAAAGGCCGCGAAATCGCGGCACGAGTCCAACGAAGCCCCACGGCTCGGCGAGCCTGCGCCGTCTTGTGCACCCCTTGTGGACAATCCCGGGAGGACGTGTGCGTGGTGACAAGACGATTTCCATTGCCGGCGGGCGATGCTACCGTGGGCCGCGTCAATGAGCGGAGCACCCGTGGAGTTGAGAGTTGCAGGGCACACGTACCGCGTGGTTGCTTCCGCCGAAGCCGATGTCCTGCATCGTCTGGCGGCGGTCGTCGATGCCAAGGTGAACGAGCTGACGGTTCCAGGGCGCCAGGTGTCGCCCCAAGCCGTGCTGCTCGCAGCCATATCCCTGGCGCACGAATTGGAAGAGGAAAAGGCCAAGCGATTGCGCCTCGAGCAACGCGCGCGCGAGATGTTCGGTACGCTCCTCGAGCGCGTCGACGCTGCCCTGGAGGGAACAGAAGCTTTGGAAGCGGCAGCTCCAGCCTGGGTCAACTCCAGCTCCGGCAGCGAGCACGAGCACGACGAGCTCTCCGACCCGAAGGGCTGATGGAACTTTGCGCGCACGTCCGCCGCTCCCGGCGGCTGGCGCTCACCCTGACCTTTCTGTCGCTCTTGACTCGCCCCTGTGCTGCCGACCCGCAGTGGCACGCTGCCGTCGCGTCGGGCGC
>CBFGRJ010000097.1:0-20860 GCA_965651135.1 uncultured Myxococcales bacterium
TCGCTCCGCGGGCCCCGTCGCTAGCAGCGCGTAATCCTCACCGCCTCGCAGGGCCAGATCGAGCGGGTTCACACCGAGCACCTCGGCCGCTTTGCGAAGCTCGTCTCTCAGGAGGCGCGCTAGCAAGCGCTCTTGGATCACCAGGCGCCGGGCAGACGCTCGCGCAATGTGCCCCGCGTCCGCCGCCAGCCCGTCGGAAACATCAATCGCTGCCGTCGCGCGGCCGGGGAGCAACAACCCCTCGCGCACCAGCGCTTTGGGCGCGCGCCACGCCTCGAGGCAGCGCAGCAGTGCGGGCGAACGCGGCCTGAGCTTACCCCGCTGTAACAAGCGGAGACCCGCGCCGGCCAACCCCACGTCTCCGAAGAGCCACAGCTGGTCGCCGGTTTTGGCTCCCTTGCGACCGACGGGGCGCTCCGCGCTCCCAATCACCGTGATGGTCAGACTCAGGTCACGGCCGCTGGCAATGTTGCCTCCCACGACGACGCAACCGATGGAGCGGGCCGCCTTGGCTTGTCCCCGACCCATCGCCCGCAGTTCCTTCTCGGTGACGCCTTTGGGTAGCACGAGCGCACTCAGCGCAGCCACCGCGCGAGCGCCCATGGCGGCCAGATCGCTGGCTGCGCACTGCAGCGATTTGGCGCCCAACTGCTCGAGCGTCAGCCATTGTCGCTTGAAATGCGTATGTTCGACGCTGGTGTCGACGCTGAGGACCAGCTTGCCAGCCACGCGTTCCAACAAGGCAGCGTCGTCTCCAATGCCCAGGTGAACGCCAGGGCCTCGCTGCGCCAGCTGCTTGGCGAGGAGCTCGATAGCGGCGAATTCAGTGAGCTGAGCTCCGCGGCCTTTACGCGAACGTGGCACGTCGGATCGGTATCAGAACGACGAACACGGCGCCAGCAGGTTCATTCGCTTCCACCCGCACTTGTCCATCGTGACTTTCTACCAGTCGCTTGACAATCGATAGCCCCAGCCCCGTGCCCCCCTGCTCTCGCGTGGAGCTCGAATCGACCTGATAAAAAGCATCGAAGACGCGCTCGCGTTCCGACTCTGGAATGCCGATCCCCGTATCGGCAACACGAAACTCGATGGCGGCACGAGTGGTATTCAAAAGCACCAGACCGCCCTCGTCCGACGCGTCCGTCTGCATGCTGGAAAGGCGAGCGGAGATCGTCACCGTGCCGCTGGGCGGCGTGAACTTGATGGCATTTTCCGTAAGATTCAAGAGCACCTGCCGAACCCGTTCGGCATCCGCCCACATTTCCAAAAGGCCCGCCTCCAGCACCACCTTGAGCTCCACGCCCTTTTTCAGTGCAGCCGGCGTGACGGTCCCCACCACGTCTCGCACGACTGGTTCGACACGCGTGTTCTTGCGGCGAAGGCTCATGGTGCCGCTTTCCAGCTTGGAAAGGTCGAGCAGCCCTTTGATCAAGTCCAGCAGCTGCTCCCCCTTGTTGTGAATCGTCTGGACGAACTCTTTCTGCTCGTCGGCCAAAGGCCCCGCAATGCCCTCGCTCAACATCTCGCTGTAACCGATGATCGACGTCAGCGGTGTGCGGAGCTCGTGCGATACGGTCGCCAAAAAATTGCTCTTCAACCGGTCGAGCTCTTTCAGACGGTCGTAGGCTTGCTGCAGCTTGTTGTTCTTTTCCTGCAGCTCGCGAAAGTTTTCCCGAACGCTGGCCATGTGCATGTTGCTGGTGAGCAATGCGCGATGTCCGCTGAACAAGATTAGATCGAGCGTGCGCGAGAGGTGCAGAGCAATCTGTTGTACGGTGCTCTGCTTGGCGCGCGGCATCTTGGGCAGGAGCTCCCGCACTCTTGCGACATCCAGCTCTGGATCGATTTCCGTCAGACGGCGCGGAATTTCCGTCAGCGTGGCCGGGACGTATGGGCCCAGGACCATCCTGCCGATGGCTCGACCGTCGTAGCGAACACTGGCGACGTAGTATTCCGCACCCGTGATGCATTCGTAATAGAGGCCCTCCCGCTCGGGACGCAGGTTTTTGACGGCGCTCACCACCTCTAGCAGCGCTCGTTTCGCGTGGGAAAGCGTGTTGATGTATTGATAGAGCTCGGGTTGTTGGCTGGCATCGGCCAACAGGCCTTCGGACTGGCCGTAGATGCGCAGCGGAACGCGGAACAGCTCGTAGAAACTCTGGACCAGTTCTCCCAGCGCGCTCTTGTCGACGAGTTCCTCGAGCTTGAAGTCGTCGCCGAGCGTGAGCTGATCCAAGCTCCGAGCCGCCGGTTCCGCCATTAACGCGCCACCTTCCGCTCCGGCAGCGCGGTCCCCCCCACCGAGGTCTCGAGCAGTTGCTGCACGCTGCTGCTCTGCCCCAACTTCTTGACCACGTCTGCCATGAAGCGATTCCCATCGAACCCGAACTTGCGCGTGAGGTCGTGCGCCGAATCGAGCGCAGTCCAGGTCAGATGCAACAGCCCGATGAAGCTCTCCACTACTCCGGTCCCCTGGGTCGCCACGGCCAGATACACTGGCTCTCGCCCTTGAGCAGCCAGCTTCGCGATGTCTTCATCGCTTCGCACGCCGGGCAAGTCCCGCTTGTTGAACTGGATGATCAAGGGCATTTGCTTCAACGTGAGCCCGTGCTCTTTCAAGTTCTCCCTCAAATCGAAAAACGACTCGGCGTTGTTTTGTGTCTCGCTCTCGCGCGAGTCGGCGATGAAGGCGATGCCGTCGGCGCCCTGGACTACCAAGCGGCGCGTCGACGAGTGAATCACCTGGCCGGGCACGGTGAATACCTTCAGGCGTACCCCGAGGCTGCCTTGATCGCGAAAGCTCAGGGGTAATAGGTCGAAAAAAAGCGTCCGATCATCCTTCGTCTCGAGCGTCATCAAGCGGCCCGCGGCGCTGGAATCCGCGGCCTTGTGCAAGGATTGCAGATTCGTAGTCTTCCCGCTGAGGGCCGGACCGTAGTAGACGAGCTTGATGGTGAGCTCACGCGAAGCGAAGTCAAGCTGCACCAGGGCCTCCAAGTCCGCCGCATGCCGAGCGACGCAAGCCGTGAATACGCCGGAGTTTGTCTCGTTTCACGACGGTTACTCTATCATGAGCCAAGCATGAACCAAGCCGTGATCCTGCTGTGGGTCTCGTCCACTCTGTTCGGACGCGACCGCGTCGATGTCAGCACCGAACCTACCTGGACGACGCGTCCCGCCCTGGCTTCAGGCCCCACGTTTGCTTACACCGAAGCGACCCCGCCGCCGAACCCGTCGGAGCTCGCCGCGCTAACCACATGGGCTGAAAGGCATCTTTTGAGGCTCGAGCCACCCGCACCAGCAAACGCGAGCTCGCTACCCGCCTATGCCCGAGCCGTGGTTCGTCAAATCGAAGACCTGCTCGAGCAAGCGCGGCTCTCCGCCGGCTCGCTGGACGAACGGTTGGCGTTGGAGCAATTGGCGCAAGCCGAAGCGCTGATCTACGAGCACGCCGAGCTACCACAGGCAGGTCTCTTGCTGGCAGAAGCTGCTTCGCAACAGGCCAGCATCGCCGAGCGTCACGGCAACGGAACGCTCGCGCAGATCCAACGCCTGCGCGCCGAAGCATTGGAAGGTCCACGCGTTCGACCCTACGCCGATTCGACCGAAGTCCAAGTTGGCTCGAACGACGGCTCCCCGACCATCGTTGCGTCGACCCAACGGATCCAGGTCCGCGGACTGGCCATCACGGACACGCTCGTGTGGGATGGCAACGTTCGCGGCCCGCGCCGTTTCTCGACGCTCGTGGGCGAGCATCACGCCCAGGTCCTCAGGGAGGGTCAGTTGATCTGGGCGGGCTTCGTGATGGTGTACAAGACGAGCACCGAGGTGAACTTGGCGGTCGAAGCCCCAGCACCGTGCACACGCTCCGATCTGGTCGTGAGCGTCGAACACGAGCGCCCAATGCCGGCAAGCGGTGTGCGCTGCCCGTTGTGGGCGCTAGCGCGTCCGGC
Organism: uncultured Myxococcales bacterium; assembly: GCA_965651135.1. Taxonomy (GTDB): domain Bacteria; phylum Myxococcota_A; class Polyangia; order Polyangiales; family Polyangiaceae; genus JAICQQ01. The sequence continues at coordinate 3,954 of CBFGRJ010000097.1, forward strand.
GAAATCAGCCGGCGTGGACATCGCGCTGTGCCGACTCGATCGGTGCGGCGCGCTACAGCACTGGCGGGTGGGCTTTGGTGAACCGCTGGTCGCACCGTTGCACGAAGAGCACCCCTTTCGACTGCCCAACTGGGCGCTGTACGTCGCAGCAGGGTTTGGCGCTGCCGCGGCGACCAGCCTGGTGCTGTGGCAGAGCGGGGCTTTCGACGACCCAGAGCGCACTCCAGCCACATGGAGCTTTGGAGGAATCGGAGACTAAAACGACGAGTCAATCGGGTTGTTGGTCGACCACGACGGAGTCACGACTGGCAAGCGCGTCGGGGCCCATGCAAAGCAGCGTCTCGGCTCGTTCGAGGCTTTCGTTGGTCCCGATCAGGGCCAGTCGATCGCCGGGCTGGAGTGGCTCGCGTCCGGTCGGCAACGTGACCGCTTCGTCTCGATGACGAATCGCAATCACGGTGGCACCGGTGAGCGCCCTGAGATGCACCTGACCCAGAGTTTTGCCTACCGCGTCCCAATCGTCCTTCAGCATGAGACTTCGCGCGTGGTCGAGCCCTGGCAACACGGATGGCGCGTGGATCTCGGCTTCCCCCGGCGCCTCGACCTGGCGCGCCAAGAGCGCAGCCACGGTTCCCGCCCCGGACTCGAACTCGTGGTCGAGCGCGTAGGCCGAGCGATACAGGTAGATACCGCCGCCGATGACGACAGCGCCCAACAGAACGCCGCTGAATAGCGTACCCACCATTGGCCCGAGCACCGCTACGGCGGGCACTCCAAATCCCAACGTCGCCGCCAAAAGCACAATCAGCCGGAGCGTGTGCCGGCTGAGCTTGGCAACCAAAGGCTCGCCTCCGCTCGAAGGCAACAGGGCATCGCTCAACAGCCGTGAAAAGGCCAGCGTGTTTCGCGCGACCTTGAACACGACCGGCGCGAGCACCAGGACGACCACCCCAATCAGGGCGACGCGCGTCACGCTGCGGTCGAGCCCGGTGTGGCTGGTCAACCAGCGTATCGCGCGGGTGTGTCCCCAGGCGACCAGGCCGAGGATGCCGGTGATCACTAGCCCATCGAGCAGCAGGGTGCGCATGGCGCGCACCAGCTTGGGTGACTCCGGAGCGCGCTCCGAACGGTCGTGAAAGCGACTGACCCACTCTTCGTGCAAACTGATCAAATGCCTGAGAGATACCGGTAGGCGCCGGTCGACGAACCCCACCACACGCGGGGCGAGCGACAAGCTGAGCGGCGTAGTGAAAGCCGTGAGCAGTGCCACGGTGACCAAGATTGGCTGAAGCTCGGGCCTCACCACCTTGGCCCGGATGCCGATGGCCGCCAAGATGAAGGCAAACTCTCCAATTTGGCCCAGCGCAAGGCCAGCAGTCATCGAGCGCCTCAAGCCGTTGCCCGACAAGACTCCCGCCAGCGACACGCTCAAGAATTGCGCCACGACGACCACGACGAACACGACCAGGGCCGTCGGCAAAAACTGCCAGGCCAACAACGGATCGACCGTCATGCCGATCGACACGAAAAATATGGCCGCAAACACGTCCCTCAAGGGAGCCACCAAGTGTTCGACCTGATGGGCACGGCCAGACTCGGCCACCAGCATGCCTGCGACGAATGCGCCCAGCGCTACCGAGTAGCCCAGTGATGCAGCCAGCTCCGCAATACCAAAACAAAGGGCTATGGCGACCACGACCAAGAGCTCGCTGCTCTTCGTTTCTACGACGCGCCGAATCATCCGCGGGACGACGAACACGCCGACGGCCAAAATCGCAAACAACACCAGCAGCAGCTGGCCCAGCGTCAGCGCCAGCTCACGCGGCGCCAAGCCGCCCCCGGCGGCCACGGCCGTCATGGCCGCGATGAGCACGATGGCCACGATGTCTTGAATCACGAGGATCCCGAACACGTTGCCCCGTACGTCTGTGCTCACGGGTTTTTCCGCGAATACTTTGCTCACCACCATGGTGCTGGAAATGCAAATGCTGGCCCCGAGGAATATGCCTTCGACGGAGCTCCAGCCGAGCGCGCGGCCCAGCGACATGCCGCACCAAAACAAGAAGGCCACCTGCATGAGGGCGGTCAGACCCGATACCGGCAGCACCTGTTTGAGCTTCGCCATCCGAAACTCGAGCCCCACGGCGAACATCACCAGCACCACACCGAATTCGGCCATCGCCTCGACTCGATGGTGGTCGGCAAAAACCGGAATCGGAATGTAGGGACCTACCAGCAACCCCGCGAACAGGTAACCGAGCACGGAGGGCTGCTTGGCCAGGCGCGCCAGCACGGCCGTCACGGCGGCAACCACCAACACGACAGCCAGGTCGAAGCTGAAAGAAGCAGTGGTCATGGGCGCCTACACCAACTCGTTCGCGAAATTCTACATGCAGCGCATGACTGAGTCGGCATGCCAATACCCCCCATTCGCTCAGGCGTGCTCGGAGCTGAGCACCACGGCGTCCTCAAGGGCTTTCGACGTCGGCAGCAACGGCTCGATGCGCTCCAACAGCCGACGCGTGTCGCGCTTGGAGAGCGCGGAACAGACCAGGCCGTGCGGGAGCTGTTCGAAGCTTCGAGCTTCGTGCTCGGGCAACCGGTCGACTTTGTTGAACACCGTGAGCCTGGGGACGTGCGACAGCTCGAGCTCGTCGAGCAAGCGCACCGTCTCTTGCATGTGCTGCGGGTGTTCGGGGTCCGAAATATCCACGACTTCCAGGATCAAATCCGCATCGGCCGCTTCTTCGAAGGTGGCTCGAAAGGCCGCAAATAAATCTTTGGGCATGCGACGGATAAAACCCACGGTATCGGTGAGCACCACGCTCCTGCCGCTGGGCAGTCGCAATTCTCGGGCTCGCGTATCGAGAGTGGCGAACAACTTGTCTTCAGCGAGCACGCCGGCGTTCGTCAGGGTGTTGAGCAGCGTACTCTTGCCGGCATTCGTATAACCGACGATGGCGACGACCGGCGTCTCTGCCAGCTGTCGCCGGCGCCGCCGCTCCCCGCGTTTACGCTCGAGCTCTTTCAATTGTTTTTCCAGACGCGTCACTCGCTCGCGTGCGCGCCGCCTGCCGATCTCGAGCTTCGTTTCACCCGGACCGCGACCACCAATGCCGCCGGTCAAGCGGCTCAGCGCATCGTCGCGCGTGCCAAGCCGCGGCAGGGTGTACTTCAACTGAGCCAGCTCCACTTGTAGCTTGCCATCCTTCGTCTCGGCACGCTGAGCAAAAATGTCGAGAATCAGCTGCGAGCGATCAATCACCTTCAGGTCCGTGTGTTGCGCAATCCCACTCGCTTGCGCGGGTGTGAGGTCGCAGTCGAAGATCAGCGTTTCAGCATCCAAGTCGATCGCGCGCATCACGACCTGTTCGAGCTTACCGCGCCCTAGCAAGAGCTTCGAATCGGGGTGTTCCCGCAGCTGGATGACGCGATCGACGACCTGCACGCCAGCGGTGCGCGCCAAGCTTTCGAGCTCGTCGAGCTGTGCCTCGGCCCTGCGCAGAGCGCCGGCCTTTCGCTTGTCCCCCACGTGCACCACGATGGCGCTGCCATCTTTCGCGCGCACGGCTCGCGTGCGCTGAAGCCTTGCAAACTCGGCTTCTAGCGCGGCTATCAGCTCACCGAAGTTGGGCTGAGGCGTGCCGTAAGGCACCGGACCAACCACCTCGTAGTTCTTGTCGGGGGCCGCACCCCCTTCGGGTGGCGGTACGTTGTAGGCCCAAGTCAGAGAGCGGGGCTCTCCCTCGCGATTGAGCAACACCGCGCACACCAAATCGAGCCGCAGACGTGTCAAGTCCACCAAGTCGTCGTGCGTGAGCGGTTCGTTGTACAGGTGCGTGTGCACCAGTCTCAGGGCGCGAAACCGCCCTTCCGCGGCACGCAGGCGGCCAATGTCGGGCAACATCAGCCCGGTAGCGCTGCCAACGATCACCGTGTCGACTTGCCCCGAGCGGTGTACCAATGCCCCCACCTGGCGCTTTGCCTCGCGCGAGGCCTCTGCCAGCGAACGCACCAGCTCGGGTGTGGCAATGCGATCCAGCGGTACCCGCCGCCGATAGACCCGCTCGAGCGCCCGCAGCGCCCGCGGCCCAAGCCCTGAAACGTGACCCTGCACCTCAGGCATGCGTGATGAGCAACCTGGTGTTCATGCGCCTCTCAGCGCCTTTTCGAAGCATACGACAAAACAGCGGGAGTTCCGCGGACACCCTAGCACATTTCGCCGTAGCGCGCGCCGCCGGAAGCTCCCGGAGCTTACATGGTGGACTCTCGAACGCCAGCTGTGGGCTATGCTGCGCGCCATGGCTCTGCTTACACCCGTGCCGCAGGAAACTGCGCAACGACTCATGCTCGACTACGGACTCCTCCTCGCCCGAATTGAACCGATGCTGGAAGGCTCCGTCAACTCCAACTTCCACCTGATTATGGAGGACGGCCGACACTACTTCGGCCGGGTTTACGAAGAGCAAGAGCGGAGCGGCGCGCTCAAAGAACTTCGACTGCTCCGCGAGCTTCACGAGCTGGGCCTACCGGTAGCACCAGCCCTCCCAACGACGAAGGGAGAGCTCGTCGTCGAGCTCTCGGGCAAGCCGTTTGCTCTCTATCCTTGGGTCGATGGCGATATTCTATGTCAAGCGCGGGTGACCCCCGCAGTCACCCGCGCCGTTGGCGAACAGCTGGCGAGACTCCACTTGGCGAGCAGCCGGCTCACCCCGCTCGATGACGGGCGCTTCGGTCCCGATCAGCTGCTCGAGCGGCTTTCGCTCGTCGAAGCCCAAGGCGGCCAGGTGCTCCAGCAAGCGGCTGCCACGGTGCGTGAAGCGCTCGCGCTGTATCGTCCGCGAAGGCAATCCGGGCTACCGAGTGGTGTCATTCACGGTGACCTGTTCCGAGACAACGTGCTGTGGCAGGGTGCCCGCATCGCGGCATTTCTCGACTTCGAGAGCGCATCGCAGGGCAGCTTCGTTTACGACCTGATGGTGACGATGCTCGCCTGGTGCTACACCGACGAATTCGAGGTCGACTTGGTCTCGGAGCTCTTGTCGGCCTACGACGAGGTCCGGCCGTTGAACGCAAGCGAGCTGGCCGCGCTCGAGGTAGAAGGCGCGTTGGCTTGCCTGCGCTTCGCCACGACACGCCTGACCGACTATTCGCTGAGAGCCCTGCCGGGACAACCTCCTCTTCGCGACTATCGGCGTTTCCTTGCGCGCCTCGAGGCACTAAAGGCAGGGGTGCTCCTGCAGCCGCTGAAGAGATTGCGCCCCTAGAGGCTCGGCGCTACCTTGTTGGCGAGCGGAGATTTCGCAAACCGCCTCTGAGAAAAGGGTCCACCGTTTGGCGCGTTTCAATAGCCTCACCTTCTCGAGCTTCGTCGAACAACGAACCCGCGCGCGACCTGGAGCCGAGGCCGGCGATTTCCATGCCTATGCGTATGTCTCCGATCGCAACACGCGCCTTGCCTTTCAGAAAGCCAAGGCCGTCGAGCTCGCCGTCGCCGCGGCCGTGCGCATGTTCAAAAGCTTCGGCAAGGCCGAGCTCCTGGGCCACGCAGTAAAGGTTGGCGAGCGCCAGTTTCCGCGCGTGCACCAGCTGGGGCTCAAGTGCGCGCGCACCCTCGGCATCACTCCCCCCACCATTTACATCGTCAATAGCCCCGTCCTGAACGCCGCCACCTACGGCACGAACGAAGATGCGTTCGTCCTGGTCAACTCCGCGCTGGTGGACCACATGTCCGACGAGGAGCTGTTGAGTGTGATCGGTCACGAATGTGGGCATATCCACAACAATCACGTCGTGTATCTGACCGCCATGCACTACCTGACCAACATCGCCGGGCTGTTCACCCGCAGCTTGGGGTTACCCGCGCTGTTGGGCTTGCGAGCTTGGTCTCGGCGGGCAGAAATCACCTGTGACCGCGCGGGAGCCCTGTGTGCCGGCGATCTTGACGTCGCGCTCAAGGCCCTCACCAAGCTGGCACTTGGCTCGCGGCGCCTATATGACGAACTGAATATAGAAGCGTTTCTGGAGCAACATCAAGAAGCCCGAGACAGCATTGGGCGTTTCACCGAAGTTTTTTCGTCGCATCCGTGGCTGCCGAAGCGCGTTCTGGCTTTGAGGACATTTGCGGAAAGCCAACTTTTTCGTAAGCACGTGGGCGGCGGCCCCGGCGGCCTCTCGATGCAAGAAGTCGACGAAAAAGTCCACGAGATCATCAAAGTGGTAGGCTGAAGCCTGCCGACCAACGGAGTCGTCCACGAGCGATGCTGGAAGAATTTCGACAACGCAAGCTCACCGTGATTCAGGCGCTCGGCGAGCTCTGCGATCTAGCCAAATCAGCCGGAGCATCGGGCTTGTCGCGCCGGCTCGAGCACGAGCTCGTCTTCAAGCTCGAAAGCGATCGATTCCACCTGGTCGTCGTCGGCGAGTTCAATCACGGCAAAACCAGCTTCGTCAATGCATTGCTCGGCCGGCGTGTCTTGCCGGTCGGCGTCACGCCGACAACTGCGGTCGTTCATCACATCGTCTACGGCGAAACCCCGGAGGTCCGGCGCTTTGGTAGCGACAATCAACAACAGGTCATGCCCTTCGAGGAGCTGCAATCCTTCACCGCCAAGAGCGCCCTCGACACGAAAGGCATCAAGTATCTCGAAGTCAGCTACCCCGCCGGCATCCTGAAAGAACGCATCGTGTTGGTCGACACTCCCGGAGTCAACGACCTGTCATTGACTCGGGCCGAAATCACCTATGGCTACATTCCCCGTTCCGACGCGGTGCTCTTCGTGCTCGACGCCGGGCAGCCGGTAAAAGAAAGCGAGCGCCAGTTCATCCAAGAGCAGCTCATAGGCAAGAGTCGCGACAAAATCGTGTTCGTCGTTGCCAAGAGCGATCTCTGGTCCGAAGCCGAGCGCCAGGAGGCGTTGAGTTACATTCACGAACGCCTTTCAGAGGTCGTTTCCGTGCCTAAAATCTTCGCCGTCAGTGCCCAATCTTTCTTCGACGGTGCCGAAGAGCAGTCCGGGCTCGGGCCTCTCGTCGACTACTTGACGCGTTTTCTCGCCGAAGAGCGAGGCACCATCCTGCTGAACAATGCCTTGGGTGAAGGTCTGCGTGCCTGCGGGCTCTTGACCAAGGCCCTCGATGCTCGCCGCCGAGCGCTCAGCATGAGCAGCGAACAGCTCGCCAAGCGAGTCGAGCTACTGGCCAACGACCTGGAGAGCCAAGTCGACGTCGTCCAAAAGCGCCGAGAAATGGTGCGTGAAGAGGCGGCGGCCATCAAAGCTTGGGCCAAGCGAGATCTGGAGCGTTTCTGCGACGAGTTTCTGGAAAAGCTGCCCGCGATGCTGGAGGCGGCCTCGGCCGACGACGTTCGCCAGCACTTCGGTGCGTATCTGGAAAAGGCCTTCAAGGATTGGGCCGCCAGAGAAACCCAGGAGATTGCCACTTCGCTGGAGCAGGTCGCCGAACGGGCCATCGCCATGGTGCGCGAGGACGCAGCCGACGTTGGCCAGCGCGTGGGGCAAGCCATGGGCTCCGACGTGGTGTCCCCGGAAATCAGCGTAGATACCTTTGCCGCCGACGTGGGTGTGTTCGCCGTGCTTTCGTTGGGTCTCGGCACTCTGTTCGCGAATGCGATGCTCGGCGGAGTCCTGCTGGTCGCCGCGCCGCTGCTCGCGCTCTACAATCGAGACAAGACAGAAGCCCTGGTGCGACGACGCGCCCTCGAGCTCGCCCCGACGGTGATTGGCGGTGTCGCCGCCAAGGTCGGGCCGAAAATCGACTCCATGGTGGACGAATTTGCCGAACGCTTGGATACCTGGATCGTGACCGCCGGCCAAGAACTGCATCAAGAGGTGATTGAAGTGCTCTGGAGTGTGAATAGCGCTCGCGCCCAGAATGACGAGGACCGAGCCCGCGAAGCAACCTTGTGCGATCAGCTCGAATCGGAACTGGCAGCGCTAGCCTCGCGCCTATCTGAGCTCCAGCGCCCGGCGGCAGGCGAGCTGCCCGCGGTAGCGAGCGACAGCAGCGGTCCCGTCGCCGGTCTCGAAGAGCGCTCGACCACCGACAACGGCGACGTGAGCCACAGCAACGGGTCAGGTCAGGCATGACGGTAGCACGCGGCGGCCGCTTGCCCGATTCCGTCGACGCCGCCATGGAGCGTCTGAATCAGAGCGTGGACGTGGATTCTGCGCTTTGGCGCGAAGACATCGACGGCTCTATCGCGCACGCCGAGGGGCTGGCGCGGGCCGGGGTCATCAGCGAGGCGGAGGCCAAGCAAATCGTGGCGGGCCTCTCGCAGATTGCCGATGAAATCGAGCGGGGACAATTCAGCTGGGATCCGCGCAAAGAAGACGTTCACATGAACATCGAAGCGCGCTTGCTCGAGATCTGCGGCAAAGTAGGCGGCAAACTGCACACGGGTCGCTCCAGAAACGACCAGGTCGCTACCGATTTGCGTTTGTGGTGTCGCCGCCGCTCGGCCGAAGTGATCGAAGCCGTCGAGCATTTGGCGAACACTCTGCTCGACCGCGCCGAGGAGCATCTAGATGTCTTGATGCCCGCGTACACGCATCTGCAGCGAGCTCAGCCAAGCAGGCTGTCGCATCATTTGATGGCCTGGCAAGAAATGCTTTGGCGAGACCGCTCGAGGCTCGCGGATGCCATGGCGCGTCTCAACGAATCGCCGCTGGGTGCCGGAGCCGTGGCGGGCAGCGGGTTTCCTTTGGATCGCGAAGGGGTGGCGCGCGCTCTCGGCTTTAGGGCGCCCATGCAGAACTCCATCGACGCCACGTCGAGCCGTGACTTTGCCATGGAGGTCGTGTCCGCGCTTGCGATTCTGGGCATCCACCTGTCGCGCATCGGTGAAGAGGTGGTGCTCTGGTCCAGCACGGAATTCGGCTTCCTCACGCTGAGTGATGCCTTTTCCACCAGCTCTTCGATGATGCCGCAGAAAAAGAACCCTGACGTCGCGGAGCTCGTGCGAGGTAAGAGCGCGCGCCTCATGGGGTCGGCCGTCAGCTTGTTCGCGCTGGAAAAGAGCCTTTGCTTCGGCTACGGGCGCGACCTGCAAGAAGACAAGGCGCCCATTTTCGACGCCTTCGAGAGCGCGCTGCTGAGCCTCAGGGCTCTCGATGGCGCTCTGAAAACGGCCACGTTCAATCGAGCCGCGCTCGAAGCAGCCCTCGAGCGCGGCCACGTCTGCGCCACCGATCTGGCCGATTTTCTGGTTTTGCGTGGCGTGCCATTCCGCGAGGCTCACCACATCGTTGGCGCGCTGGTGCGAGAGGCGGAAGAGCGCCGGGTTCAGCTGAAAGATCTCGCTCCGCAGATTCTAAGCACCCAACACCCTGCCCTGACCGAGCCCGAAGCAGCGCTCGCCCTCGACCCCCGGCAGGCAGTCGAGCGCCGATCCCTCATCGGCGGACCCGCCAAGGCGCGCGTGGAACGAGCGATACGCGACGCACGCCGGCGCTGGGAAGACGCCAGAACCTCCAATCTCGCTCAGGGTTAGTCGACACGCTCGTCGTCGCGCCGGGGGCGACGATCACAGGAGAGCACTTTTTTGCGGACGCGGACGGCGTCAGGGGTTACTTCGACCAGCTCGTCGCGATCGATCCACTCCAATGCCGAATCGATGGTCAAGAGCCGCGGCGGGGTCAAGATCACGTTCTCGTCGCGACCCGCGGCGCGGATGTTCGTGAGCTTTTTTTCGCGCGTCGCATTCACATCCAAATCGTTGGCGCGGTTGTGCTCACCCAAGATCATGCCTTCGTAAATTTCCGCGCCTGGGGGCACGAATAGAATGCCGCGGGGCTGCAGGTGAAACAGGGCGTAGGGAGTCGTGGTCCCCGCACGATCGGCGACGATGGCTCCATTGGCGCGCCTCAGCATGGGCCCCTTGTAGGGCTCCCATCCCTCGAACAGAGTGTTCAAGAGACCCGTACCGCGAGTCTGTGTCAAAAAGATCGAGCGAAACCCAATCAGACCGCGAGACGGCACCCGAAACTCGAGCCGCGTGCGGCCAAAACCGAGCGCATGCATCTTGGTCATTTGACCGCGCCTTTCACCGAGACTCGTGGTGACGGTCCCCACGTACTCGTCAGGAACGTCGACGACCACCAGCTCTACCGGTTCGACTCGTTGACCATCGAGCTCCCGAGTGACGACTTCGGGCATGCCAAGCGCGAATTCGTAACCTTCGCGCCGCATGGTTTCGGCTAGCACGGCCAGCATGAGCTCACCGCGGCCATACACCACGAACGTATCGGGCTCGTCGGTCGCTTCCACGCGGAGCGCCAGGTTACGCTTACCCTCGCGCTCGAGCCGCTCCTTCAGGTGGCGTGAGGTCACCCACTTGCCCACGCGGCCTGCGAATGGCGAGGTGCTCACGACGAAGCGAACCTTGATGGTTGGCTCTTCCACCACGATGCGCGGCAGCGCCTCCGGGCGCTCCGGGTCGGCCAAGGTGTCTCCGATCTGCACATCGTCGAGGCCGGCTACGGCGACGATGTCACCCGCCTCCGAGCTTTCGCGCTTCACACGGTGCATGGCCTCGTAACCAAACAGGGCGTTGACTCGCTCCATGCTGCTGCCGGACTCCGCCAGGCGTGCAACACGGGCGCCCGTTTGTATACGTCCGCGCGCTATCCGGCCGATCGCCAAACGGCCGACGTAGTCGTCATGCTCGATGTTGTGAACCAAGAGCTGCAGCGGCGCGTCGGTGTCCACCAACGGTGGGGGCACCTTTTCGAGGATCGTATCCAACAGCGCCGTGAGGTCTTTAGCGTCATCGGTGAGTGAATGCTTGGCGATGCCGTCGCGACCCACTGCGTACAGCACCGGAAACGCGGCTTGCTCGTCGCTGGCTTCGAGCTCGCAAAACAGGTCGAAGGTTTCGTTCAATACATCGTCCGGTCGCGCGTCGTGACGGTCTATCTTGTTGATGACCACCAAGATTGGATGGCCCAGCTCGATGGCTTTCGAAAGGACGAAGCGCGTTTGTGGCAATGGACCTTCAGCCGCATCCACCAAGAGCAGGACACCATCGGCCATTTTCAGAGTCCGCTCGACCTCGCCGCCGAAATCTGCGTGACCTGGCGTGTCGATGATGTTGATCAGCGTGTCCCGGTACTTCACGCTGCAGTGCTTCGCCAGAATCGTGATGCCGCGTTCCCGTTCCAGATCGTTGCTGTCGAGTATTCGATCGCGAACTTCTTCGTTCTGACGAAACACGCCGGTCTGACGCAACATGGCATCGACCAGGGTGGTCTTTCCGTGGTCGACATGCGCAACGATAGCCACGTTGCGCAGCTCTGTTCTAGGGCGACTTGGCATTTGTCGCGCGAACCGCTAGCTTGCCACCCGCGCTCATGCAAGCCAAATCGTCGAGCGAGCTTCGCGCTAGGGCAAAGCGCTAGCCGCCGCGTAGCGCTGGAGCAATCACGAGGAACAGCACCGCGGCGCGCTTGGCGACGTTCTGCGCACGAAAGCCTGTCTCGCTATCGAGCGCAGCGACTTCGCCGGCTCTCAGCGTGCAGGTCTGGTCGCCTGCCGTCAGCGCTACGGCACCCGTCTCACAATACAGGTGATAGCGCGACCCGGGCTCGTTCGGCTTGACCTGCCAATGGCCGGCAACCTCGAGCGCCAAGCGCTCGAAAGCGACGGCGCCGTTGTTTTCGACGATCAAGCGCTGCTGGGTGACTTTCCCCTTGCGTTTCTTGGGCAGGGCCTCGCTCCGGTAGCAAGTCACGGCGGGAACCGGATGCTTCCAGAGCTCCTCGGGGCGCACTTGCAGCGCCTCGCTCACTTTCAACAGCAGGCCGAGCCCAGGGTTGGCCGCTCCGGACTCCAGGTGCGCGAGCGTCGGCCGCGGAACGCCGGAAGCATCGCTCAAACGTTGCTGGCTCATGTGGCGTGCTTCGCGCAAGCGTTTGAGATTCGCGGCGATCCGAATCGAGAGCTGATCGTGCACGGCACCGGAGGCAAAGGCGGCACGACCCTGGGGTCAAGCAAAATAGGGAGCAACCGCGGTCGAGAGCTCGCCGATTCCGGTTTCATGGCACTACGGCTGGCTTCTCGAATCGCCATTGGCGCTGCCGCGAGCTTTTTGTGCGCCGCTAGCTGCACGCCGAGCGGCTTCGGTCGCGCCGTGGATCAGTACCAGGCTGCTCGCTACCCTGAAGCGCTGGCGCTGCTGCGCCAGGTGGAGGCGGAGCAACGCGCATGGGCAGCCGGGCCTCGCCTTCGCTATGCGCTCTATCGAGGCCTGGCAGAGCTCGCGGTGGGCAATGCCCGCAGCGCCCACTCGTGGTTGAGCACCGCCAAGCGAATGCACGCGCTTGACCCAGGGCTCTTGTCCTTCTCGGATCGGGGTCGCTTGGACGCGGCCTGGCAAAGCCTAGGAAAAATGCCTGGGCAAACACGATGAGCTCAACGCGTCGAGACGATGCGGCTGGCATTCACGACTTCGTCCCACGCGCTCTCGTGCCCGTCGTAGTGAATCAAGTACTTGTCTTGGCCCACCACACCGACGACCGTCGCCGCATACACGGTACCTCGCCAGCGAACCTTGACGCGGTCCCCCACTTGGTATTGCCCAACGGGCGCGGCCGAAGCACTGCCTTGTGCACCCCCCTGCTTGTTCGTCGGCGTGATCCCTTGCGCGCGCTGTACTTTCTTGGGCGGTGGCGGCCGAAAGACGTGCCCGGTAACACGACCCTTGATTCTGTCGATCGTGACGTCTTCGTCCCAGCGGGTCGCGTAGCCGTCGTAGTGAACCCGAAAGCGTGTTTTTCCCTCCTGCTCGATGATGTACGCCGGGTATGGCGGCTGCCCTTCTTCCCATTCGACCAACACGTATTCACCAATGCGGTACGGCTGCTCGCAGCCACATAGCCACGAAATGGCGCATAAAAAGCCCAGATTTCTCAGGGCTCGGGCAAGGGGAGCCCGACCCACTGCGTGGCCTACGAGATGCTGCCGCATGAGCAGCTCGACTGTGAAACAGACCGCCGAAACAGGCAATCGAGAATGAACGGCCCCGGGTATCATCCTGTTCATTCCGCTGTCAGCCGGCATTGTTAGCCGGCTTTGTCAGCCGGCATCGTCCCGAACGCGAGCTTCCGTCGCTTCGTCGCTCTGGGCAGTACGCAGCACCGCGTACAAGAGCAGCAGCGTAGCCAGCCAACCAGCCACCGACAACTGCCATGACAGGTCCAATCGGCGGTCGACCGCTACTATTCTCAGCACCACCACGGCCAGCGTCACGGCGTTGAACGCCAAGTGCAGCGCAAACCCGGGCAGCACGGACCCCGAGACGACGCGCAGCATGCTGAGTACCGCGGCGACGGCGGCCAACGGCAACCACACGCGCGGGTCCAGGTGACAAATCACGAACGCGAGGCCGGTCATGAGCCCCGCGAAAATCGCGGAAGCCTGGCTCTTGAGCCCCCCGAAAAAAGCGCCCCGAAACAACAGCTCTTCGACCAGCGGCACCACACACGCCGCGCTGATCATCATCATGGCAGCCTCGATTTCGCTGTCAGCTCGCATCATGGCCGCGCGACGCAGGAGCAGCTCCTCGCTGGGTGGTCCGGCGATCGCCTCGACCAACGCCTGCAGCGTATCAGCGGGCGCTTGCAGACTGATGCCCAAGAGCAGCCCTAGCACCGGCAACGCGGGGTGAGTCCTGCGTATGGCCAGAAAATCGAGCACGGGCCTGTTGGAAGCGTAGACGTGCCAGACCAGAAAGCAGCTGAGCCCATAAACCAAGCCCTCGATGGCGCCGAGCGTCACCAGGTCGGTGGTCGCACCCGGCAGCAAGCTTTCGACCACTTGAAACGAAGTAATGAGGCCCAGCGTCGCCCCAAACGTCCACAAAAAGACCTGCAATACTCCGAAACTGCGTTGCACGTCGAATACCCAAGGCGCGCTAGAGGCCTCGCGGGTGTGCCGGGACACCGCGCTTGATCACGGTGTCTTGCACACCATCGGGTAGCATGTCCGGGTAGTCGATGGTGTAGTGGAGCCCGCGGCTCTCGCGCCGGCTCGCCGCCGAAGCGATAATCAGCTCGGCCACCGTCTGGATGTTCCTGAGCTCGAGCGAATCGCGAGTCACCAGGTGCTTCCAGTAATATTCACGGATCTCCTCCTCCAAGAGAGCCACTCGGCGCGCAGCACGCCGCAAGCGAGAGTCACTGCGAACGATGCCCACGTAGCTCCACATGGCGCGCCGAATCTCGTCCCAGTTGTGCGAGACGATGACGGCCTCGTCACTGGGCGCAGCCGACCCTATCTCCCAGTCCGGCACTTGCGGTTGCGGGCGCTGGCGCAGCTCGCCAATGATCGTCTCCAGCTTGAGCGACGCCCTGCGCGCAAAAACCAGCCCTTCGAGCAGCGAGTTGCTGGCCAAGCGATTGGCCCCGTGCAGCCCCGTGCACGCCGTTTCTCCGATCACCCAGAGCCCAGGTAGACTCGTGCGGCCGTGCAAGTCCGAAGTCACACCGCCGCACATGTAGTGCGCAGCTGGCACGACGGGAATGGCCTCGGTAGTGATGTCTATCGCGAACCGCTTGCAGGTTTCGTAGATGTTCGGGAATCGCTCTCGAATGAACGCGGGCGGCTTGTGGGTGATGTCGAGCAGGACGTAGTCGGCACCGCTGCGCTTCATTTCGTAGTCGATGGCGCGCGCCACCACGTCACGGGGCGCCAGATCGGCGAGCGGGTGGTGCTTCTTCATGAAGGGCTCCCCGGAGGGCAGCCGCAGCACGGCCCCCTCCCCCCTCAGCGCCTCGCTCACCAAAAAGCTCTTGGCGCGCGGTTCGTACAGCACCGTCGGGTGAAACTGATAAAACTCCATGTTGGCAATCTCGGCACCGGCCCGGTACGCCATGGCCACCCCGTCACCGGTAGCGACGTCGGGGTTGGAGGTGTACAGGTACACTTTGCCGGCTCCGCCCGTTGCCAACACCGTGGCGCGGGCCAAGATCGTCTCGACCTTGCCGCTGACCTCGTTCAAGACGTAGGCGCCGATGCACTGGTCCGGGCCACCGAACTTGCTGAGCGTGATCAGGTCGATGCCCATATGCCAATCCAACAGGTGGATGTTCGGCGACTCTTTGGCACGCTCTAGCAAGACTTTTTCGATCTCGCGCCCGGTCATGTCACCCGCGTGAGCCACTCTGCGTTCGCTGTGTCCGCCCTCACGACCCAGGTCCAGCGATCCGCGCTCGTCACGCGTGAACTCCACGCCATTGTCGAGCAACCATTTGACCGCATCGGGCCCTTCTGCCACACACAGATCGACGACCACGTCGTGACACAGACCGGCTCCGGCCTTGCGCGTGTCCTCGGCGTGTTTGGCGAACGAGTCTTGGTCCGACCACACGGCGGCGATGCCGCCTTGGGCCCAACTGGTGGCCGAATCATCGGGTGAGCGCTTGGTCACCAAAGTGACCTCCCCATGAGCAGCGGCTCTGAGCGCGAAAGAAAGGCCGGCAATTCCGCTGCCGAGCACCAGGTAGTCCGTACGTGTGGTCATCGTGAGGTGAAAGTGCGCCTGGTCATAGCAGGTTCCGACCAGCCGGGGTGTTATAGAAATAGCCGAAAGCCCAGATCAATGTCGATTGACGCAGCGCTTCACTCCCCTATGTTTCGGACGTAAGTTACCCTGGAAGCTCCTTAAACTGCTCGAACGGCACCCACCTCTCGAAAAACCTGGAGGCCCCCCTTGAAGATTGTAGTCGTTCTCAAAAGAGTGGCAGACCCGGACAACGCCAACAAAATCAAGATCAGCGAGCACGGCGTCGACACCAGCCACCTCGAATGGAAGATCAACCCGTTCGACGAATACGCCTTGGAAACGGCTCTGCGACTGACCGAAGACGGAAAGGCGCCCAAAACGCGGCTCGGCGAAGTGGTCGTCATGACGCTCGGACCCAAGGAGGCCGAAACGCAGTTGCGTTCGGCCCTGGCCACGGGAGCCGATCGGGCGCTGCGCGTCGATGCCACGGACGAGCAACTCGATGGGCGGCTCGTCGCGCTCGCGCTACGCCAGATCGTCACCGACGAAGCTCCCGATTTGGTGTTGATGGGCAAGCAAGCGGTCGACGGTGACACAAATCAGGTCGGGCAACGGCTGGCGGAGCTCTTGGATTATCCCATGGCTACCTTTGCGGCAACCGTAGTCGAAGAACCCGGTAGCGTGGTCGTGGGGCGTGAGGTCGATGGTGGCGTTCTCTCCCTACGGCTCAAGCTGCCTGCGCTGATCACGGTCGACCTGCGCATCGTCGCGCCGACCAGCGTTTACTCGCAACACACCGATCGCGGCTTCAAGTACAACGAGGGAGTACGCTTTGCGCCGCTGCCGGCGATCATGAAAGCCAAAAAGAAACCGCTCGAAGTCAAGGCGCTCGCCGACTACGTGGGCGATGCAGCACTGACCACGCGCTATTTGAGATTCGCCCCACCCCCCGAGCGAGGCGCGGGCGTCAAGGTCAAAGACGTTGCCGAGCTCGTGAACAAGCTTGCCAACGAAGCCAAGGTCATCTGAAAGGAACCAGCAGATGTCAGACGTACTCGTCGTCGCCGAACTCACTGAAGACGGGCAGTTGCGCAGCGCAACGCTGAGCGCGATCACGTTCGCCCGAGAAGCGCAGAGTGTCTTGGGTGGGCAGCTGGCGATTCTCGTACTGGGGGCGAATGCCGCGGAACGCGCCGGCGAGCTCACGGGCTTCGGGGCCGCCAAGGTCATCGCCTGTGACGACCCATCGCTCGCGAAGTACACGGCCGAACATTTTGCCCCCACGGTGGCGGAAGTCGGCAAAAACTACGGACTCATCGTGGCCACCGCGACCAGCTTCGGCAAAGACCTGATGCCCCGTGTCGCAGCCAGGCTCGACGCCGCATAC